>JACMQX010000001.1 GCA_014376765.1 Ramlibacter sp. | reverse complement strand
TTCGCCGGGTGCGCCGAAGGTGGAATACACAGGCGTTGCAGCGGCGAGGTTATACGTCGCACGTTGCCCCACCAGCGCACTCAATCCTGCAGCAGGCGTTGGCAGGCCGGTAACAAATGCGGACGGTGCATCAAAGCTCGCTGTTGTGCCCTCGGACCAGGTGTTCGATGTCCAGGTACCCAGCAACATGTAGTCGCCACCAGTCATGGTGCCGGTGGTGCTGATCACGGTAGAGGTGCCCGTACGCCGACCCTCGACGCCGCCGGAGGCAGGAAGGTAACGGTCAGCTTTTTTGTCGGCGTCCAGATAAAGGGTGCCGTCCAGATAAGTCCGCTGGTCGTACGTTGAAGGGACCGCGTAGAAACCGTCTCCACTAGGCGGCGGTGTAATCAGTCCCGTCCCCGCAAAGGCAAGCCCGGACAGAATCCGCGGGTTGGCGACCGGCGGCGGCGGTGCAGGGGGCGGAGGGGCTGGCGGAGCGGGTGGGGCCGGCGGAGCGGGTGGGGCAGCGGCCAGTGGTGGCAGCCCGGTGCCAGCGATCTGGTTGGCCACTACCTGTGGGTCCTCGCGCGGCTCCGGCGTTGGCAAGGAGGCGCGGGTGCTGGTGCGGATCGGCGCTTCCTGGGCCGACACCACCAGTGCAGATTCGCCAGCTTTCAGTCCCACGCAACCGGCGCGTGTGCAGACCTCGATCTCATCCTGCTCGGTCGATACGGACAGGGAGCCGTTCGGGTTGTAAGCCATGTTGAACGCGGAACCCCGGATACCGATGGTGGCCGTCGTCGTCGTGACCTTGTAATTTTCCGTATTGCGCTTGCCAATCAAACCAGTAACGGCACGCATGCCGCCGCGCAGCAGATCAACAAAAAATGAATCCTGCTTGGCGTCAGCCTTGTCCGCATAGCTGGAAATGTTGAACTGCGAATTCGGCTGAAGCGCCACCAGGCCGCCGTCTGAAAAGCGCAGCTGTACGCGGCCGTTTGGCCCTGTGACGATCGCGTCGCCACTTTCAATGTCCTTGCCTTTGAGCAGGGGGTCGCTGCCCGCACCGCGCCGCAGGCTCACATCACCCGCTGTGAACTGGGCAACGCCTGCCGCGGCAAAACTCTGCATCGGATAAACAGCGGCAAGCGCCATCATCAGCACGGCGTTCTTGAGTTTGTACTTCTGTGTCATGTTGTTTCCCTTGTCAAGTGCGTGCTGAATGTGTTTTGAAGTCCGCGCTCAGAACTCTTTGCGTGCGGTGATCGAAACTACTGTACGGGCATAGTCTGCAATCACCACGTTCGAATTCGTATTTGTATACGCAATCTGCGGGGTAATGCGCCATCCCCTTGCCGGCAACCAGGACAAACCAATGTTCAGATTGGTCTGTTGGTCGCGGCGGGCAACGAGGAAGATCGGGTCGGTGCCGCCATAGCGGCGTGTCTCATAGCCCAAAGTGACAAAAGCCGCCAGGGTTTCATTGAATGGTTTCTGCATCCCGGCGCGCACGCCAGTCAGCTTGTGACCAAAGTCGGGGCGCCCCGGCGCGTCCTCACGCTCGGCACCGAAGTACAAACCGCCGTATGCCAGCATGCCGTTGCGAAACAGGTGGGCATAGGTAGTGCCCACCACGTCACGGTCGGCGTTGCGAATGGGCTGGTTGGGGTACTTGAGTTTGGTGAGCTGCAGGTAGGTGGTGAACTGGCGGAATCCATCTAACCGGTACGTCCATTCGCCCACCACACCGTACTGGTCGCGAGCTCGCGAGCCATCAATCGTATAAGTGCCAACCTGTCCCACCACGCTGTACTCATTGCGTTCCACGCGGTACGCGGCGCCACCGGTGATGTCGATCTGGCTGCTGTTGAACTGGCTGGTTCCATTGCCGTTGGCGCGCACGCTGCCCGTTGCATTGCCAATAAGGGACCAGCGCGGATCAAGGATGTAGCGCCCGGACAGGCCAGCGCCCAGTGACGCGAAAGACGCCTTGGTCTTGACGCCTGCTGGTGTCAGGACCACCACGATATTGCCGAGGACCGGAACCGCCACGTTGGGGTTGACCGGACCGCTATTGACATTGCTGTCGTGGCCCAGCGTAGCTTCTACATAGCCTTTCAACGATGATCGCCCGGCTTCGTCGATCCGGTCAATGGCCTGCAGGAACTGATCGATGGTCTTGGCCGCCTCGACGGGGATGCCCTGGGTTTTCGTTTCCTCGAGCAGGCGGCGGGCGGCCTTGTTGTCGCCCACGGCGAACAGTGCCCTTCCCAGTTCCGCGCGTGCACGGGCGTTCTCGGGTTGTACTGCCAACACGCGTTCAAGGGCAAAGATGGCACGGGTGAATTGCCCGGTTTCATTGGCGGCAATGCCAAACACCGTATCGAAATCAGGGTCGCCCGCTCGAGATGCCTCCCTCGGTTCCAACATCTCGAAAGCCTGTGCAGAGCGGCCTGTCTGCGTTAACAGCAGTGCGTCTTTGACGAGTGCGTCGGCTTCTGCCTGGGCTGAAATGGGCATGAGACATGCCGTCAGCAACAGCGCTAGCAAATAACTGGGTTTGCTCGGGGTTGACTTCATTTTTTGCATGCTCTCGATGTTATTGAAAGTTTTATAGCACGCGAGGACACATTTCAACTGTTTTTTTTACATTTGGTGAGCCCGGTAGACGCTGTTGTTGTTTCGGGGAAACCCTGGGTGTGAGCTTTGGCTTTACGCGGGATTGCCCGAGCCAGGCTCACCCTGCGCGCGCCAAGGCCTCAGGGTAGGGCTCGCCGTAGCTGAACTGCAGTGTTTCTAAAATGGTGCATGTTCTCAAGACAGTACAACAAGGAGTTCCCAGATGGAACGTCGTGAATTCATCCATAAAGGTTCTGGCGCCACGGTGCTTGGCTTAGCTGCTGCAGCGGGACTGATGCCGGTTCCGGCCAGAGGGCAAAACGCACCGGGGTGGAACAAGAGCGCGTTTGACACCAAGTCACTCAACGAGGTGGCCAAGGCACTGGGCGGTGCAGTGCCCACCGAGAGCAAAGACCTGATTTTGCAGGCGCCCGAGATCGCTGAGACCGGCGCCGTCGTGCGGGTGGGCGCGCAATGCAATATCCCGGGTACGACCCAAATCGCGTTTGTGGTCGAGAAGAATCCGTCTGCACTTGCGGCCCTGTTTGACATCCCGGCGGGTACCGACGCCGCAGTGTCGACCAATGTCAAGATGGGCCAGTCGTCCAACGTATACGCGCTGGCCAGGGCCGGCGACAGGTTTTTCTATGCAGTCAAGGAAGTCAAGGTCACGCTCGGCGGTTGTGGCGGATAAAACGGGAGAAACAAGATGAGCGAACCGATGCGAATCCGCGCGCAGGCGCTGGGCGACAAAGTCACCGTGCGAATCCTGGTGAGCCACGAAATGGAAAGCGGCCAGAGGCGCGACGCGGCCGGCAAGGTGGTCCCGGCCTGGTTTATCCAGAACATCAGCGCCGAGTGCAATGGCAAAACCGTGATGAGCGCGCAATGGGGGACGGCCGTATCGAAGAACCCGTTTGTGCAGTTTGCTTTCAAGGGCGGCAAAGCTGGCGACAAGATTGCGCTGAGCTGGGTGGACAACCGCGGTGATAAGCGTACCGACGAAGCCGTGATTGGTTAAAGCCACGCAAAGCTGAGGTTCGAAATTAAAAGGTGGCACAATTCAGTTGCAACAGAAGGCCCTTCCTGCCACCGTCGCATCCGCTATCCGGTCCAGCCGTGTCGCGGAAGGTTTTCCAACCAGCTAATGTTTCCCAGAGGGAAACGGAGGTCAGCGCCATATGAGCGATCCATCCAAGGCAGCATCGTCTGTCTTCACTGCCTATCAGGGCAATTCGTATCTCTTCGGGGGCAACGCGCCCTATGTTGAAGAGATGTATGAAAACTACCTCTCTAATCCCGGCAGCGTGCCCGACACCTGGCGCAGCTACTTTGATGCGCTTCAGCATGTGCCCGCAGTGGATGGCTCCAACGCCAAGGACGTGCCGCACCTGCCCGTGGTCAACGCCTTTGCCGAACGTGCCAAGCAGGGCACCACCAAAGTCGTGCTCGCCAGCGCCGACTCCGAAATGGGCCGCAAGCGCACTGCGGTGCAGCAGATCATTGCGGCCTACCGGAACGTAGGTGCACGCTGGGCCGACCTGGACCCTTTGAAGCGTGCTGAGCGCGACAACATCCCCGACCTCGAACCCAGCTTCTACGGCTTCGGCGACGCGGACCAGGAAACGGTGTTCAACATCAGCAACACCTATTTCGGCCGCGAGACGATGACCCTGCGCGAGCTGCTGAATGCGCTGCGCGAGACCTACTGCGGCACCATCGGCGCCGAGTTCATGTACAGCACCGACCAGAACCAGAAGCGCTGGTGGCAGCAAAAACTCGAGAGCATCCGCAGCAAGCCGACGCTCACTGCCGAGAAGAAGCTGCACATCCTTGACCGCCTCACCGCTGCTGAAGGCCTGGAGCGTTTCCTTCACACCAAATATGTCGGCCAGAAGCGCTTCTCGCTGGAAGGCGGCGAAAGCTTCATTGCTGCGATGGACGAAGTGATTCAGCTTGCAGGCGTGCAAGGCGTCCAGGAAATCGTGATCGGCATGGCACACCGTGGCCGCCTCAACGTTCTGGTCAATTCGCTGGGCAAGCTGCCCGCTGACCTGTTTGCCGAGTTCGATCACACTGCGCCTGAAGACCTGCCCAGTGGCGACGTCAAATACCACCAGGGCTTCAGCTCGGACGTCACCACCCCCGGCGGACCGGTCCACCTGACGCTGGCCTTCAATCCCTCGCACCTGGAAATTGTCAACCCCGTGGTGGAGGGCTCTGTGCGCGCGCGCATGGACCGCCGCGCGGACCCCGAAGGCAAGCAGGTGCTGCCGGTGCTGGTGCACGGCGACGCCGCGTTTGCCGGCCAGGGCGTCATCATGGAAACGCTGGCCCTGGCCGAAACCCGTGGCTATTTCACCGGCGGCTCGCTGCACATCGTCATCAACAACCAGATCGGCTTTACCACCTCGGACCCGCGCGACAGCCGCTCCACACTGTATTGCACCGATGTGGTCAAAATGATTGAAGCGCCAGTGCTGCACGTCAACGGTGACGACCCCGAGGCTGTGGTGCTGGCCACGCAGCTGGCGCTTGAATATCGCAAGGAATTCAAGAAAGACGTGGTGGTGGACATCATCTGTTTCCGCAAGCTCGGCCACAACGAGCAGGACACGCCGGCGCTCACGCAGCCGCTGATGTACAAGAAAATTGCCCAGCACCCCGGCACGCGCAAGCTGTATGCCGACAAGCTCACCGCGCAGGGCATGGGCGCCACGCTGGGCGACGACATGGTCAAGGCCATGCGCGCGGCGCTGGATGCGGGCAAGAACACGTTTGACCCGGTGCTCACCAACTTCAAGAGCAAGTACGCGGTGGACTGGGCCCCTTACCTCGGCAAGAAGTGGACGGACAGCGCCGACACCGCCATCCCCACCGCCGAGTGGAAGCGCATTGCCGGGAAGATCACCACCCTGCCGGCTGATTTCACGCCGCACCCGCTGGTCAAGAAGGTGCTGGACGACCGCGCCGCCATGGGCCGGGGCGAGGTCAATGTGGACTGGGGCATGGGCGAGCACATGGCCTTTGCCTCGCTGGTGGCCAGTGGCTACCCGGTGCGTTTGTCGGGCGAAGACTGCGGACGCGGCACCTTCACCCACCGCCACGCCGTGCTGCATGACCAGAACCGCGAGAAGTGGGACATTGGCACTTACACGCCGCTGTGCAACGTGGCCGATAACCAGGCGCCGTTCGTTGTCATCGACTCCATCTTGTCGGAAGAAGCCGTGCTGGGCTTTGAATACGGTTATGCGTCCAACGATCCGTCCACACTCGTGATCTGGGAAGCGCAGTTCGGCGACTTTGCCAACGGCGCGCAGGTGGTGATCGACCAGTTCATTGCGTCGGGCGAGGTCAAGTGGGGCCGCGTCAATGGCATCACGCTGATGCTGCCGCACGGCTATGAAGGCCAGGGCCCTGAGCACAGCTCGGCGCGGCTGGAGCGTTTCATGCAGCTGTCGGCTGACACCAACATGCAGGTGGTGCAGCCCACCACGGCAAGCCAGATCTTCCATGTGCTGCGGCGCCAGCAGGTGCGCAACCTGCGCAAGCCGCTGATCATCATGACGCCCAAGTCGCTGCTGCGGAACAAGGACGCGACTTCGCCGCTGTCGGAGTTCACGCGTGGCGGCTTCCAGACGGTGATCCCCGAGCACAAGGAAGAGATCACCAGAAAGGCCGACAAGGTCAAGCGAATCATCGCCTGTTCGGGCAAGGTCTATTACGACCTGGCCAAGAAGCGCGAGGAAAAGGGCGTGGACGATGTGGTCATTCTGCGGGTGGAGCAGCTATACCCGTTCCCGCACAAGGTGTTTGCCGCCGAGCTCAAGAAATACCCGAACGCGGCAGACGTGGTCTGGTGCCAGGACGAGCCGCAAAACCAGGGCGCCTGGTTTTTTGTGCAGCACTACATCCACGAAAACATGATTGAAGGCCAGCGCCTGGGTTACTCCGGCCGCGCTGCATCGGCATCGCCGGCGGTGGGCTATTCCCACCTGCACCAGGAGCAGCAGAAGGCGCTGGTGGATGGCGCGTTTGGCAAGCTCAAGGGCTTTGTGCTGACTAAGTAACGACGGGTCAACAAGGCCGCTGCGCCGCATTGTCCTTGTGCTTGTGCTTGTGAAAAATATTAGGAACCCAGAATGTCTATCGTAGAAGTGAAAGTCCCCCAGCTGTCCGAGTCCGTGGCCGAAGCGACCATGCTGCAGTGGAAGAAAAAAGTTGGCGACGCTGTGGCCGTTGATGAAATTCTGATCGAGATTGAAACCGACAAGGTGGTCCTCGAAGTACCCGCGCCTTCTGCCGGCGTGATTACTGAGCTGCTCGTGGCTGATGGTGGCACCGTGATTGCCGAACAACTGATCGCGAAGATCGACACGGAGGGCAAGGGCGCCAGCGCTGCGCCTGCCGCAGCTTCCGCCCCGGCCGCAGCGCCAGCACCTGCACCTGCACCTGCACCTGCACCTGCGGCCGCTGCTGCATCGGCTGGCTCCATGTCCGGCGTTGCGATGCCGGCTGCCGCCAAGATCATGGCTGACAACAACCTGGCTGCTGGCTCGGTTGCAGGTTCGGGCAAGGACGGGCGCGTCACCAAGGGCGATGTGCTCGGCGCAGTTGCCGGCGGTGGCACGGCTGCGTCAGCAGCTGCAGCACCTGTAGCCGCCAAGGTAGCCGCACCCGTCACGCCTGCGCGCTTGGCGTTGCCTCAGGTGTCAGGTCCCGCTTCGCCGGATCTTGGCGACCGCCCCGAGCAGCGCGTGCCCATGAGCCGACTGCGCGCCCGCATTGCCGAGCGCCTGCTGCAGTCGCAGTCGACCAACGCGATCCTGACCACTTTCAATGAAGTGAACATGGCGCCCGTGATGGAAATGCGCAAGCGCTTTCAGGAAAAGTTCGAGAAGGAGCACGGCGTGAAGATCGGCTTCATGAGCTTCTTCGTGAAGGCGGCCGTGCATGCCCTGAAGAAGTACCCCGTGATCAATGCGTCGGTGGATGGCAACGACGTGGTCTATCACGGCTACTTCGACATCGGCATTGCCGTTGGCTCGCCGCGCGGCCTGGTCGTGCCGATCCTGCGCAATGCCGACCAGATGAGTTTTGCCGACATCGAGAAAAAGATTGCCGAGTACGGTACCAAGGCGCGCGACGGCAAGCTGGGCATCGAAGAGATGACTGGCGGCACTTTCTCCATCAGCAACGGCGGGACCTTCGGCTCCATGCTGTCCACGCCCATCATCAACCCGCCGCAAAGCGCCATCCTGGGCGTGCATGCCACCAAGGACCGGGCGGTGGTGGAAAACGGGCAGATCGTCATCCGCCCGATGAACTACTTGGCCATGAGCTACGACCACCGCATCATCGACGGCCGCGAGGCTGTGCTGGGGCTGGTGGCGATGAAAGAAGCGCTGGAAGATCCGGCACGCCTGCTGTTTGACATCTGACGCGGGAACTGGAGATTTGCATGAGTAAACAATTCGACGTCATCGTCATCGGCGGCGGCCCTGGCGGCTACATTGCCGCCATCCGCGCCGCACAACTGGGCTTCAAAGTGGCCTGCATTGATGAGTGGAAGAACGACAAGGGCGCCCCCGCCCTCGGCGGTACCTGCACGAATGTGGGTTGCATTCCGTCCAAGGCACTGCTGCAGTCGTCCGAGCATTACGAGCATGCGGGCAAGCATTTTGCCGATCACGGCATTGAGGTCAGGGGCCTGTCGCTTGACCTCGCGAAAATGCTCGAGCGCAAGGACAAGGTCGTCAAGCAGAACAACGACGGCATCCTTTTTCTTTTCAAGAAAAACAAGATCACCTTCTTTCACGGCCGCGGCTCATTTGGCGCTGCCGGTGCAGAAGGCTATGAGATCAAGGTGGCAGCAGTGGCGGAAGAAACCATCACCGGCAAGCACATCATCGTGGCCACGGGCTCCAACGCCCGGGCCCTGGCCGGCACGCCTTTTGATGAGGAAAACATTTTGTCCAACGACGGTGCACTTCGCATCGGCGTGCTGCCCAAAAAACTCGGCTTGATCGGTTCGGGCGTCATTGGCCTCGAGATGGGCTCAGTCTGGCGGCGTCTGGGCGCTGAAGTGACGATTCTTGAAGGCCTGCCCACCTTCCTCGGCGCGGTCGACGAGCAGATCGCCAAGGAAGCCAAGAAGGCATTCGACAAGCAAGGTCTGAAGATCGAGTTGGGCGTGAAGGTAGGCGAGATCAAGTCAGGCAAAAAGGGCGTGTCCATTGCCTATACCGACGCCAAGGGCGGCGCGCAGTTGCTGGAGGTTGAAAAGCTCATCGTCTCGATCGGGCGGGTCCCCAACACCATTGGCCTCAATGCTGAAGCGGTGGGCCTGAAGCTCGACGAGCGCGGCGCAATCGTGGTGGACGAACAGTGCAAAACCAGCCTGCCCAATGTCTGGGCTGTGGGCGACGTCGTGCGCGGCCCCATGCTTGCCCACAAGGCGGAGGAAGAAGGCGTTGCCGTGGCCGAGCGCATTGCCGGCCAGCACGGTCACGTCAACTTCAACACCGTGCCCTGGGTGATCTACACCAGCCCGGAAATTGCCTGGGTGGGCCAGACCGAGCAGCAGCTAAAGGCCGCGGGCCGTGCCTACAAGGCCGGCACCTTCCCGTTCCTTGCCAACGGCAGGGCGCGGGCGTTGGGCGACACAACCGGCATGGTCAAGTTCCTGGCGGACGCCACAACAGATGAGATCCTGGGTGTCCACATGGTGGGCCCGCAGGTCAGCGAATTGATTTCCGAGGCCGTGGTGGCGATGGAGTTCCGGGCGTCAAGTGAGGACATCGCGCGGATCTGCCACGCTCACCCCTCGCTGTCTGAGGCCACCAAGGAAGCTGCGCTCGCGGTAGAGAACCGGACCTTGAACTTCTGACGTGACGTCCGTTCTCGAGCAGTACCAGGCGGAACTCAAGTCCCGGGGTTACCTCAGTGACCCCGCCCAGTTGCGCGCAGTCCAGGCGTTGGAGCGCTGCGCCACCGAGTGGGCAGGCTACAAGGAGCAGCGATCCAACGCGTTCAAAAAGCTGATCAACCGCCCCGACATTCCGCGTGGCGTCTACATGCATGGCGGGGTTGGGCGGGGCAAGAGCTTCCTGATGGACTGCTTCTACAGCGCCGTGCCGATCGTGCGCAAGACACGGCTGCACTTTCACGAATTCATGCGCGAGGTGCACCGCGAACTGGCCGACCTGAAGGGCACGCCCAACCCGCTGGACGAGCTGGGCCGTCGCATGGCCAAGCGCTACCGGCTGCTGTGCTTTGACGAGTTTCACGTGGCCGACATCACCGATGCGATGATCCTGCACCGGCTTTTGAGCGCACTGTTTGACAACGGGGTGGGCTTTGTCACCACCTCCAATTTCAAGCCCGATGATCTGTACCCCGGTGGCATGCACCGGGACCGCATCCTGCCGGCCATAGCGCTTTTGAATGACAACCTGGAAGTCATCAGCGTAGACAACGGCACCGACTACCGGCGCCGCACCATGCAGCAGGTCAAGCTTTACCACGTGCCACTCGGGTCGAAGGCGGATGCCGAGATGAGTGAAGCCTTCACCAAACTGGCAGAGTCGAGTGAAGAGAACCCGGTGCTGCACATCGAGGCCCGCGAAATAAGGGCCCGGCGCAAGGCGGGCGGCGTGGTCTGGTTTGACTTCAAGACCCTGTGCGGTGGGCCTCGCTCGCAGAACGATTACCTGGAGATCGCAAGCCAGTTTCACACGGTGCTGCTGAGCGACGTGCCGCATATGCCGGTGCGTATGGCCTCCGAGGCGCGGCGATTCACCTGGCTGGTGGACGTCCTCTATGACCGGCGGGTCAAGCTCATCATGTCGGCAGAAGTGGCGCCCGAGGCGTTGTACACCGAGGGGCCGCTGGCGCATGAGTTTCCGCGCACGGCCTCCCGGCTGAATGAAATGCAGTCAGCCGAGTTCCTGGCCCTGGACCGCCGCATGGTGGATACTGGATTGACATGAAAAGTATCATCATTTCCGCGCTGCTGCTGATGTGTTGCGCTGCCGTTCAGGCGCAGCAGCAAGCGCCCCAAGGGGCGGAGCCGACGCAGAGCCAGGTGCAGATCGAGCGGGCCCGCATCTCATCGGAGCGCACAGCGGTTGATGCCCGCTACCTGGCTGAAGAAAAGGGCTGCTACAAAAAATTCGTCGTCAATGAATGCCTGAATGAGGCGCGTGCGCGCCGCCGCGAGAGCCTGGCCGATCTGCGCCGCCAGGACGTATCGATCAACGACGCTGAGCGCAAGCGACGCGCTGCTGATGAAATGCGCAGGCTGGAAGAAAAGGCTTCGCCACAGAAACAGGACGAAGCCGCCGAGCGCCGCGAGCGATCGCTCAATGACCAGCGCATCCGCAATGACAAGGCTGCCAAAAAAGACGAGACGGAGCGAGAGAACGAGGCCAATGCTCAATCCCGCGTGAAGGCCCGGCTGGAGAAGGAAAAGAACCTGGCCGACAAGGCGGCGTCAAGGGCCAGCAAGGCTGCTGCAGCGCCTCAGGAGGCGGCCAGGCGGGAGCAGAAAATCAGGGATGCGGCCGAGCGCCAGGCGCGTGTCCAGAAAAAGCGGGCGGAGCGGACCAAGCCGCTGGGCGATCCGCTGCCGGCGATTCCGGTGCCGCTGAAGTAGCTGCGACTGCTCGCAGCGAAGCCGTCACCGAAGCGCATCCTTCAAACGCTCTCCCTGCACCCGGGCATCTTCCAGAATCTTTCGCGTGATCAGCGAATAAATAGTCCGCCAAAGGTCGTCCGGCGTGATCTCGTGAGTGCTGTCAAAGCTTGGCAGTGGGCCGTTGGCAGCCGTGTTGAACCGCCGCAGGCTTTCGGGGTCCACCGGCTGGGTCATCGTGGAGCCGCCTGCGGGCAAGCCTGTGCCGGACGTGCCTTGAATCTCAATCGTCATGATCACACTCCTTGGGGAAACAGCAATAATTTTGCGCTGTCTCACCCGCAGGCTGCCCAGACCAAAGTCTGGTTCGGGCACTGGACTTTTCCGCTTTAGCGGCCCAACGGAGGCAAGGACGAAAGAGGCGGGACTACCGGTTTTTCAGGCTCCAGCGGCTCCAGTTTGACGATCACCAGAGACAGGTTGTCACCGCCCCCACGGCCCCGCGAGCGGGCTTTCTCGATCAGGAATTCGGTCGCCTCGCGCGGCGAGAGCGAAGACAGCACCGACCCCAGCTCGCTGGGGCTGAAGTAGTGCCACACGCCATCGCTACAGGCCATCAGCACATCACCCGGGCGCAGCAGGGGAATGAAGTGAACGTCTGCCGGTGGGTCATCCTCTGTGCCCAGGCAACCCATCAGAATGTTGGACTGGGGGTGAATGTTGGCTTCTTCATCAGTGATCTCGCCGCGGTCGACCAGCGTCTGCACATAGGAATGATCCATGCTGCGCTTGACCAGTTTGTTGCCGTGAAAGTGATAGATGCGTGAATCGCCGGCATGCACCCAGTGGCAATCCCCGGCGGGATTGATCAGGAAGGCGGCAAAGGTACTGTGCGGTTCCTGCTCGGCCGAGATGGCTGTGAGCTTGATGACGATGTGCGCTTCCTGCACCATCTGCTTGAGCATGGACGGCGCATCGTCCGAGTCAGGAGAGTAGCGTTCAAACAGCTGCTTGACCGTCATCATCACCTGGTCGGAGGCCTTGCGCCCGCCGCTGCGCCCGCCCATCCCGTCGGCCACCACGCCCAGCACGCAGCCAGGCTGGCGTGCATGGCTGAGCAGGGCTACCTGGTCCTGCTGGTATTCGCGGTCACCCTTGTGGATGCCGGTGGAAGCTGTAAGTCGGTAACCTTTGGGCATATTCAATGGCTCGTCGCGCACAAGGGCTACGCTCGATTTATCACTCTTAAACACGTATTATCAAACGAACCGGAAGAACGCCCTAATGGCCATGATCGACGCTTTGGACACCAACCTGCACTCGCCTGAAAGGCGGCTCATCGAGCTGCGCATGGAGCATGCAGACCTGGATGCTTTGGTAGACCGCATCGCGCACGAGACGCCGCTGGACGAGCTCATGGTCCAGCGCCTGAAAAAGCGGCGACTCGCGCTGCGCGACCAGATCTGCCGTATGGAACTGGCCCTGGATCCCAAAGAGCCCGCGTGAACAGCCCGTTGCCGCACGAAGGCGGCCTTCAACCGATGGTCCGTGAAGCCTTCGCCCCCGAAGGCGTGCTGTCGCGCGCTGCCGACCATTTCCTCCCCCGCCAGGAGCAGACCGACATGGCCATGGCCGTGGCGCGCACCATTGAAGACGGCGGGGTCCTGGTCGTGGAAGCTGGCACGGGGGTAGGCAAGACCTTTTCCTACCTCGTGCCCGCATTGCTCAGCGGCGAGCGCATGCTGCTGTCCACCGCGACCAAGACCTTGCAGGACCAGCTCTTCGGCCGCGACCTGCCGCGCTTGGTGCAGGCCCTGGGTTTGCCGGTGCGCACGGCCCTGCTCAAGGGGCGCGGCAGCTACCTGTGCCTGCACCGCATGGAGCTGGCACGCAGCGAGGCGACCTTGCCCGACCGAACCTCGGTGCGTGCGTTGGCGAAGGTTGAGCAGTGGGCACAGGTCACCCGCACAGGGGATCTGGCGGAACTGGAGGGCCTGGACGAACGCTCACCCCTCATCCCGCTGGTCACATCAACCCGCGATAACTGCCTGGGCTCGCAGTGCCCGAAATTCAAGGCCTGTCACGTCAACCTGGCGCGGCGCGAGGCGCTGGCGGCGGACGTGGTGGTGGTGAACCATCACCTGTTTTTTGCCGACTTGGCGGTGCGCGAATCCGGCATGGCCGAGTTGCTGCCCTCGGTCCGGGTGGTGATTTTTGATGAGGCGCATCAGCTCAACGAGACGGGTGTGCAATTTCTCGGCGCCCAGCTCACCACCGGGCAGGTGCTGGACTTTGGCCGCGACATGCTCGCCGCTGGCCTGCAACTGGCACGGGGACTGGTGGATTGGCAACTGGTAGTTTCCAAGGTTGAAAAGGCGGCGCGAGACCTGCGGCTGGTGGTGGGCAAGACCTGGCCGGGCGCCAAGTTGCGCTGGACAGGAGCCGCGCCGGAGAACGTGGATGGGCAGGCATGGAGCCAGGCGCTGGACGACGTGCACCAAGCCTGCGAGCAGGCCATGGCGGCGCTGGACACGGTGAGCGAGCTTGCCCCCGACTTTGTCCGCCTGCATGAACGTGCCGCTGAGTTTGCATCCCGCGCCGAGCGGTTCACCCGTGCCTGCGCGCCTGGCTCGGTGCGCTGGGTGGACGTCGGGACACAGCTGCGCCTGGTGGAGTCGCCGCTGGACATTGCAGAAGCGGTTCAAAGCCGAATGCTCAACCGGAAAGCCGGCGCCGAAGAAGCACCGGAGCAATCCAGGGCGTGGATATTCACCTCAGCCACCTTGGGCGACGACCCCAAGCTGCGCTGGTTCACCGAGCCCTGCGGCCTGACGGATGCGGACATCCTTCGGGTCGGCAGCCCGTTTGACTATGCGCGCCAGGCTTCGGTGTATGTGCCGCGTCATATCGCGCGCCCCGCCGATCCGGCCCACAGCGCGCAGGTTGCCGAGCTGGCTGGCCAGGCCGTGCAACGGCTGGGAGGGCGCACCATGGTTCTCACCACCACGCTGCGGGCGCTGCGGACTATTGGGGAGGCGTTGCAGTTGCGCTTTGAAGGCTCGCAGGGTGTTGAGGTTCTGGTGCAGGGCCAGTTGCCCAAGCGCAGGCTCATGGAGCGCTTCCGCCAGGGTGACTCGGAGGGCCGGCCCGGCTGCGTGCTGGTGGCCTCAGCCTCTTTCTGGGAAGGCGTGGACGTTCCGGGCGACGCGCTGCAGATGGTGATCATCGACAAGCTGCCGTTCCCGCCGCCGGGCGACCCGCTGGTAGAGGCCCGTTCGCAGCGGCTGGAAGCGTCAGGCCGAAGCCCTTTCAACGATTACTTTGTGCCCGAGGCGGCCGTTGCGCTCAAGCAAGGCGCCGGGCGACTGATCCGGCGCGAGTCAGACTGCGGCATTTTGGTGGTGTGTGACACCCGGCTCACGAGCATGGGTTACGGGCGGCGGCTGATGGCGGCCCTGCCAGCAATGCGCCAGCTTCAGTCGGAAGATGAATTCCGGGCTGCGCTGGACGAACTCACCAGAACTTCCACCACGGATCCGAGTTGGACTTGAAGCCGCGCGACAGGAACTCGCTTTTGGGGTAGCTTTTTTCCATGACGCGGCGGGCGTCATCGCGCATGTCGGTCATGCCCAGCTTGTCATAGGACTGGATCATCACGTAGAGCGCTTCTTCAAGGGCCGGCACGTCGCGGTAATCAGCCACCGCGATCTGGGCGCGATTGAGCGCAGCCACATAGGCACCGCGCGTGTAGTAGTAGCGCGCCACATGCACCTCATACTGGGCCAGCGAATTCACGATGTAAGTCATGCGCTGGCGAGCGTCGGGTGTGTAACGGGAGTCGGGAAAGCGGGTGGCCAGTTCCTTGAAGGCCTCAAACGACTCCTTGGACGCCTTCTGGTCACGCTCGGCCAGGTCCTGGCGGGTGAGGAACGAGAAGAAACCCAGGTTGTCGTTGAAGTTGACTACGCCCTTTAGATAAAGCGCGTAGTCAATCGCCGGGCTGGACGGATGCAGCTTGATGAAGCGGTCCAGTGTGGCAATGGCCTGAGCCTGCTCGCCGCCGCGGTACTGGGCATAGGCTTTTTCAAGCTGGGCCTGCTGCGCCAGCGGGGTGCCGGCGGCGCGGCCTTCCAGCTTTTCAAACAGCGTGATGGCTTTGTCCCACGCATTGGAGTTCATCTCGTCCTTGGCCTCGGCGTAGATCTTATTCGGACTCCAGCCCGCAGTTTGATCCACCGTGGCGGTAGAACAGGCGGACAGCAGCACGGCGAGAACCGCCATGTACAGGGCGGGGACAACCGATAATTTGGCACGAAGCATCACTGGCAACCTTCTTGAAACAAAGCAAATTCATTATATCGACCGACCCGGAGCCCACACCGCTGGTTGAGGCCGAAAGCGACAACGCCGAGGCTGGCCCCGATGCGGAATTGCGTGAGCTTTCGGTGGGTGCAGCCGAACACGGCGAACGGCTGGACCGCGTGCTGGTGGCGCTTGTGCCCGAGTTCTCGCGCAGCTACCTGCAGCAACTTATCGAAGCGGGGGCCGTCTCCATCAACGGTGCCGTCATGCACAAGGCGGCGGCGCGCCTGAAGGCTGGCGACAGCGGCACGATAGAACTGCGGCCAACCCCCCAGAGCCAGGCCTTCAAACCGGAACTCATGGCGCTGGACGTTGTGTATGAAGACGCACACCTGCTGGTCGTCAACAAGCCAGCAGGCCTGGTGGTGCACCCGGCGCCTGGCAACTGGAGCGGCACCTTGCTCAACGGCTTGCTGGCCCGTGACCCGCTCGCTGCCAACATGCCGCGCGCCGGTATCGTGCACCGGCTGGACAAGGACACAAGCGGTCTGATGGTCGTGGCCCGCACGCGCGGCGCGATGGACGCGCTGGTGCGCATGATCGCCGCGCGTGAGGTGAGCAGGCAGTATCTGGCGCTGGCGCATGGCGTATGGACCAGCCCCGGCTCGCGCCAGGTCGACTCTGCCATAGGCCGCGACCCGCGCAATCGGTTGCGCATGGCGGTGGTGGATCTGGCGCGCCAGAGCGGCAAGACAGCCGGAACGCGTTTTGATCTGCTGGAGAACGCCGCTGCAGGGTGCTGGTTGCGCTGCACGCTGCAGACCGGCCGCACGCACCAGATCCGGGTCCACCTCGCATCAATCGGCCATCCGCTCGTGGCCGATGAAACCTATGGTGGCGCCCCGGCGGCAGGTATGGCGCGCCAGGCGCTGCATGCTGAAAAGCTCGCTTTTACCCACCCTGTCACGGGCGATTCCCTGGCGTTCAGCGCGCCTTTGCCGGGTGACATGGCAGAGGCGTTGGCCCACTGGGGGCTGTACAATCGCAGCTAACGGTTCTAGGGCCGCAAACGCCCAGGCAGGCCTTGCCGGTGGCACGCGTTGCAAGGCCCCGCAGGTTGCCGGCAATGCCCCCGAAAATGAATTGCGTCCCAGTGGCGCTTTATTGTGAATCGCGCCTCATGGCGCCTGTTCCCGGAAAAAGCACAACATGAATACGGTGGATGCCAAGCGCGTCCTCGAAACAGCCTTGATCTGCTCACAGCAGCCTTTGCCGGTTCGCGAGATGCGCGTCCTGTTCAACGATGAACTTGGCGCTGACACGATCAAGACGCTGCTTCAGGACCTGCAGGACGACTGGGCCCGGCGCGGCGTGGAACTGGTGAGCGTGGCCAGCGGCTGGCGCTTCCAGAGCCGGCCAGAAATGCGCGAATTCCTGGACCGTTTGCACCCCGAAAAGCCGCCCAAATACACCCGCGCCACACTTGAAACGCTGGCCATCATTGCCTACCGCCAGCCCGTCACGCGCGGCGACATGGAAGACATTCGCGGCGTGACCATCAACACGCTGATCATCAAGCAGCTGGAGGACCGCGGCTGGGTCGAGGTGATTGGCCACCGCGAGGCGGCCGGGCGCCCGGCGCTGTATGCGACCACGCGCCAGTTCCTGGACGACCTGGGCATTGAATCGCTTGACCGGCTGCCCGCGCTGGACAGCCCCGGCACGCAGGCCAGCGCGCTGGCGCAACTGGGCCTGGCGCCAGATGAAGCCCAGGCCGCTTTGCCGATGGATGCCGTCATGCCCGAGGCTGCTGCCAACGAGGATGCCATCTCCGAGCTTGAGGCCCAGCCAGCCAGCGATGAGTCGGCCAATCAACAAGACACCCGCGATGAAATCGCTCCGCCAACAGGACACACGCCATGAATGAATCCATCCCCGGCGACACCAACGTGCCTGAACTGCCCGAATCGCCTGAGTCCCTCACTGCGCAATCGCAATCGCAATCGCAATCGCAGCCGCAGCCGCAGGTGCATCCGCATCCGCCGTCGCTGCCTGCGGATGCACCTGCCGTCAAGCCAGTGCATCAGGCGCATGCCGGCGCCAGCGGCCGCAATGAGGCCAGCGACAACGACGGTGATGACGGCGACGATGACGACGCCGACTACGACCCGGATGAAGACGACGAAGACCGCGAGCAGCGCCGCACCGCCCGGAACGCCGGCACCGCTCCTGAAGCTGAGCCGATCCGTTTCTCCGATGTGGTGTCGGGCCAGTTTGACGCTGATGAAGAGGCGCCAGACGTCATCATCACCAAGCGCGTGCTTGCGCCGCAGGCAGAAACGCCCAAGCTGCACAAGGTGCTGGCGCAGGCCGGCCTGGGTTCGCGCCTGGAGATGGAGCAGCTCATCATGGAAGGGCGCATCTCTGTCAACAACGAGCCGGCGCACATTGGCCAGCGCATCCAGTTTGGCGACCACATCAAAGTCAACGGCAAGCCGATCCGCTTTCGCATCGACCCGCCGCCGGCGCGCGTCATTGCGTACCACAAGCCGATTGGCGAAGTCGTCACGCATGACGACCCGCAAAACCGGCCCACGGTCTTTCGCAAACTTCCGAAACTGTTTCAGGGCAAGTGGCAGTCGGTCGGCCGGCTTGACCTGAACACTGAAGGCCTGCTGCTGCTCACCAGTTCGGGTGAACTGGCCAACAAGCTGATGCATCCGCGCTTTGGTTTGGTGCGCGAGTACGCCGTGCGCGTGCTCGGCGCCTTGAGTAGCGAAGAGAAAAAACGCCTGCTCGAAGGCGTACAGCTGGACGATGGCATGGCCCAGTTCGGCTCGATTGAAGAAGGCGGCGGCGAAGGTTCCAACCACTGGTACCGCGTGACGATTTCCGAGGGCCGCAACCGCGAAGTGCGCCGCATGCTCGAGGCTGTCGGCCACGCGGTGAGCCGGCTGATCCGCATCCGCTACGGCGCCATGCTGTTGCCGCGGGGCCTCAAGCGCGGTGCGTGGATGGAGCTCGATGAAGGCGACATCCGCTCGCTGGTGCAGGCCGCCGGTTCCGACGGCGCCCCGCGTCGCGGCCCTGAAGCGGCTGATGGCGAAGGGCCGGCGCGGGAGGGTGCCGGGCGCGGCAACCGCAACCGCCGCAGGGGCCCGCGCACTGGCGCAGCCCCGCGCGGGGACGGCCAGCGTGATGGCGGCAGCCAGCGTAGCGGCGGCGGCCAGCGCAATGATGGCGGGCAACGAAACAATGGCGGCCAGCGAAACAATGCGGGCCAGCGCAGTGACGCGCAACGTGGCGGGGGCCAGCGCGAAGCGCCGATGCCCAATCCGCTCACAACCTCAACCACCGCTGGCCAGGGGCAAAGACGACGTGACCGCAGCAACGACCGCGGAGGCAACAGCCAGGGCGGCGCCGGCGCGCAGCCCGACCCGATGAAAACAGCGTTTGGCTATATCGGAGCCGACAGTTTCGCCCGCCAGCGTCAAGGCCAGGGGCAGGGCGGGCCACGCCGTGGTGGCGGTGGTGGTGGCGGTGGCGGTGGTGGCGGTGGCGGTGGTGGCGGTAGTGGGGGCGGCAACATGGGTGGCGGCCAGCGCCGCGGCGGTAACCGTGGTGGCCGATAGGGCAGGCCGCTCAGGTTAAACTCACAGGCTTTGCTCCATCCGGCAAACGACTCTAAAACTTCAAGCTCAGGAAAACAAAATGGCTATCGAACGCACCCTCTCCATCATCAAGCCCGACGCAGTGGCCAAAAACGTGATCGGCCAGATTTACGCCCGTTTCGAGGCAGCCGGCCTCAAGGTGGTGGCTGCCAGGATGGCGCACCTCTCGCGCGGCGAAGCCGAGCAGTTTTACGGCGTGCACAAAGAGCGTCCTTTCTTCAAGGATCTGGTTGAATTCATGATCTCGGGCCCGGTGATGATCCAGGCGCTCGAAGGTGAAGGCGCCATCCTCAAGAACCGCGACCTGATGGGCGCTACCGACCCCAAAAAGGCAGCAGCCGGCACCATCCGAGCCGACTTTGCCGACAGCATCGATGCCAACGCCGTCCACGGCTCTGACGCCGCCGAGACCGCTACGGCCGAAATCGCGTTTTTCTTTCCCGGAATGAACGTCTACTCGCGCTGAAGCGCGGGTACGGCGCCAGACATGAAATGACGGCCAACCTTCTGGACTTTGACCTGGAAGGCTTGGCCGCGTTTTGTGAACGGCTGGGGGAAAAACGCTTTCGCGCAACTCAGCTTTTTCGCTGGATCCACCAGCGCGGCGCCGCAGATTTTGATCAGATGAGCGACTTGGCCAAGTCGCTGCGCCAAAAGCTCAAGACCACGGCCCATGTCGAGGGCCTGCAAGTTTTATCCCGCCATGATTCCAAAGACGGCACCATCAAGTGGCTGTTTGACGTGGGCAATGGCGACGCCGTCGAGACGGTATTCATCCCTGAAGACGACCGCGGCACGCTGTGCATCTCCTCGCAAGCCGGCTGCGCTGTGGGTTGCCGCTTCTGCTCCACCGGCCATCAGGGCTTCAGCCGCAACCTCACCACCGGTGAGATCGTGGCGCAGCTGTGGTTTGCCGAGCATTTCCTGCGCAAGCACCTCAACACGGGCGAGCGGGTCATCTCCAACGTGGTAATGATGGGCATGGGTGAGCCGCTGCAGAACTACAACGCGCTCATCCCCGCGCTCAAGACCATGCTGGACGACCATGGTTATGGTCTGTCGCGCCGCCGCGTCACCGTGTCCACCTCGGGCGTAGTGCCGATGATGGACCGGCTTGGCCTGGACAGCCCTGTTGCCCTCGCGGTGTCTTTGCACGCGCCCGACGACGAACTGCGCGACAACCTCGTCCCGCTGAACCGCAAATACCCGCTTGCGGAGTTGATGGAAGCCTGCAACCGCTACCTCAAGCATGCGCCGCGCGACTTCATCACCTTTGAATACTGCATGCTCGACGGTGTGAATGACCAACCACGCCATGCACACCAGTTGATTGAGCTGGTAAGGCACTACGGGCATGGCGATAGCGGCAAGGGCCCGGGCAAAGGCGTTTGGTGCAAGTTCAACCTGATTCCCTTCAACCCGTTCCCCGAGTCCGGTCTCACCCGCTCGCCGCAAAATCAGGTCGTGGCGTTTGCCAAAATCCTGAGTGATGCTGGTATCGTCACAACGGTGCGCAAAACCCGCGGCGACGATATCGACGCGGCTTGCGGCCAGCTGGCCGGTGACGTGAAAGACCGCACGCGCGTGGGCGAACGGATAGCCCAGCAGCGGGTGGTCATGCTCAAGCCCGTCAGGACCTTCGATGTTGAAGCCAAGGAGACTTTCAAACCATGACAAGTTCCACAGCGGGATCACGCTTTGCAGGCCAGTGGCTTTGCGCAGCGGGCCTGGCGCCGGTTGCCCTGACGATGCTGATGGCAATCTCCGGCTGTGCCGGCAACGACCTTTCGGGCGCAACAAGCGCCAGCAACCGCCCGGACCTGATCACAGAGTCTGACGAACCCGAGGCGCGCAAGCGGGCCCGCCTGCGCCTGCAACTGGCGTCCGGCTACTTTGAGCAAGGCCAGACCAGCGTTGCGCTTGACGAGCTCAAGCAGGCCATTGCCACCGACCCCAACTTTGCCGACGCCTTCAACCTGCGCGGCCTGATCTACATGCGGCTGAACGAGCCCCGCCTGGCTGAAGACAGTTTCCGCCGGGCTGTGGCGCTCAGCCCCAAAGACCCCAACACCCTGCACAACTTTGGCTGGATGATGTGCCAGCAAAACCGCTACGCCGAGTCCAACGTTCTGTTTGGTCAGGCCATGGCCAGCCCGGTCTACGGCGATCAGGCCAAAACGTTGTTGGCACAGGGGGTGTGCCAGGCCCGCGCCGGGCAGCTTGTCGAAGCGGAACGCACGCTGTCCCGTTCTTACGAACTGGACGCTGCCAACCCCATTACCGGCTACAACCTGGCCAATCTGCTGTACAAACGCGGGGAATTCGTGCGGGCGCAGTTCTACATTCGCAGGTTGAACAACAGCGACCTGTCCAATGCCGAGACCCTGTGGCTTGGCATCCGTGTGGAGCGGCGCTTGGATGACCGCGTGGCCATGCTTCAACTGGGCGATCAGCTCAAGCGGCGTTTCCCGCAGTCCAAAGAGCTGGCTGCGTACGAGCGCGGGGCCTTCAATGAGTGAGATGGAGACGACTGCCCTTGCCCCCGAGCCCGATGACGCCCAGGTCCTGACACCTGGCACGATGCTGCGCCGCGCGCGGGAGGCCCAGGGCCTGCATATCGCCGCGCTGGCGGTGTCGCTCAAAGTGCCCGTCAAGAAGCTCGAAGCCCTGGAGGGTGATCGCTATGACCAGTTGCCCGACGCAGTTTTTGTGCGCGCTTTGGCCTCCAGCGTCTGCCGCACTTTGCGGGTGGACCCAGCCCCAGTCCTGGCCCGGCTCCCGCGAAATGCGGGCCCCCGGCTGGCCCATAACGCATCGGGCATCAACGCGCCCTTTCGCGCGCCAGGCGATGGGCCCAGTCCCTCCCTGTGGGATCAGATCTCGCGCCCTGCGGTGTTGGCGGTATTTGGCCTGTTGATCGCTGCGGTGGTGCTGGTTTTCCTGCCGGATATCCAGCGGTTTGGCAATTTCAGCGCGGCCGCTCCGGATGCTGCCGCCATGCCACCCGCCGTGGCCGCCAGTGATGCTGTCATGCCCCCAGGGGTACTCGTTGAATCCGTGGTTCCTGCTGAAGTGGCCAGTGCCGCTTTGAACTCCAGGCCGGTGACCAGCGCGCCGGCAGCAGCCACGGCGACACAGGCCCCGGCGATGAGCCTGTCTCCCTCTGTGGCCTTGTCCACGCCAACGGTGTCCAGTCCCACGCTCGTGATCACGCCACCGGCTGTGGCGGCGGCTGCGGCCAGCGGCATCGTCGTGTTCACGGCGAGGGTCCAGTCGTGGGTTGAGGTTACCGATGCCCGCGGCGCGGTGCCCCTCAGAAAAATTCTGGTGCCCGGTGAAGCTGTAGCTGCATCGGGGGCTTTGCCCTTGTCCGTGATCGTCGGCAAGGCGGATTCAACTCAGGTGCAGGTACGCGGCAGGCCGCTGGACCTTGCGCCGCTTTCGCGCGACAACGTCGCGCGCTTTGAGGTGAAGTAGTCGTGCTGTCCTGCAATCCTGTCCCCATTGAAGCGGTGACCCCCAAGCAGCGCCGTTCGCGCCAGGCGCAGGTCGTCTGGGGTTCACGCGTTGTGACGGTGGGCGGCGATGCGCCGGTGCGCGTGCAGTCCATGACCAACACCGACACGGTGGATGCCATCGGCACCGCCATCCAGGTCAAGGAGCTGGCCATTGCCGGCTCGGAACTGGTCCGCATCACCGTCAACACGCCCGAAGCGGCGCAGGCCGTGCCTTACATCCGCGAGCAGCTGGACCGCATGGGCATTGATGTGCCGCTGATCGGCGACTTCCACTTCAACGGCCACCGCCTGTTGACGGACTACCCGGCCTGTGCCCAGGCGTTGTCCAAGTACCGCATCAACCCCGGCAACGTCGGCAAGGGCGACAAACACGACCGCCAGTTCAGCCAGATGATCGAGGCAGCAGTGCAGTGGAACAAGCCCGTGCGTATAGGCGTGAACTGGGGCAGCCTCGACCAGGAGCTGCTGGCAGATTTGATGGACACCAACAGCCAGCGCGCGGAACCCTGGGATGCGAAACAGGTGATGTACGAGGCGCTCATCACGTCGGCGCTTGATTCCGCCGCCCGCGCCACCGAGCTGGGCTTGCCGGCCCACCAGATCATGCTGTCGTGCAAGGTCAGCGGCGTGCAGGACCTGATCTCGGTGTACCGCGAGCTCGCCAAACGTTGCGACTATGCACTGCATCTGGGTTTGACCGAAGCCGGTATGGGCACCAAGGGCACAGTGGCTTCGGCAACAGCCTTGTCCATCCTGCTGCAGGAGGGCATTGGCGACACGATTCGCGTTTCGCTCACGCCGCAGCCGGGTGAGTCGCGCACCCAGGAAGTGGTCATTGCTTCCGAGATTTTGCAGGCGCTTGGCCTGCGCAGCTTCGTGCCCAGCGTCACGGCCTGCCCGGGCTGCGGCCGCACAACCAGCACCACCTTCCAGGTGCTGGCCAAGCAGATCGACGACTACCTGCGCGCGCAGATGCCCGTCTGGCGCAAGAAGTACCCGGGTGTTGAAAAAATGAAGGTCGCCGTAATGGGTTGCATCGTCAACGGCCCGGGCGAGAGCAAGCATGCCGACATCGGCATCAGCTTGCCGGGCACTGGTGAGGCCCCGGCCGCGCCCGTGTATATCGACGGGGAAAAGGCGCTGACGCTGCGCGGCGACAACATCGCCAATGAATTCCACCAGCTTGTTGAAACCTACATTGAAAAGCGCTTTGGCAGCCAGCAGGCTGCTGAAACCGCGTGACGACCCCCATGGATGAAAACCAGGCCGCCCCCAAGGCGGGCAAACCGGGCGTGAAGGCCGGGAAACTCACCGCTATCAAAGGCATGAACGACATCCTGCCGCCGGACTCGGCGCGCTGGGAATGGCTGGAGGCCCGGGTGCGTGCGCTGATGGCGCGTTACGCCTACCGGAATATCCGCACCCCTGTCGTCGAGACCACACCACTGTTTGTGCGCGGCCTGGGCGAGGTGACGGACATTGTCGAGAAGGAGATGTACTCCTTTGAAGACCGGCTCAACGGCGAAGCCCTGACACTGCGGCCCGAGAACACCGCCGGCGTTGTGCGCGCTGTGGCCGAGCATTCGATGCTGTACGAGGGCGGCAAGCGGCTGTACTACATGGGCCCGATGTTCCGGCATGAGCGCCCGCAACGTGGCCGCTACCGACAGTTTCACCAGATCGGCGCAGAAGCGCTGGGCTTTGCCGGCCCCGATGTGGATGCTGAAATCATCCTGCTGGCCGACGCGCTGTGGAAAGAGCTTGGCCTGAAGGACGTTCGCCTTGAAATCAACAGCCTGGGCCAGCCTGAAGAGCGCAAGCTGCACCGCGCCGAACTCATTGCCCACTTTGAAAAGCATGCCAGCGTGCTCGATGAAGACGGCAAGCGCCGCCTCCACAGCAACCCACTGCGCATCCTGGACACGAAGAACCCGGCCATGCGCGAGGTGGTCGAATCCGCTCCGCGCCTGATTGATTTTCTGGGCGAGACGTCGCTGGCGCACTTCAGCGGCCTCAAGGCCAACCTCGAAGCCAACGGCCTTGCCTACACCGTCAACCCACGCCTGGTGCGCGGGATGGACTACTACAACCTGTCGGTGTTTGAGTTCATCACCGAGAGCCTGGGCTCCCAGGGCACCATATGCGCCGGCGGCCGCTACGACTACCTGATCGAGCAGATCGGCGGCAAGGCTGCGCCGGCCGTGGGCTGGGCGCTGGGCGTGGAGCGCGTGCTGGAACTCGTGAAAGAGCAGGGCGCCGACATTCCGGCGCTGGTGCCCGATGTGTACGCCATCATCCCCGATGCAGTGGCCGTGCCCGTGGCCCTGCGCACCTTGCAGGCGTTGCGTGCAGCAGGCGTGAGCGCGCAGATGCATGCGGCCACGGCTGAAGGCATGGGCAGCATGAAGTCGCAATTCAAAAAGGCCGATGCCAGCGGTGCGCGCTTCGCGCTCATATTTGGTGCCGACGAACTCGCGCAGGGCATGTGCATGGTCAAGTCGCTGCGGGACGGCAGTGGCGAACAGCGCACGCAGCCGCTTGCCAGTGTGGACACATGGGCGCCCACCCTACAATCAAACCGATCAACCGGCATCATTCATGGCTAAACATCTCGACCTCGAAGAACAAGAACAGCTCGACCAGATCAAGCATTTCTGGAAGCAGTACGGCAACCTCATCACCTGGGTACTGATCGTCGTTTTCGGCAGCATCGCCGCCTGGAATTTCTACAACTACTGGAACCGCAGCCAGTCAGCCCAGTCGGCCAACATGTACGAGCAGGTCGAGCGTGCGGCCAAAGGCTCCGACATGGCCGTGCTGGACCGTGCGCTGGCCGACATGAAGGACAAGTTTGGCAGCACGACCTACGCGCAGCAGGCTGCCTTGCTCGCCGCCAAGACCTTTTATGAAAAGGGCAACGCTGACGCAGCCCGTGCAGCGCTGGGCTGGGTGATCGACAAGGCTGGCGACGATGGCTACCAGGCCCTGGCCCGCCTGCGGCTGGCGGGCATTCTGGTGGAAACGAAGGCCTATGACGACGCGTTGAAGCAGCTCAACGCATCATTCCCCAAAGAATTTGAAGCGCTGGTGGCAGACCGCAAGGGCGATGTGTTTTTGCTGCAAGGCAAGAAAGCTGAAGCCCGCACCGAATACGAAAAGTCCTTCAAGGCCCTGGACGACCGGGCCGAATACCGCCGCCTGGTCGAAGTGAAGCTCAACGCGATGGGTGTTGACCCCAACCCTGTCATCACACCGGCAAACACCCCGGCTAAATCCACCGCGACGGAGGCCAGCAAGTGAAATCAACGTCTTTTTCCCTGACCGGAGCCTTGCCCCGGTCCTTGTCCCGCTCTGTTGTGCTGCTGGCCACGGCTGTGGTTCTCGCTGCCTGCGCTGGCGGCTCGTCCAAACCCAAGCCCGTTGAGCTTGCGCCCAACGCGGCGCTGATCGGCGTGCGCCAGGCCTGGACAGCACGAGTAGGCGAGGTTGGATTCCCTCTGAGCGTCGGCATCAGTGGCGACACCGTGGTCGTAGCCGGTGCCGGTGGCGCCGTCGTCGCGCTGGACGGCCGCTCAGGCCGCGACCTGTGGCGCACCAACGTGGGCGCGCCCATCGTTGCCGGCGTGGGCACAGACGGCAAGATTGCTGCGGTTGTGACGAATGCCAATGAGGTGGTTGCCATCGACAACGGCCGCGAACTTTGGCGCCACAAGCTGGTCTCCCAAACTTACACGGCGCCCTTCGTGGCCGGTGGCCGGGTCTTTGTCCTCGTGGCCGACCGCTCGGTTGTCGCACTCGACGGGCAAACCGGCCGCAGGTTATGGCTGCAGCAGCGCCCCGGTGAGCCGCTGGTGCTGCGCCAGTCCGGCGTAATGCTCTCGGTGGGTGACACCCTGGTGGTGGGCTTGTCTGGCCGGCTGGTAGGCCTGAACCCCACCAGCGGAGCGATCCGTTGGGAAGTGCCTATTGCCGCGCCGCGCGGTACCAACGACGTTGAGCGACTGGTTGACCTGGTCAGCCGTGTCAGCCGCAACGGTGATGTGGTCTGCGCCCGTGCTTTCCAGGCCAATGTGGGCTGTGTCAATGCAGCACGCGGCTCTCTCATCTGGACCAAACCGGCCAACGGCTCTGAAGGCGTACACGGTGACGACCGCTATGTGTTCGGCACCGAAAGCGATGGCAAGGTCATCGCCTGGCGCCGCACTGACGGCGAACGCGCCTGGGTCAGTGACCGCCTGCAGTACCGCGGCCTGTCCGCCCCCCTGTCAGTGGGCCGCTCGGTCGCCATTGGCGACAACACCGGCCTGGTGCACCTGCTGTCCCGCGAGGATGGCTCGCCACTCAGCCGCGTGGCGACGGATGGCACGGCCATCGTCGGCTCGCCCGTGCTGGCGGGGGACACGCTCATTGTTGTCACCCGCGCCGGTGGCGTCTTTGGCTTCCAGCCCGAATAGTTTCAACCGTCTGCCGCCGTGAAACCAGTCCTGGCTCTAGTAGGCCGCCCCAACGTCGGCAAATCAACGCTGTTCAACCGCCTCACCAAGTCGCGCGACGCCATCGTTGCCGACTATGCGGGCCTCACCCGTGACCGCCACTACGGCAACGGCCGCCAGGGCAAGTACGAATACATCGTCATCGACACCGGCGGCTTTGAGCCCACGGCCGAGAGCGGCATCTACAAGGAAATGGCCAAGCAGACCCGCCAGGCCGTGGCCGAAGCTGACGTCGTGATCTTCGTGGTCGATGCGCGGGGCGGGCTGTCCGCGCAGGACCACGACATCGCCAAGTTTTTAAGGCGCCTTGGCAAGCCCACCCTGCTCGTTGCCAACAAGGCCGAGGGCATGACCGAGGGCACGCAGCTGGGCGAATTCTTTGAGCTGGGCCTGGGCGAGGTCTATCCGGTCTCGGCCGCGCACGGGCAGGGCACCCGCAGCCTGGTGGACCTGGCGCTTGAAACGCTGAACCTGCCCGAGCCGGGCGACGATGAAGAAGAGGCAGACAGCGGCGTCATCAAGCTGGCTGTCGCGGGGCGGCCCAATGTGGGCAAGTCCACCCTCATCAACACCTGGCTGGGTGAAGAGCGCCTGGTGGCGTTTGACTTGCCGGGCACAACGCGCGATGCCATCAGCGTGCCGTTCGAACGCAACGGCCAGCGCTTCGAGCTGATCGATACCGCCGGCCTGCGCCGCCGGGGCAAGGTGTTTGAGGCAATTGAAAAATTCTCTGTCGTCAAGACATTGCAGGCGATTGAAACTGCCAACGTCGTCCTGCTGCTGCTGGATGCCACCCAGGGCGTGACCGACCAGGATGCCCACATCGCGGGCTACATCCTGGAAAGCGGCCGCGCCGTGGTGGTGGCTATCAACAAGTGGGACGCGGTGGACTCCTACCAGCGTGAGATCGTCAAACGCTCGATCGAGACGCGCTTGGCCTTTTTGAAGTTTGCGTCCATCCACAATATATCGGCCATCAAACGGCAGGGGTTGGGGCCCGTCTGGGTGTCCATCATCCAGGCCCACAAGTCGGCAACGGTGAAGATGTCCACGCCGGTGCTTACCCGTTTGCTGCTGGAGGCCACCCAGTTCCAGTCGCCGGAGCGCGCGGGTATGTTCCGGCCCAAGCTGCGGTATGCGCACCAGGGGGGTATGAACCCGCCGGTGATCATCGTCCACGGTAACTCGCTGGAGCATGTGAGCGAGTCTTACAAGCGCTTTCTTGAAGGCCGTTTCCGCAAGGAATTCAACCTGGTCGGCACGCCGCTGCGCATCCAGATGAAGACGTCGACCAACCCCTATGCGGACAAGGACGACTGAGAAAGACAAGCCCCTGTCACCATCAGGTGGAAATGGCTGGCGTCTTACGTGCAGTGCAGCATTGCTGTGGTAAGGTCTGTTTTCCAACAACAACTTTTTCAGAACACGGAGAATATCGTGAGCAATAAAGGGCAGCTTTTACAAGACCCATTCCTGAATACCTTGCGCCGAGAGCATGTGCCAGTGTCGATTTATCTCGTCAATGGCATAAAGCTGCAGGGCCAGATTGAGTCTTTTGACCAGTACGTCGTACTGCTTCGCAACACTGTGACCCAGATGGTCTACAAGCATGCGATCTCGACCATCGTTCCAGGGCGTGCCGTGAATTTCTCGGCGCCTGAAAACGCTGATCCAGGTCCTGCCTGATCACCAACGGTCGCTGGTCCTGTCCGGCCGCCTGTGGCTGGGGGCTTGCTCAGGGCGCGGCGCCTGACGCCACAACCCGAGTGCTGATTTGAGTTCCAACGTTTCGCAAGAGAGCACCGCAGCACCTACGATCCTCGTCGGTGTCGACTTTGGTTCACCCAATTTCGATAGTGGCCTAGAAGAACTGGGCCTGCTGGCGCAAACCGCCGGTATGCATCCCTTGGCCCGCGTCACCTGCAAGCGCAAGGCGCCCGACGCGGCCCTGTTCATTGGCAGCGGCAAGGCCGACGAGATCAAGCTTCTAGCCGAGATGCACGGCGCCACAGAGATCCTGTTTGACCAGTCCCTGAGCCCAGCCCAGCAGCGTAATCTGGAAAAACACATGGGCGTGGCCGTCAATGACCGGACCTTGCTCATTCTTGAAATTTTTGCCCAGCGCGCCCGTAGCCATGAAGGAAAGTTACAGGTCGAGCTCGCACGGCTGCAATACGTCAGCACGCGCCTGGTGCGCCGCTGGTCCCACCTTGAACGCCAGACCGGCGGTGCCGGCGTGCGCGGCGGCCCTGGCGAAAAGCAGATCGAGCTGGACCGCCGCATGATTGGCGAGGCCATCAAGCGCACCAAGGAGCGGCTGCACAAGGTCAAGCGCCAGCGCAGCACGCAGCGGCGCCAGCGGGACCGGCGCGGTGCCTTTGGCATCTCCCTGGTGGGCTACACCAACGCGGGCAAGTCCACGCTTTTCAATGCCCTGGTCAAAGCGCGGGCGTACACGGCTGACCAGCTGTTTGCGACGCTGGACACCACCACGCGCCAGCTCTATCTGGCAGGCGCTGAGGGCCCTAACGGTGCGGTGGGGCGCTCGGTGTCGCTGTCCGACACCGTGGGTTTCATACGTGACCTGCCGCACGGGCTGATCGACGCATTCCGCGCCACGCTCGAGGAAGCTGCAGAGGCTGACCTGTTGATGCACATCGTCGATGCCGCCAACCCGGCCTTTGTGGAGCAGATCGCAGAGGTGCAAAACGTGCTGGCCGAGATCGGCGCGGCCGATGTCCCGCAGGTTCTCGTCTTCAACAAGATCGACGCCCTTGAAAAAGACCGTTGGCCGCTTCAGATGGTAGATACGTTCGAGATTGACGGCCTGAATATCCCCCGTATTTTCGTGAGCGCAAGGACAGGAGAGGGCTTGCCCGCCTTGCGCCAACAGCTCGGTCACATGGCCGCTGCGGGGCGCCAGCAAGGCGCCGAGCCGAACGAAGACCCCGCACAAGGGAAAGTCATTGTCTGATTGTGCACAATCGGGGCACGAGCTAAAACAAGAGACCAAAGCGCATGAATCTCAATTTACGGGCCTTCCGGCTGGCAACCTGGCCGGGCCGAATCCGGGGAATGTTCAACTTGAACGACCCTCGCTGGGGCCGCGGCGACGACAAACCCGCTGAAAACTCCAAACCTGAGGGCGAGCCGCCTCGCGGTCAGGGTCCCAACCAGGGGCCGCCTGATCTTGACGAGCTGTGGCGTGACTTCAACCGCAAGCTCGGCGGCCTGTTCGGCGGCAAGAAAAACGCCAAGGGCGGCGGCACTGGCGGTGGCGGCGGGGGCTTCCAGCCGCCTGACATGAAAAATGCGGGCATCGGCATTGGCCTGGTGGCTGCCGTGGTGGTGCTGATCTGGCTGGGTACCGGCTTCTTTATCGTGCAGGAAGGCCAGCAGGCTGTCATTACGCAATTTGGCAAGTACCGCTCAACGGTTGGCGCAGGTTTTAACTGGCGCTTGCCTTACCCGGTCCAGCGCCATGAAATCGTCCTGGTGACGCAGACCCGCTCGGTAGACGTCGGGCGCGACGCCATCATCAAGTCGACAGGCCTGCGCGATTCGGCGATGCTGACGGAAGACGAGAACGTCGTCGAAATCAAGTTCGCCGTGCAGTACCGCCTGAGTGATGCACGCGCCTGGCTGTTCGAGAGCCGTAATCCGCAGGACGCGGTGACGCAGGCTGCCGAGTCAGCGGTGCGCGAAGTCATTGGAAAGATGAAGATGGACGTGGCGCTCGGCGAAGGCCGTGACTCCATCGGCCCCAATGTGCGCAAGCTGATGCAGACCATCCTGGACCGCTACAAGGTGGGCGTTGAGATCGTGGGCATCAGCCTGCAGCAGGGCGGTGTGCGCCCGCCCGAGCAGGTCCAGTCGGCTTTTGACGATGTGCTGAAGGCCGGGCAGGAGCGCGAACGCGCCAAGAATGAAGCCCAGGCCTATGCGAATGATGTGATCCCGCGGGCCGTGGGCTCCGCTTCGCGCCTGAAGGAAGAGTCAGACGCGTACAAGGCCCGCATCATTGCGCAGGCCCAGGGTGATGCGCAGCGCTTTAAATCGGTGCTGGCGGAGTACCAGAAGGCGCCGCAGGTCACGCGAGACCGCATGTACCTGGACGCCATGCAGCAGATCTACTCAAATGTGACCAAGGTCGTGGTGGACTCCAAACAGGGCTCCAACCTGCTGTACCTGCCGCTGGACAAGGTCTTGCAAGCTTCTGGCGCGGCTTTGCCGGCTCCCGACGCGGCAGCGGCCGCTGGCGCCGTGCCCGCCATACCTTCCGCGCCGGCGGCCCTGCCGCCGGACGCCCGCGTGCGCGACAGCTCCCGCACCCGCGACCGTGACACGCGCTAAAGGATCCAGCCAAATGAACAGAATCGGATTTATCGCCACCTCGCTGCTGGTGCTCCTCGCGTTGCTGAGCTCCATGCTCTTCGTGGTCGACCAGCGCCAGTTTGGCGTGGTTTACGCCTTGGGCCAGATCAAGGAAGTCATCACCGAGCCCGGCTTGAACTTCAAGCTGCCGCCCCCGTTTCAGGACGTCAAGTACCTCGACAAGCGCCTGTTGACGCTGGACAGCACCGACACCGAGCCGCTGTACACGGCAGAGAAACAGCGTCTGGTGATTGACTGGTACCTGCGCTGGCGCATCACCAACCCGACCGAATACATCCGCGCCCTGGGTGTGGACGAAGCGGCCGGCGCCAGCAAGCTGAGCCAGGAAGTGCGAAATGCGTTTTCGGAAGAGATCGGCAAGCGCACGGTGCGCGAACTGATCTCGTCCAAACGCGAAGAACTGATGTCCGAGGTGAAGCGCGAAGTGCTTGAGAAGGTGCGCGCCCGCAACTGGGGCATCGAGGTGATCGACGTGCGCCTGACGCGCGCTGACTATGTCGACACCATCACCGAGTCGGTCTATCGCCGCATGGAGGCCGAGCGCAAGCGCGTGGCCAACGAGCTGCGGTCCACCGGTGGCGCCGAGGGTGAAAAGATCCGTGCCGACGCTGACCGTCAGCGCGAAGTGACTGTGGCCAACGCCTACCGCGATGCACAGAAGATCAAGGGCGAGGGCGATGCCGAAGCCTCACGCATCTACGCAGAATCCTTTGGCCGCGACCCGCAGTTCGCTCAGTTCTACCGCAGCCTGGACGCCTACAAAGCCAGCTTCAACAAGAAGAGCGATGTAATGGTCCTGGACCCTTCGTCGTCCGAGTTCTTCAAGGTGTTCCGCGGCAACGGCGTTGCCGACAAGCCGGTAAAAAAATAAAACCGGGCCCTTGAGTGGACAGCGACACCTTCTGGGCGGCCTGCGCATTGGTGCTGGTCTTTGAGGGGCTGATGCCTTTCATCTCGCCCGTTGGCTGGCGGCGCATGTTCACGCAGATCATGCAGCTGTCGGATGGGCAGATCCGCTTTTTTGGATTGATGAGCATCGTTGGCGGCTTGTTGCTGCTGTGGCTGTTTTCCTGAGCCTTCGATCTGGCCGCCGCCCAAGCGGCTAAATCACTCCTTTTGCCCGGTAAAATCGTGGTTTTAATAGCGTCCTAAATTCATGTCCGCCTGGGTCCTGCCGGATCACATTGCCGATGTATTGCCCTCCGAGGCCCGGCACATCGAAGAACTCCGTCGCGAAATGCTCGACACGGCGCGCGGCTACGGCTATGAGCTGGTCATGCCGCCGCTGCTGGAGCATCTGGAGTCCCTGCTCACCGGCACTGGCGAGGCGCTCGACCTGCAAACTTTCAAACTTGTCGACCAGCTCTCGGGCCGGATGATGGGGCTGCGGGCGGACACCACGCCGCAGGTGGCCCGCATTGATGCGCATTTGCTCAACCGCAGTGGCGTGACGCGGCTTTGCTACTGCGGGCCCGTGTTGCACACCCGCCCCGACCGGCCCCATGCCACCCGCGAACCGTTTCAATTCGGCGCTGAAATCTATGGCCACGCAGGCCTGGAAGCCGATCTTGAAGCCCAGCAGCTGGCCCTTGATTGCCTGAAGGCGGCCAAGGTGCGGCACATCAGCGTGGACATGGCGGACGCGAGAATCGTGCGGTCATTGCTTGCAGGTGCGCCACTGGATGCCGAGGGGCTGGCCCGCATTCACACCGCGCTCGCGGCCAAGGACGCCAGCGAGCTTGCATCCCTCACATCGTCGCTGCCTAAAGACACGCGTGAAGGGCTGCAGGCGCTGGTGCAGCTGTATGGCGACGCCGCAGTGCTGGACGAAGCCGCCAAGGCGCTCAAGGCAACGCCTGCCGTCACTGAAGCACTGAGCAACCTCAAATGGCTGGCAAGCCACCTGGCGGAAACGCCCGTAACCTTTGACCTGGCTGACCTGCGCGGTTACGCCTACTACAGCGGTGCACGATTCGCGATCTATGCGCGTGGCGCCAGCGACTCGCTGGTGCGCGGCGGCCGGTATGACGAAGTCGGTGCCGTGTTCGGGCGCAACCGCCCGGCCGCAGGCTTCAGCCTGGACATCAAGGAACTGGTCCGCGTGGCCGCGCCGCATCCCTTGAAGGCCGCCATCCGCGCCCCTTGGGGCGAAGCGCCAGCGTTACGTGCTGCCATTGCCTCATTGCGTACCGAGGGCGAGACAGTGGTCTGCGTGCTTCCGGGACACGAAAGCGAAGTCGACGAATTCCGTTGCGACCGCGAGCTGGCCCAATCGGCTGGCCAGTGGCTCGTCCAGCCTCTATAAATTTTTCAGCAAGAAGTCAGCATGAACAAGACAACAGGTCGAAACGTAGTGGTCGTCGGCACCCAGTGGGGTGACGAGGGCAAGGGCAAGCTGGTGGACTGGCTGACGGAAAGCTCGCAGGGCGTGGTGCGCTTTCAGGGCGGCCACAACGCGGGCCATACCCTGGTGATCAACGGCGTGAAGACGGCGCTGCACCTGATCCCCAGCGGCATCATGCGCCCCGGCGTGCGGTGCTACATCGGCAATGGGGTGGTGCTGTCGGTGCCCAAGCTGCTGGAAGAAATTGAAGGGCTGGAAAAAGCCGGCGTCGAAGTCCGCTCGCGCCTGCGCATCAGCGAGGCCTGCCCTTTGATCCTGCCGTTTCATGCGGCTCTCGACATTGCGCGCGAAACCGCACGCGAGCAGGGCGGCAGCGAAAAAATTGGCACCACCGGCCGCGGCATCGGCCCCAGTTATGAAGACAAGATTGCCCGCCGCGCCCTGCGTGTGCAGGACCTGAAGTACCCGCAGCGCTTCGCTGAAAAACTCAAGGTGCTGCTGGACCTGCACAACTTCACGCTCACCCAGTTCCTGCACGCCCCGGCGATTGACTTTGATGAAACTTACGCCGAGGCCATGCGCCAGGCCGAGCAGATCAGGCCGATGATGGCCGACGTCTCGCGCGAGCTCAACGATGCCCACCGCGACGGCGCCAACCTGCTGTTTGAAGGCGCGCAGGGCACACTGCTGGACGTGGACCACGGCACCTACCCGTACGTGACGTCCAGCAATTGCGTGGCCGGCAACGCGGCCGCTGGTTCAGGCGTGGGCCCGGGCATGCTGCACTACATCCTGGGTATCACCAAGGCCTACTGCACCCGTGTGGGCGGCGGGCCTTTCCCCACCGAACTCGATTGGGAAAAGCCCGGCACCGTGGGCTACCACCTGAGCACCGTGGGCGCTGAAAAAGGCGTGACCACGGGCCGCAGCCGCCGCTGCGGCTGGTTTGATGCGGCGCTGCTCAAGCGCTCGGCGCAGGTCAATGGCCTGTCGGGCCTGTGCATCACCAAGCTGGACGTGCTGGACGGCATTGACGAATTGCTGCTGTGCACGGGCTATGAGCTGGACGGCGAAATCACCGACATCCTGCCCATGGGCGCAGAGGACATCGAGCGCTGCAAGCCCATCTATGAAAAGCTGCCCGGCTGGCATGACAGCACGGTGGGCGTGACGCAATATGACAAGCTGCCAATCAACGCGCAGCTGTATCTGCAGCGCATCGCGCAGGTCACTGGCGTGCCGATCGACATGGTGTCCACCAGCCCCGACCGGGATCACACCATCCTGATGCGCCACCCCTTTCTTGCAGACTGACTTCGCCCACCCCCAGGAGCAACCACATGCTGACGGAAGACGGAAAACACCTCTACGTGTCCTACGACGAATACCACAACCTCATTGAAAAGCTGGCGCTCAAGATCGACGACTCGGGCTGGGAGTTCGACACCATCCTGTGCCTGGCGCGCGGCGGCATGCGGCCTGGCGACATCCTTTCGCGTGTGTTTGAAAAACCGCTGGCCATCATGTCCACCAGCTCTTACCGGGCAGACGCCGGCACCATCCAGGGCCACCTGGACATTGCCCGCTACATCACCACACCCAAGGGCGAGCTGGCCGGCAAGGTGCTGCTGGTTGACGACCTGGCCGACTCCGGCAAGACACTCAAGGCCGTGATTGACCTGCTCAAGAACAACTACGCACCCATCACCGAGCTGCGCAGCGCGGTGCTCTGGACCAAAGGCCTCTCGGCCTTCACGCCGGACTACTCGGTGGAGTTTTTGCCCACCAACCCGTGGATCCACCAGCCCTTCGAAGGCTATGACGCGATGCGCCCGGAGCAACTGCGCTCCAAGTGGACAATCTGAAACATGCCTCACGCTACGATAGCGTCATGAGCGACCTACAGACCCGGCTGATCCACCACCCCTACACACCGCCTGAGGGTTTTGCGGCGCCGCAGCCCGGCGTGTACAAGGCGTCCACTGTCATTTTTGCCAACGTCGCGCAGATGCGCGCGCGGGACTGGCAGCAAAAAAAGGGCTACACCTACGGCCTGCATGGCACGCCCACCACCTTCACTCTGGAAGAGCGGCTGTGCGAGCTGGAAGGCGGCAAGCAGTGCGTGCTCAGCCCCAGTGGCCTGTCGGCCATCGCCATCGTCAACCTGGCGTTCCTGAAGACGGGCGACGAGGTGCTGCTCCCCAACAACGCCTATGGCCCCAACAAGGTGCTGGCCGAGAACGAGCTCAAGGCCTGGGGCATCAACTGCCAGTTTTACGACTCGATGAATCCTGCCGACCTGGCTGCGCGCATCGGTACGCGCACGCGCCTCGTGTGGCTGGAGGCTGCGGGTTCCGTGACGATGGAGTTCCCGGATCTGCCGGCCCTTGCCGCGATTTGCCGCGCCCACAAAGTCACCAGCGCGCTGGACAACACCTGGGGCGCCGGCATCGCCTTTGCGCCGTTCGAGGCCGGTGTGGATATCTCTGCCCACGCACTCACCAAATACCCCAGCGGCGGCGGCGACGTGCTGATGGGCAGCGTCATCACGCGTGACGAAGCATTGCACTTGAAAGTCAAGGCAGCGCACATGCGGCTGGGCTATGGCGTCGGCGCCAACGATGTGGAGGCGGTGCTGCGCTCGTTGCCCAGCATCGAGCTGCGTTACCGCGCCCATGACGTGGTGGCCCGCGCCCTGGCAACCTGGCTCAAGGCGCGTGATGAGATCGTGCAGGTGCTGCATCCTGCGCTTGAAGGATCGCCCGGCCACGCCAACTGGCAGGCGCTGTGCGGCAGGTCTGAAAAGGAGGGCGAGGGCGCTCAGCACCAAGGCGCTGCGGCAGGCCTCTTCTCGGTCGTGTTTGACGACAAATACAGCACGGCCTCAGTTGACCGTTTCTGCGACGCGCTCAAACTCTTCAAGCTCGGCTACTCATGGGGCGGGCCACTTAGCCTGGTGGTGCCGTATGACATTGCGTCCATGCGGGACGCCAGCGTTGCGGCCTGGCCGTACAAGGGCGTGCTGGTGCGGTTTTCCATTGGTTTTGAATCAGAAGCAGCCTTGCGGGCCGACCTGGAACAGGCTCTGGCGCTGCTGTAATTCTTGTGTCATATTTTGGGGCGGCCAACCCGCATTCCCGGGTTTATCGCTTACATTGAGTGCACCCAGCAACCCGCTGCACAGAAACGGAAGGCCCAGTGGCAACACCTAATTACGGATACGAAAAACGCCAGAAGGAACTGGCCAAGAAGCGCAAAAAAGAAGACAAGCTCAAAGCCAAGGCCGGACGCAAGGCGGGCGATCCGGGCTATGTAGAAGGGCAGGCCGATGATGACGAGCCGGCCGATCCCGCAGGCGCAACGCCTGAGGCGCCGGCCCAGCCCTGAAGCTCCCGGCCACTGAGCCGGCAACTGCCTCGCTGCCGCCGCTCACTGAAACGCAGGAAGCACCAACCTCAAGACGTATGCGCCAACACCTGGCGCGCCAGTTCGGCCATTGCATTGCCTGAACGGCTGGGCGCCGGCAAGGCGGTCGCCTCCCCATACAGTTTGAAGTTCCGCACCATCGACAGCGCATAGCCCGGGTCGTAGTGCGTGAGCAGCAGGTCACGCACTACCTGTTCGATCTGCCCTGCAGCAATCTGCGCCTTCCACGCCCCCACCACCGCCTTGCCGCGCAATTCAAGCAGCGCCTCCAGCCGCGTGCTGAAGCCGGCTGCATCCTTGACGAAGAAGTCGTAGTCCTCCATCAACAGGGCTACACGTTCATCGTCGCTCAGCTGAAGGTCGATGCAGGGGCCGGCGCGCATGGCGGTGATCAGCGCTTCAGGCACGGCCACGTTGCCCACCTTCTTGCTTTCAGACTCCACAAACACGAGGCGCGCCGGATCAAAGCCGCGCAGGGTGTCCCACACCAGCGTCTCAAAACGCTTCTGGCTGGGTTGGGGTTGCCCCGGGATGGAGCCCAGCACCGAGCTGCGGTGGCTGGCCAGCGCTTCAAGGTCCAGCACCTGCGCACCGGCAGCGGCCAGGGCGCCCAGCAGGCGTGTCTTGCCCGAGCCCGTCGGACCGCAGATCACGCGGAAAGAAAGCTGTGCCGCCAGCTGGGGAATGTTCTCGATCACGGCAGTGCGAAAGGCCTTGTAGCCGCCTTCCAGCACATGCACCTTGAAGCCGATCTGCCCCAGCACCAGCGCGAGCGAATTGCTACGCTTGCCGCCGCGCCAGCAGTAAATCAGCGGCTGCCAGTTGCGTGGCGTGTCCAGCAGGTAGTGCTCGATGTGCCGGGCAATGTTGGCCGCCACCAGGGCAGCCCCGCGCTTTTGCGCCTCGAAGGGGTTGACCTGTTTGTAGATGGTGCCGATGAGGTGGCGCTCCTCGTTATTGAGTGACGGCCAGTTCTGCGCGCCGGGCAGGCGGTCCAGCTCGTACTCGCCTTCACTGCGCGCATCAATCACGGCGCTGAACTCGACCAGGCGCGCCGCCGCCTCGGTGGCGCTGATGGGTTTGACGCTCACTTGCGCGCCGCTCCGTGCAGCAGCTTTTTCAGCTCAGGCCAGACGTTGTCCAGCATTTGCGGATGAGCGGCTTCAAGGGGGTGGATGCGGTCGCGCTGGAACATGCTGAGCGGCTCCGCTACATCGGCCACGCCTTTGAGTAAAAAGGGCACCAGCGCCGCTTTGGCATCCCGGGCGACCTTGTCGAACATCGCGCCAAATTGCCGCGCGTAGTCGCCGCCGTAGTTGGGCGGCACCTGCATGCCGACGATCAACACGCGCGCGCCGGCTTTTTGCGCAGCCTGCGCCATCTGCATCAGGTTGTCCTGCGTCATCTTGATCGGCAGGCCACGCAGCGCGTCGTTGCCGCCCAGCTCGATCACCACGATGGTGGGCTTGTGCTGTGCCAATAGGGGCAGCAGACGTGAGCGGCCGCCCGAGGTGGTGTCGCCGCTGATGCTGGCATTCACCACGCGGGCCGGCACCTTGCTCTCGGCAAGGCGCTTGCCCATCAGCGCAACCCAGCCGCTGCCACGGGTCAGTCCGTACTCAGCGCTCAGGCTGTCGCCGATCACGAGGATGGTGTCGCCCACAGGCGCTGCCTTAGGCTGGGAAGCCGTTGCCGGCTGCGCCAAGGCCACGTCGCAAAGCCCCACGGCCAGGGCGATGCTGGCTGCCGCTATAAAGTGTCTTCGTTCCATACCTGTCAACATGGGTCTCGTTATCCATTTCACAACCAAAACATGTCCCAACCCATTATTGCCGTGGAGCATGTCTTCAAGTCCGTGACCGACTCCACCGGCACGCTGGACATTTTGCGCGATATCCATTTCTCCCTTGCAGCAAAGGAGACTGCGGCGATCGTAGGCGCTTCGGGCTCGGGCAAAAGCACCCTGCTGTCCATCATCGCCGGGCTGGACACGCCTACGCGGGGCACGGTGCGGTTGGCCGGGCAGGATCTGTTTGCCATCAGCGAGGACGACCGCGCAGGCCTGCGGGCGCAGAAGGTCGGCTTTGTGTTTCAGGCCTTCCAGCTCATGGGCAACCTGAGCGCACTGGAAAACGTGATGCTCCCGCTGGAGCTGGCCGGCCGCAAGGACTCCCGCAAGGCCGCCAGCGAGATGCTGGCCCGCGTCGGGCTGGCCGAGCGCTTCAACCACTACCCCAAAGTGCTCTCAGGCGGCGAGCAGCAGCGCGTGGCGCTGGCCCGCGCCTTTGTGGTTCAGCCGGCCGTGCTGCTGGCCGACGAGCCCACCGGCAGCCTGGACTTTGCCACTGGCGACAAGGTCATGGAGCTGATGTTCGAGCTCAACCGCGAGCTGGGTACCACGCTGGTGCTGGTCACGCATGACAGCGGCATTGCGCAGCGCTGCGAGCGGCGCATCACGATCGAGGCGGGACAGGTCGTGGCTTCGAGCTGACGAAGGCATCGCGTGCCGCCCTGTCCTGGATCGACACCGCCAGCAGCTCGCGCAGCGCCGCTGCGCTGTTCACCCTGAACACCGCCTTTTTCACCAGGACGCGCGCCATCGGCCCGATCAACCGCGCCAGATCGCTTTCTACCTCTTCGGCGATCTCGGGCGTCAAGGTGGAGACCAAAGCCCGCTGCGGCGCCGTGCGGTCAAATTCTGAACGCTCGCTGGGCGGCAGCACCCGAGAAGCCTGCGGCTCCACCACGGCATAAATGTCGTGGCTGCGCAGGTGCTTGTCCAGGTGGGGCCCCAGGTGGCGGAACGCCGGGGCCAGGTTGTCGGTGATGCGCGAGATCACTTCATGGTAGGCGCGGGACACCACGATCTGGTTGACCAGCGCAAAGTCCATGATGCGCTGGGCCACGTTGACGCCGTCGCCCACCATCGTCAGCCGTTCATTGCCGTCAGACAGCAGCCGCACCGGCCCCAGGTGCAGGCCCAGGCGCAGCAGCAAGGCGCCGCGGTACTTGTGCAGCACCAGGTCACGCATCAGCAGGGCAGATTCCAGCGCTTCTTCCGGGTCGCCCAGAAAGCAGATGGCCGCACCCTCGTTCGTGCCCATGATGATGCGGCTGCTGTCGTCAACACCCCGCACGGCCTTGGCCAGCAACTCGTTGAAGCGGGTCTTGAGCATCACCTGGTGCGCCGCCGAATGGGCCGCGTAGCCGACCAGATCCACGAACACGACTGTCGCCATCACCGTGCGGCGCAGGCTGTCAGTGAGAGCCGCCGGCTGCAAGGCCGGGGGGCCTGATGCATCGTGCGGGGGGACGGTGGACATATTGAAAGTCGCCAGGGTTGGAGCTTGTCTGCAGACAGCGTGAGGTTCTACAGGTGTTGCAGACAAATTCTATAGGTCATCCTGCCTTGCCCGTGCATCGATAATCGTGGCATGTCTGCTCCCAAAGTCCTCTTCGGCTTCCATGCCGTTGGCGTTCGCCTCAAGACCGCCCCGCGCTCCATCATCGAGATTTACTACGAACCCACCCGGCGGGATGCCCGCATGCGCCAGTTTCTGGAGAAAGCCGCCGAGTCCAACGTCCGCCTGATCGAGGCAGACGGCATGCGCCTGGCCAAGCTGGCCGGTAGCCACGGCCATCAAGGCGTGGCTGCGCGGGTCGAGATCATCCCGCAGACCCATTCACTGGACGACCTGCTGGACGGCGTGACCGGCCCGGTGTTGCTGCTGGTGCTGGACGGCGTGACCGACCCGCACAACCTGGGCGCCTGCCTGCGGGTGGCCGATGGCGCCGGTGCGCATGCGGTGATCGCGCCCAAGGACCATGCGGTGGGCGTGAACGCCACGGTGGCCAAGGTCGCCAGTGGCGCGGCCGAGACGGTGCCGTACTTCATGGTGACCAACCTGTCGCGCACCCTGGGCGAGCTCAAGGAGCGCAGCATCTGGTGCATAGGCACGAGCGACGACGCGCCCAAGACGATCTACCAGGCCGACCTGACCGGCTCGGTGGCGCTGGTGCTCGGGGCCGAGGGCGCGGGCATGCGGCAGCTGACCCGCAAGACCTGCGACGACCTGGTGAACATCCCGATGAAAGGTGCGGTTGAGAGCCTGAATGTGTCGGTGGCCAGCGGGGTCTGCCTGTATGAGGCGCTGCGCCAACGCGGCTGAGCATCAACGCGGCTGATCCGGTTTCGGCGCCACCATCAGCCAGGCGCAGCCAGCTGCCGTTGCCGACGCAACCGCACCCGTGAGCACGGCGATGCGGAAGGACAGCACAAATAACTCGCCCGAGGGTTGCGCAAAAACAAACCCCAGCAGAGCAGTCGCCACCAACCCTGCAATGCGGGCGGTGGCATTGTTGAAGCCGGAAGCCGCGCCCACATGGGCGGTCTCCACCGATGCCATCACGGCGGTGGTGAGGGGCGCCACGCAGATGCCCATGCCCAGCGCCACCAGCAAGGTTGCGGGCAGGATGTCCGTCCAGTAGTTGAAGCTGCCGCGCCCCACCAGGGCATAAAGCGCAAAGCCCAGCCCCACCACGGCCGCGCCGATGGTGAGCAGCACGCGCCCACCGTACTTCGCATTCAGCCGCCCCATCAGCCGCGAGCCAAAGCCGATGACCAGTGGCACCGGCAGCAACGCGGCGCCTGCCTGCAGCGCTGACCAGTGCAGCACCTGAATCAGCAGGTAGGGCAGCAGCACCAGCAGGCCGCCCAGGCTCGCGTAGAGAAAGAAGGTCAGCAAACCAAGGCCAATGAAAGTGCGGGTGGCGAACATGGCGGGTGGCATCAGGGCGCGGTCGCCCAGGTGAAGTTCCCAGGCCACAAACGAGAACATCAGCGCCAGGCCCAGCAGCGCTGCCACCGCGGGCAAGGCCCAGCCCTGCGTGGCCGCGGACCATGCCGTCAGGGCCCACACCATGAGGCCGAGCGACACACTGGCAAGCCCCGCGCCGGGCCAGTCCAGTGGCGAGCTGCGGCGCTCGCGGGTCTCGGCCACATAGCGCCAGGCCAGGTAGCCTGCGGCCATGCCTACGGGCAGGTTGATCAGGAAGATGGCGCGCCAGCCCACCGTGTCCACCAGCCAGCCACCCAGGAGCGGGCCGAGTGCACTGGACAGCGCGCCTGCAGCCGCCCAGGTGCCAATCGCCTTGCCGCGCTCGTCGCCTTTAAAGGCTGCGCCGAGGATGGCCAGACTGTTGGGCATCAGCAGCGCTGCGCCCACGCCTTGTGCGCCGCGCGCAGCCAGCAGCCAGGCGAGCGACGGTGCCACCGCGCAGGCAATGGAAGCCAGCACGAACAACGCCAGGCCGATGAGAAACAGCCGCCGCCGCCCGAAATGGTCGCCGGCACTGCCGCCAAGCAAAATGAGCGCGCCCAGTGGCAACAGGTACGCGTTGATGGTCCACGGGAGCTCTGCTGGCCCTGCGTGCAGATCGCGCGCCAGGGCCGGCAAGGCAACATTCATCACCGAGCCGTCGATGAGGGCGAGGCTGGAGCCGAGGATGGTCGTGGCCACCGTCAGGCGCGGGTAGGGGCTCATCGCAGAAAGCGAAAAAGGGACTCAGGCGCTCGCGTTGTTCAGCGTGGCCAGCGCTGCAGCGTCCAGCTTGATCTGCGCCGCAGCCAACAGCTCGTCCAGCTGGGCCAGGGAAGTGGCGCTGGCAATTGGCGAGGTCACGGCCGGTTGCGCCAGCAGCCAGGCAATCGCCACCTGGCCGGGTTTGGCATTCAACGTGGCCGCCACCTCGTCCAGCGCGGCAAGAATGCGCAGGCCGCGGTCGTTTAGGTATTTGCCGGTGGTGCTGACGCCGCGTTTGCTCTTGGCCGCGTCGCCTGCCTGCCTGTATTTGCCCGTCAAAAAACCGGAGGCCAGGGCGTAGAAGTTGATCACACCCACACCGCGCTGGCGGCACAGCGGGCCCAGTTCGTCTTCAAACGTCGCGCGGTCGTACAGGTTGTACAGGGGTTGCAGGCTCTCGTAGCGGGGCAGGCCGAGCTTCTCGCTGGTGTCCAGCGCCTCGGCCAGGCGCGCGGCCGTGAAGTTCGACGCGCCGATGGCCCTGACCTTGCCGGCTTTGACCAGTTCGCCGAACGCGCCCAGCGAATCGGCCAGCGGCGTGCCGGCGTCGTCGTCATGCGACTGGTACAGATCGATATGGTCGGTCTGCAGCCGGCGCAGCGAGTCTTCCACCGCCTGGCGCATGTAAGCAGGTGCCAGCCCTTTTTTGCCCTCACCCATGGGCTTGCCGACTTTGGTGGCAATCACCACCCGGCTGCGTTTGCCACTTTGCCTGAGCCACTTGCCAATGATGGATTCAGACTCACCGCCTGTGTGGCCCGGCGCCCAGATGGAGTAAACATCGGCCGTGTCGATGAAGTTGAAGCCGGCGTCGACCCAGGCATCCAGCAAGGAAAAGGAGGTGGCTTCGTCAACGGTCCAGCCAAAAACATTGCCGCCAAAACAAAGCGGCGAAACCTGGAGGCCGGAGCGGCCGAGGGCACGGTAAGTCGGAGCAGTCATGTCGTGAGTCCTTGTGTTCGAGTTAAAAACAGGGCTAAACCAGCCCGAATGCGCCCAGCAAGGCCCCCGCGCCAAGCAGCCACAAAAGATGCAGCCGCGTGCGCCACACCACAAAGGCTGTCACCAGCGTCAGCGCATACAGCGGCCAGTCATGCGTGGGCTGGTTGTGGGCCGCAGTCAGCAGCCAGCCAGTGGCGCCCAGCAGCGCAATGACGATGGGCGCCATGCCCTGCTTGAAGGCGCGCACGCCGCGTAGCTCGCGGTTGCGGTGGCCCCAGCGGGTGGCCAGGAAAGTGAGCACGCTGCTGGGCAGCATGATGGCCGTCATCGTCACGGCAACGCCCAGCATCGCCATGCCATAGCCGCCGGCGTTCAGCCCCGCGTTCCAGCCCATGAGCGCCACGAACAGCACGTTGGGTCCCGGCGCGGCCTGCGCGATGGCAATCGATGAGGTGAACTGCGCGTCGGTCAGCCAGTGATGCTCTTCCACCAGAAAGCGGTGCATGTCGGGCGCCGTGGTGATGGCGCCGCCCACCGACAGCAGCGACAGCGCAGCGAACTGCACAAACATGGTGATCCAGTCGGCCGTGGTCAGCACAATGCTCATGTTGCGGCCCCCGGATTGCGCACCCGCCCCAACTGCCGGAACGCCCACAGGCACGACAGACTGCCCAGCCCCAGCAGCGCCCAGGCCAACGGTACCCGCAGCAGTGCAACGGCAATGAAAGCAGCTGCCGCAAAACCCCAGCTCACCACCAGCCCCATGACGTTGGTACGCAGCGCTGCCGCCAGCTTCAGCCCCGTTGCGGTGATGAGTCCGGCGGCCACAGCGCCCATGCCGCGCAGTGCGCCCTGGGCTGCCGGCACCTCCGCCACACCGGCAAAGAGCGCCGCCACCACCAGTACCACCACCAGGGGCGCGGCCAGCATGCCGGCCAGGGCTGCCATCGCGCCGGGCAGGCCAAAGTACCGGTCACCAATCATGATGGCGAGGTTGATCACGTTCGGGCCGGGCAGGATTTGCGCAACGGCCCAGTCCTCCACAAATTCGTCCCGGGTGTACCAGCGTTTTTGCTCGACCAGCACGCGCTGAGCGACGGCGAGCACGCCGCCAAAGCCCTGCAGGGCCATCCAGCTGAAGGAGAAGAACAGGTCACTGAGGGACTGCGGTTGTGCGCGTGGGCCCTGGGAGGCGTCGGTCTCAGGTGGCAAGCTCATGTTGGCGATTATCGTACTGGCATTTGCGGCCGGCTGCGGGGGGCCAGCCCACGGCAGCCGCCGTCACAACACCAGCTCCCACGTCTCGCCAACAAGCTTCTGCCCGAAACCGTGATACGGCTCACTGGCAGTGAGCTTGAAGCCGCGGTTTTTGTAGATGCGGCGCGCCGCCTTCAAATTGCTGTTGGTCCAGAGCATCATTTTTTTGTAGCCCTTGGCACGGGCAAAGGCCAGGCACTCGTCCGTCAAGCGCGCGCCCAGCCCAAGTCCGCGCGCCTGCGGCGTAAGGATCAGCAGGCGCAGCTGCGCCACTGCCCTGCTTTTGCGCACCACAAACACCGAGCCCACCCGGTCGCCGCCCAGCTCGGCTATCCAGCATCGCTCCCACTCTGGCTGGTAGTTCTTGATGAATCCAGCGGCAATGCCGGCCACCATGGCTTCAAATTCCTGGCTCCACTTGTATTCGGTGGCGTAAATCTCGCCATGCTGCTGGACGACCCAGCCGAGGTCGCCCGGCTTCAGATCGCGCAGCAGGGCGGTCCGGGTGGCGGGGGGCGCAGCGGCAGGATCGAGAAGCCGGTGCACAGAGGCCAGGGCGTTGACGACCTGACGCCGCCCCGAGTCGGCCAGCGGTGCCAGCAGCCCGGCGGCTTCTTCCCGGGATTTTTGCTGCAGCGGCGCAAAGGCCACATGGCCGGCGGCCGTGAGCTGGAGCAGGCTCTGACGGGCATCAGCCGGGGAGGGCGCTCGGGCCAGCCATTTCTTGCCCTCAAACCTGCGAAGGATGCGGCTGAGGTAACCACCGTCCAGCGCCAGGTCTTGCGCCAGTTCGGTGGCAGTGGGCTGGTCTCGGTGCGCCAGTTCGTACAGCACCCTCACTTCGGTGAGCGAGAACTCGCTGGCCAGAGACGGGGCCAGCACGCCGATGCGCTGCGTGTAGAACCGGTTGAAGCTCCGCAGGGCCTTGACATGACTGGGACAGACAGGACGGGACATCAATGACATAGTCAGTTGAATACTTGCTTTTGTCAAGCAACTGGCGGTGCCCGGAAGGCTCCCGCGCAGTTCAGGAAGCTGGCCTGCGCGTTGATGGCATCAAGCGAACAAGACCTTGGTAGGTTGACGGACAGCCGCGGAAAAAAAACACTTGCAGTCAGGCCTCCCCCCGGCATCCCTGTGCTGCGGCCTCGAACCAAACCTCATAAAAAAAGGCACCATGAGAAGCAGCAACGTCATCCAGGCACGGCGCCCCGCCCCCACCCACCGGGCGGGCTTTAGCGAAGCATTAACGGGCGACGGCGCAACGGCCGAGGTCGTGTTGGGCAAACTCAAGGGCGAGCAGGCCGCAGCCGAGGAAATCCGGGACAGGGTGAGTACCTATCTGGACGTAGCCAAATGCACTTTGCCCAAAGCCGCCGGGCAATTGGCCACTTTCCTGGCCGCGCGGTCCACCGGCATGATGGCTATTCAGGCCGGGCTGCCGCCCCCGCCAGAACCCCCGATGACCAGCAGCGCCAAAGAACTCCTGGAAATCCACGGCTTTGTCGAGAAGCTGGATGCGCAGTGCAGCAATGCCCATAGCCGCGTTGTCAAAATGTCGCCAAGAGGGGCCGCTGCCCCTTTGAAACCGGCGCCAGACACTCTGAAAGCCGAGATGCAGGCAAGCTCCTTCAAGCTGCGCGCCCTCAACTTGATGTTTGAAGACGCCTGCCTTGAAATGCCTGGCGCGCACGAAGAGCTGAAGAAAGCTGTTGCCCCGCTACGGGGGCGGGCGATGTGCCAGAGCGGCTTGAGCGTCAAAGCGACCCTGCTTTTCCAGATGCTGACGGCCAAATCCGAGTGCAGCAGCCGGTGTGAGGCGATGGCAAAAAAAATAGGGCAACCCGGTCGCGGCCCTGTGCCGGTTGTTCTCGCCCCGGAGTCCCGGCAGGTTGCCAACGAGGCGGCCTATCCGGTGCTGCCTTTACCCCCTTCGGCCATGAGAGCTGCACATTTGAGCCGGGTCCACGCCAACAAGCTGGGCGTGCTGCAAACCAGCCACCTTGAAAATCTTGAGCTTCAGGCGGGCGTGCAGGACCGGTTCCGGCAGGCAAGCGATGAGCACCCCGAGGCTGCGCTCGCCATGTGGAAGTTCCTTCATCAAAGAAGCTTTGCGGATATGCAGGTCATCGCCAGTGAATCGGGTTACCTGTTGCCGGGCTTTGATGACCTGCTGCCCCGCGTCAGGGAACTGGTGGAACTGCACGCCCAGTGCCTGGCGATTGCTGCTGACTGCGTGCACACCGAAAGCCAGATCCTCGATCTGGGCTCCCGGCCAAGGCACAGTAACGTGCGGCAAAGAAACAGTGACACCGTGGCTGATCAGGATGAGACGGTCAAGCTCAAATCCGGGATCGAGCGCAACAATGAAGACATTCGCAAGGCCTACCTGGTCGTCACCAATATCAGCGTGACTAATCCCGAAGTGCTTGAGGAACTGAAGGCGGGCCCCCCGGCGCCCTCGGCGGGTTGTCCAACGCAGCCCAACAACTTGAGCCAGCAGGCGCGTCTGGCGCTGTTTTATGACAGCGTGCGAAGTGAGAAGTACCGGGACAACGCAAGCCTTCAGGCGCAGCTGAATTCGCGGCTGCAGTCAACGCGAGAGCGGGCTTGGCCGGCTGTTTAAGCCTTCGGGCAGCATGCCCTCGAATTCCTCGTTGACGCGTGCCAGCAGGTCGCGTGCGGTCTGCTCGCCGTGCATGTCGCACAGGGCCGCCATCAGGCCGGTGCGCAGGTACCACAGGGTCTGCACGTCGCGGGCCAGGATGATGCGCTGCTTGAGTGACGCAAAGGCGCTGGCGCCGTCTTCACCCAGCGTGTCCAGCATGAACTGGCGAATTGCCTCCGGCCTGTCCACCTCAACGGTGTCAGCAAAGTCGTGCGGCTGGCCCGCAAGCAGGTTGTAGATGCTGGATGCGAACGTCGAACGAGTGTGTGGCATGGCCGGCTCCCGAGGGTTGATGTTGTGTCCATTCACAACGGCCACTGTGGGCGCACGTTGACCCGTCTTCACTTCGCGCAGGTAATCTACGGCAATGAATTGCGTACTTAGAGATGGCCTGTGTAAGCAGAGGTATGTTGGCAAGCGAACGTAAAAAAATACCGCCTTCTTGAAGGCCGCGCCAATGCTCGAATACACAGGCTCGGGCCATCCGGTCTGCAACACCGCCCGCTAGCGTTTCAATACACAGGCGTGTGTTTGACGATGGCGGCCTTCACCTTGTCAGTGACCTCAAAGCCCGTACCGAACCGGGCTGCCAGCTCAGCCGAACGGGCGGTAAATGCGTCCACCCCCATGCTGTAGATGAACTGCATGGCCCCGCCCGTCCAGGCCGGAAAGCCGATGCCGAAGATCGAGCCGATGTTCGCGTCGTGCACGGTGGTGAGCACGCCTTCGCTCAGGCAGCGTGCGGTTTCTATGGCCTGGCGGTAAAGCAGGCGATCTTTCAGCTCCTGCATGTCCCAGGTGGCGCCGGGCTTTTCAAACAAGGGCTTCAATTGAGGCCACAAGATTTTCTTTGCGCCTGCCGGGTAGTCATAAAAGCCGCCTTCTGCTGCGCGGCCATTGCGGTCGTGCTCCTTCACCATGCGCTCCACCAGCAGCTCGCCCGGCGTTGCGATGTGGGTCTTGCCTTCGGCGCGGTAGTCGGCCCGGGTCTGGTCCAGCACATGCACGCTGAGCGACAGGGCGGTTTCGTCCAGCACCGCCAGTGGCCCCACCGGCATGCCGGCCTGGATGCCCGCGTTCTCCACCACAGACGCCGGGATGCCTTCACCCAGCATGGCCGCGCCCTCCATCACAAAGGTGCCGAAGGTCCGGCTGGTGTAGAAGCCGCGTGAGTCGTTGACTACGATGGGGATCTTGCCCAGCGCCTGCACATAGTCAAACGCGCGGGCCACCGTTTCGTCGTCCGTCTGCTTGCCGCGAATGATCTCGACCAGCTTCATCTTGTCCACCGGGCTGAAAAAGTGGATGCCGATGAACTTCTCCGGCCTGGCGCTGGCAGCAGCCAGGCCACTGATCGGCAGCGTGGAGGTGTTGCTCGCAAAAAAGCCGCCATCGGCCAGCATCGGCTCAGCCTGCTTCGTGACCTCCGCCTTGAGCTCGCGGTTTTCAAACACGGCTTCAATGATGAGGTCGCAGCCGTTGAGGTCTTCCATCCTGTCGGTCGCGGTGATGCGCTTGACCAGCTCCGTCTGGTCGTGCGGGCTCAAGCGGCCCTTGTCCACGTGCGGCTGGGTCAGCTTGATGCTGTAGGCCTTGCCGTGCTGCGCCTTGTCAAGCGACACGTCCTTGAGCACTGTGGCAATGCCGCGAGCGGCCTGCGAGTAGGCAATCCCCGCGCCCATCATCCCCGCGCCAAGAATACCGACCTTGGCGGGCTTGTAGCGCGGCACCTCGACCGTCGCGCCGTCCTTCAATGGCGATGGCCGGGACTGGCCCGACTTGATCGCGTTCATGTTGAAGAAGAAGGTGTTGATCATGTTCCTGGCGACCGGGCTCACCACGAGCTTGGCCAGGTAACGGCTCTCGATGCGCAGCGCGGTGTCAAAGTCCACCATCGCGCCCTCGGCCATGACGGCCAGGGCCGCTTCGGGGGCAGGGTAGAGGCCGCGTGTGGTCTTGCGCAGCATGGCTGGCGCGACAGTCAGCGCGCCAGCAATCTTGGGGTTGCTGGGTGTGCCGCCAGGGATCTTGTAGGCCTTGTCGTCCCAGGGCTGGGCCGATTTGGGGTTGGCGGCAATGAAGGCCAGCGCCTTCTCGCGCAGTTGCGATGCATCTGCCACCAGTTCATGCACCAGGCCCAGCTCCTGCGCCTCACGCGGGTTGAAAAGTTTGCTCTCCAGGATGTAAGGCTGCGCGCCCAGCAAGCCCAGCAGTCTGACCATCTTGGTGATACCTGATGCGCCAGGGATCAGGCCCAGCGTGACTTCAGGCAGGCCGAACTGGATCTTTTTGCTGTCCACCGCGACGCGGTAATGGCCGACCAACGCCACCTCCCAGCCGCCGCCCAAAGCCGCGCCGCCCAGCAGCGTGACGACTGGCTTGCCCAGTGTCTCCAGCGTGCGGAAGTTCTTCTTGATCAGCTCGATCTCGGTGAACACAGCCGGCGCGTCCGAAGCTTTCAGACGCATCGTGCCCTTGAGATCGGCGCCGGCGAAAAAGGTTGTCTTGTTGGACGCGAGAATGATGCCCTTGATCGCGTCCTTGTCCTTGACCACTTGCGCGGTGACCTCGGTCAGGTCCTTCTGCCAGTCGGCACACATGGTGTTGACTGGCGAGCCGGGCTCGTCAAAGGTGATGGTGGCAATGCCGTCTGCAAGGGCGTAGTGGATATTTTTCATGTTGGCCTGTGTTGCGAATGCGGTGCGATGCGTCAGATGCGTTCAACAATCGTCGCGATTCCCATGCCGCCGCCCACACACAGCGTCGCCATCCCGTAGCGCAGCTTGCGCCGGTGCAACTCGTCAATCAGCGTGTTCAAAATCATCGCGCCGGTAGCGCCCAGCGGGTGGCCCATCGCAATCGCGCCGCCATTCACGTTGACCTTGTCGTGCGGCACACCCAGCTCCTTCATGAAGCGCATCGGCACGGCCGCAAAGGCTTCATTGATTTCAAACAGGTCAATCTGGTCGATCGTGAGGCCCGCCTTGGCAAGAGCCTTGCGCGCGGCGGGCATGGGGCCGGTGAGCATGATGGTTGGGTCCGCGCCGCTCAAAGCTGCCGCGACAATGCGGGCGCGTGGTGTGAACCCATGCGTGCGGCCCGCTGCTTCAGAGCCAATGAGGATGGCAGCTGCACCGTCCACAATGCCCGACGAATTGCCGGCGTGGTGCACATGGTTGATGCGCTCGACCTGCGGGTAGCGGGCAATCGCCACCGCGTCAAAACCCATCGCGCCCAACTGCTCGAACGCCGGCTTCAAACCGGCCAGGCCCTCCATCGTGGTGTGCGGCTTGATGAACTCGTCGTAGTCCAGGATCGTCTGGTCCAAAAAGTCTTTGACGGGCACAACAGAGCCGGCAAAGAAGCCGCCCTCACGCGCGCGGGCGGCGCGTTTTTGCGACTCCATGGCGAAAGCGTCCACGTCGCCCCGGCTGAATCCTTCAATCGTGGCGATCAGGTCGGCGCCAATGCCCTGCGGCACAAAGGCGGTGGCTGAGTTTGTCTCGGGGTCCTGCGCCCAGGCGCCGCCGTCGGAGCCGATGGGCACGCGGCTCATACTTTCCACACCGCCGGCTACCACCAGGTCTTCCCAACCCGAGCGCACCTTTTGCGCGGCCATGTTCACCGCCTCAAGGCCCGACGCGCAAAAGCGGTTGAGCTGCACGCCGGAACAGCGAAAGTCCCAGCCCGCCTTCAGCGCCGCGACCTTGGCAATAACCGAGCCTTGCTCGCCAATGGGCGACACCACGCCCATGACCACGTCGTCCACCTGCGCAGTGTCAAAGTCATTGCGCCGCTGCAGCTCGCTGAGCACACCGGCCAGCAAGGTCACGGGCTTGACCTCATGCAGACTGCCGTCCTTCTTGCCCTTGCCACGCGGCGTGCGAATGGCGTCGTATACAAATGCTTCGGTCATGGTGTGCTCCTGCGGGGAAAAAGCCAGTATATTCATTTCACCAAGCAACTGCTTTGTAAAAAGCCTGCTGCCCGCCTGCCTCATTTTGAAAGCCATCAGCATGATCGAACGCACCCTGTTCACCCCCGACCACGAAGCCTTTCGCGACGCCTTTCGCCGCTTCATGGACAAAGAAATTGCGCCGCACCATGCCGACTGGGAAGATCAGGGCTATGTGGACCGTGAGGTGTGGCGCAAGGCCGGCCAGAACGGCTTTCTGTGCATGACCATGCCGGAGGAATACGGCGGGGCGGGGGCAGACAAGCTGTACAGCGTGATTCAGATGGAGGAGCTGGCGCGGGGTGGATTCACCGGCATTGGCTACGGCCTGCACAGCGAGATCGTGGCGCCTTACCTGCTGCACTACGGCACCGACGAGCAAAAGAAAAAGTACCTGCCGCTCCTGGCCAGCGGCGAGATGGTGGGCGCCATTGCCATGAGCGAGCCGGCTGCGGGCAGTGATCTGCAAGGCGTCAAGAGCACGGCCATCAAGCAGGCGGACGGCAGTTACCTGCTGAACGGCAGCAAGACCTTTATCACCAACGGCTGGCATGCGGACCTGGTGATTGTTGTTGCTAAAACCAACCCGGCGGCCGGAGCCAAAGGCACCAGCCTGCTGTTGGTGGAGCGCGGCATGAAAGGCTTTGAAACCGGCAAGCGACTCAAGAAGCTGGGCCTGAAGGCGCAGGACACTTCAGAGCTGTTTTTTGACAACGTGAGTGTGCCGGCAGCCAACCTGCTGGGCGGCCCCCCGCAGGAAAACCGCGGCTTCATTTGCTTGATGGAGCAACTGCCCTGGGAGCGTTTGCAGATCAGCATCACAGCCGTGGCTGCTGCGCAGGCCGCCATCGACTGGACAGTGGCCTACGTAAAGGAGCGCAAGGTATTCGGTCAAGCCGTGGCGGCCTACCAGAACACGCGCTACACCCTGGCCGAGGCGCAAACGGAAGTGCAGGTGGCGCGGGTGTTTGTCGACAAGTGCACCGAGCTGGTTCTAGACAACAAGCTGGACACCGCGACGGCCAGCATGGCCAAGTACTGGACAACCGATCTGCAATGCAAGGTGATGGACGAGTGCCTGCAACTGCACGGCGGCTACGGCTTCATGTGGGAGTACCCCATCACCCGGGCCTATGCCGATGCAAGGGTGCAACGCATATACGGCGGGACCAACGAGATCATGAAAGAAGTGATCACGCGGGCGATGGGGTTGGGGGCGAAATAGCCGAGCGGCTTACGCGCCGGCCTGCATGGGTAGCGATCGAAAATATGAAAGCGCTGTGTCCGGGTGCTTGCTGACCTCGTCGGCAAAAGCAACTACGTCTTTGTAGGCCGCGTTATCAAGGCAGGCCTTCTCGAGCGCCTCGAGTTCTTGCTTCATACCCGCAACGACGTCCACATTGAGACCACTGACGGCACCCAGCTGCTCAATGGCAAGTTTAATGTCTGTTCGTGCCTGAATGCTTTGCTCGATAAATTGGAGTGCGGCCGATCTGAGCGATTCGCTTACTTTTTCTGGAGTGTTGCTCCTGTAGGCTTCCTCGCCGCATGTCTTCAGGAAGTTTGCTGGCTGAAGCGCCAGCATGGCTGCATTTGTTCGTACGATTGCCACGGCAGCGTATGCCGGAGACCTCTTAGCGGCTGCGGAGCCAAAAAGAACATAGTCGTTGATGTTGGTCATCACACCACTTGGCAATCCGAAATTTCGAATGGCGTGCATAAACTGCCCGGCTGGAGATATATGTTTTGGGGCCGCTTCAAGCGCAGCGTTTTTGGCAACCTGCGCGTTTCCGCCATGCGGGTTGAATAAATGTTTCCTGGTCTCTTCCCGATACTCTTCAATCCGCCTGAAGACCGACTTGGCCTCAAAACCACCAGAAGGCGTTCTCGCAAATTTCAATTCCAGCTGCGTGCCTTTGTTTATGAGAATTGCGAGCGCAGCGACTTGTTCAGGTGTTCTGCCCAGCGCATTACTTTGACCGTTTGCAGGCGAACGGACGGCTGCCGATTGAGGCCGTGGGGAATGTACAGGATTGATACCTGCGCCTCCAGCTAAAACCTCTGGCGGCAGGAATCGGAAATAATCGTTGGCCATTGCTGGGTTAGACATCAGCACTGCTGCCGCAGCAATATTGTTGGCTGCGACTTGCTCCTCGATGACGTGACTGATGCCGCGAGGATCAGCTGGATTGTCGTTAATTGCCTTCAGGATTAATTTGAGGTTCAGCAGAAGATCGCCGCCATGACCAACGTGGTAGGTACTGTATCCATACGCATCTGCATCTGCGTCTACAGCGTCCTCAACCGCCGGTGTGAGGAAGTGCCAGCGGATGCTTCCGTTTCTAATTGGTTCGGCGATCATTGCATGCCATTCCCGACCCGGCTCATTTTCTAATTCGGCCAAAAGAAACGCAGCAGGCTTTTGGGACGTTAGTGCAATTTCGCTTGCTTGAGTTTTCAGTGCCCCTACCTGTGTGCCAGTGGAATGGATGCCCAGGCGCACGGTATCACTCAAAACGTTGATGCCTTGGTAGGACGATCGTATGGTGACTATTTCAGATCCTATTTCCGCCTCTTGGCCCGCCGGGACATCATGCTTGTTTTCTAGCGGCGACCAGTCGCCCTCGATTTCGATGCCCGGCTGATCTGACTGCTCGGAAGCGTTGGGGTAATCGTTTGCGCGCGCAATGTGGTTATTTAAAAAATGCGCCAAGTCACCCGCTCCTGCGATCTGCCTACCGAAGAGGGCGACGACCGTCGACAACGGCGGTGCTTTATAGCCTTGCGGAAAATCTTTCACGATCTGGCACATGTCGCGAGCAGCTTGCTGAAGATCAGGTGTGACGGAGGCGCAGTCTGCGCGCAAGTTGAGATCAACCAGAAGGTCTTGTGCATGCTTGCCCACGTCGTCCATACGCGTTGCAAGGTTGATCAAGATGGAGATTGCGTCAGCTGCGCAAGGATTAATTTGCCCAGCGCCTTTCGATTTGGCAGCCGAAATGATGGTTACAGCCAAAAGCTCCAGGTCGTTCAAGTACTTGGGGTCCGACGCTTGAATATCCTTTGATGCTTCTGCGCGGTTTGAGGTAGCAAACAAGTCGGGACCATAAGCACGGGCGCAGGTCAGGTTGTTCATCAAAGTTCCTTATAGGTAGGCATTTGTGTTGCCGTTCTGCTCTTTGTACGGGATTCCCGCCGACTCAAGTTACCTCAAGCGCAGGCTCCCACGCACACACCAACGTCAGGGTCACCCGCATCCCCCGCAGCTTCCTCGCGTGGAAAAAGTCAAACCATTAAAGAAGTGATCAACCGGGCGATGGGGTTGTGGGAAAGTAATTGCCACGCAGCCAACCGAAAGTTATTGTTTGAGCCAAGCGGCTCCACTGAGGCCGGGAAGCGCCTGAAAATACGCCGCGGCAGTTTGCGGGTCAGCAGCAACCTGTTCGGCAAGCGACACAACGGCGGTGTAAAGATGGCCATTGAGGCCTTCGACGTTGAGCTTCATCAGCGAATCTTTGCTCTCTCTATCTTCGAGAAGCTTGATTTCCGCGCCTACCTTTTCAACTAAATTTGCCCGGCTGGCAAGGAAGTTAATAGCTGCAGTACGCAGGTTTTGCATGCTTATCAGTGTTTGACTTGGTGACGCGTACTTGTGCATCTCCATGGCCAATCTATGGCAGTCTTTCAAAAATTGATCGGGACCGTCCAAGATGGCTTCAGCGAGCGACACGTCGCCCATTTGTTCTGCATGCAACCGGCGTGTTGAAACGCGTTGCATCTCGAAACCTCTGATGACGCTATGCAGATTTTTTGCTTCCCGATTGAGCGCGAGGGTGGCTCCCCTCGCCCCTTGTTCCCTGGCCACCTGTATTTTGTCAAACATCGAACGGAACGCCAGTTTTCCAGGGACGGGAGAGACCTCAAGGCCGAGTGTTCGTCCGAACTGTTTCAAGTTTACGAGGGCCGTGGCCGCTTGCGCAGCAGACACGGGTGCGACTGGCAGCGCCACGGGCCTTTCCACGTGCACTGTGACGGGAAGTACGTCCTTGGAGGCGAGGTGTTCTGCGATGACGACACCAACGCCGCGGCGATCAGTTGGATTGTCGTTAATTGCCTTCAAGATTGATTTCACGCTCAGGAGTGAATCGCCATGGCCCATAAATTGGGTGCGAGTTCCGTCTGCATCGTTTTGAGCCGCGTCCTCGGCATGCGGTGTGAGGAAGTGCCAGTGGACGCCGCCGCCGTCCATAGGTTCGGCAATCAATGCATGCCATTTTTCCTGACCCGGCTCACTGCAATTGCACAATAAAAAGGCAGCTGGCCTTTGGGAGTCGAGTGCAAGATTACCTGCTCTGGTTTTCTGTGCCTCTATCTGCGTGCCAGCGGACTGGCTGTCCAGGCGCACGGGATCGCCCAACAGCTGGATGTGCTCGTAAGGCAATCGTATGGTTGTGACGACTTGAAAACCTATTTCCGACACTTGGGGCGCCGGGACATCATGCTTGTTGTCGAGTGAAGAAACCGGTTCGCCGAAGATTTGATTGTTGAGCTGATCTGGCTGTTCGGCAGCGTTGGGATAATCGTTCAGGCGCGCGATATGGTGATCCAAAAAAATTCCCAAGTCACCGTCTCCTGCAATCTTTTTGCCGAAGAGGGCTACAACTTCCGACAACTGCGGTGCGTCATAGGGTTTCGGAACATCTTTGACGATCTGGCACATGTCGCGAGCTGCTTGCTGAAGATCAGGTGTGACCGAGGCGCAATCTTTGCGCGCGTGGAGATCAATCAGAACTGTTTGTGCACGTTTGCCCACGTCGTCCGTACGCGTTGCAAAGTTGATCAGGATGGAAATTGCGTCAGCTGCGCAAGGATCGATTGGCCCAGCGCCTTTCGATTGGGCAGCCGAAATAATCGTCACAGCCAAATGCTTCAGGTCGCTCGCGTACGTGGGGTCCCCCGCTTGAACATCCTTTGATGCGCCTGCGCGATTCGAGGTCGCAAACAAGTCGGGACCGTACGCGCGCGCGATGGTCAGGTTGTTCATCGAATCTCTTTAAGGGTTTGCATTTTGTGTAGCCGAAGTGGTCTCCACGTGGGAGTCTTCAGCGACTCAAGTCACTTCAAGCACATGCCCCGACGCATACACCGACGTCAACGCCACCCGCATCCCCTGCAGCTTCATCTTCAACCGCGCCACAGCGAGGTTGACGCGTTGGTCGCGCGCTGCCTTGGTGGTGACCCGGCTTTCGTAATCAAACAATGCAGTCAGCAGTTCATGGGTGAAAAGCTTGCCTGGCTGGGACGCCATCGCGTAGGCAAAGTCAAACCCCTGGGGGCTGAGCACACGCTTGTTGCCGCCCGCATACCAGATGCTCCGGTCGGCAGGGTCCAGCGTCAGGTAACCGGCGTTGACGGGCTGTGCTTGCCCGTTTTTGATTTGCTGGCGCAACTGGGCAATGCTTTCACGTGAGAAGTGGCACAGCGGGTAGCCCCGCTGCATTTGTATCGTCGCCATGATGGGTGCATGAAATGGCGAGATGGCGTATTGCCAGGGCCTGCTGTCTCCCGATGTGGACGAGTTCATGGGTCAAGCTGTAGTGAAGTTGAATGCTTTATGTGTCACCCGCCTGGTGAACTGGTTCCATGCCGCACAATGAGCCAGCAGCGGCGCCACCATGCACAAATTGATACCTGAACACTCGACACAACACGGCCCGCTGACGCGCTGGCGTGTCGCCGGCATCGGCTTTGTTTTCCTGTGGTTTTTCATCGGCGGCATCGCGCACTTCGCGCTGACCGAGACCGAGATGCGCATCGTCCCGCCCTGGTTTCCCTGGCCGCGTGCTGCTGTGCTGCTGAGCGGTGTGTTTGAAATTCTGGGCGCGATTGGGGTGCTGTGGCGGCCTGCGCGCCAGGTCGCCGGATGGGGCCTCTTTGCGTTGACTTTGGCGGTCACGCCCGCTCACATCTACATGCTGCAGTCACCCGAGTTGTTCGGGGTGCCGTATTGGGCGCTGGTGCTTCGGCTGCCAGTGCAGCTCGCGCTGCTGGTGTTGATCTGGTGGAGTACCCAGCCGGTTGCCAGTCGCTGAGCAGCCTGTGAAAAGCCAACCCTTACGCCCGGCAGGCGGTTTTCACCGGCAGCATAGGCATTTCCAATAACCGTCATTACCTCAATTGATTTAACAAGCCCGCCTTTGGCCGTTAAAGTTGCGGTTGGTTATTTTTTTCAATCGCAATAGAGGAAACATTAATGTCCCTGATCAACACACAAATCGTCCCGTTCAAAACCACCGCCTTTCACAACGGCAAGTTCGTTCCAGTCAGCAACGAGACGCTCAAGGGCAAGTGGTCCGTCCTGATCTTCATGCCGGCGGCCTTCACCTTCAACTGCCCGACCGAAGTCGAAGACGCCGCCGACAACTACGCCGAATTCCAGAAGATGGGTGCCGAGGTCTACATCGTAACGACCGACACGCACTTCTCGCACAAGGTGTGGCATGAAACGTCGCCGGCCGTGGGCAAGGCCAGGTTCCCACTCGTGGGCGATCCGACCCATGCGCTGACGAACGCATTCGGCGTGCACATTCCGGAAGAAGGCCTGGCTTTGCGCGGCACCTTCATCATCAACCCGGAAGGCACCATCAAGACGATGGAAGTGCACTCCAACGAGATCGCCCGTGACGTCAAGGAAACGCTGCGCAAACTGAAGGCTGCCCAGTACACGGCGGCGCACCCAGGTGAAGTCTGCCCCGCCAAGTGGAGCGAAGGCGATAAAACCCTCACGCCGTCGCTCGACCTCGTCGGCAAGATCTAAGGCCCACCAAGATGCTCGACGCCAACCTCAAAGCCCAGCTGGGCAGCTACCTGCAACGCATTTCGCAACCGGTGGAAATCGTTGCAGCCCTGGACGACACCAAGGCCTCCGCGGACCTGCAGGCGCTGCTGGCGGACGTTGCGGCGGCGTCGCCTCTCATCAAGGTCTCGGAAGTGAATGGCGCTGCCGCCTCGCTGCGCACGCCGTCCTTTTCGGTCAACCGCCCCGGCGGCACCAACGGGCCGCGCTTTGCCGGCCTGCCCATGGGCCACGAGTTCACCTCGCTGGTGCTGGCCCTGTTGCAGGTCGGCGGTTACCCGCCCAAGGTCGAGCAGGCGCTGCTCGACCAGGTCCGCGCGCTGGACGTGGACCTGGACTTTGAAATCTACATCTCCCTCAGCTGCCACAACTGCCCGGACGTGGTTCAGGCGCTGAACCTGATGGCGGTGCAAAACCCGCGCATCAAGGCCACCATGATCGACGGCTCTCTGTTTCAGGACGAGATCAACGAGCGGCAGATCATGGCGGTGCCAACAATCTTTTTGAACGGCACGCATTTCGGCCAGGGCCGCATGAGCCTGGAAGAGATCATCGCCAAGGTCGACACCGGCGGCGCTGCACGCGAAGCCGAGAAGATCTCTGCCAAGGCCCCGTTTGATGTGCTGATCGTCGGTGGTGGCCCGGCCGGCGCTGCTGCGGCCGTGTATGCGGCGCGCAAGGGCATTCGCACCGGCATCGCGTCTGAGCGTTTTGGCGGCCAGGTGATGGACACCATGGGCATCGAGAACTTTATTTCGATCAAGGAAACAGAGGGCCCGCGCTTTGTGCTGGCCCTGGAAGAACACGTGCGCGAGTACGACGTGGACATCATGAACCTGCAACGGGCCGCCGGCCTGGTGGCCGGCGATGGCCTGGTGGAAGTCAAGCTGGAAAGCGGCGCGTCGCTCAAGGCACGCACCGTAATCATTGCGACGGGCGCGCGCTGGCGCAACATTAACGTGCCGGGCGAGCAGGAGTACCGGAACAAAGGCGTGGCCTACTGCCCGCACTGCGACGGGCCGCTCTACAAGGGCAAGCGCGTGGCGGTCATTGGTGGCGGCAACTCCGGTGTGGAGGCTGCCATTGACCTGGCCGGCATTGTCAGGCATGTGACGCTGATCGAGTTCGACACCCAACTGCGCGCCGACGCCGTGCTGCAGCGCAAGCTGGCCAGCCTGCCCAACGTGACGGTGATCGTCCATGCGCAAACCACCGCGGTGACGGGTGACGGGCAAAAGGTCAACGGCCTGAGCTACAAGGACCGCACCACGGGCGAGGACAAGCAGGTTGGGCTTGAAGGCGTGTTTGTGCAGATCGGCCTTGTGCCCAACACCGACTGGCTCAAAGGCACGGTCGAGTTGTCGCGCCACGGCGAGATCATTGTGGACGCCAAGGGCCATACCTCCATTCCCGGCGTGTTTGCAGCGGGTGATGCGACCACGGTGCCGTTCAAGCAGATCATCATTGCTGCAGGCGATGGCGCAAAGGCAGCGCTTGGCGCGTTTGATTACCTGATCCGCTCGGCTGTGCCCGAGGCTAAAACGGCGGCGGTCAAGGCTCCAGAGCCGGCGCTAGCTTGACGGGCGGGGCTACCCTGATGGCCGCACTGGGTTGAGGCCAAGGCCCTGACAGGGCAAGAAGAAGGGGCTCGGGCGAGGTTGAAACACCTCGTTTGGCTTTGGGGCCTTTATATCCGGGGAATCTCCCCGAAAGACCAAGGCCTGACCCGCTTCTGTAGGATGGAACCTACATCTTGCGTAGGCGCGAATACCTAGTTTTAATGCCTCATGCCCATGAGCCACCACCATGCCCGACCTCTCCAGTCATAAGGCAGCGCCCAAAGAAGGCGAAGCCTCCCCGCCCACGCCCCCCAACCGGGGCGGGCTGGCGAAGGCGTTTGCCCGTTTGCAGGACTGGTTTGCCATCCAGACCGCGGGCCTGAAACTGGCGGTCATTGCCGTGGCGGTGCTCATTCCCCTCACCGCGTTCTATTCATGGTCGTCCATGCAAAAGCAGGAGCTCATGGCCCAGCAGGTCAAGGCCATGGCCGCGACCGAAAAGGGCGCACAGGCGGTATGGAGTTACAACAAGAATCTGCCAGTGGTCTTTGGCACGGGATCGGTCCTTAGCTTCCTGGACCGCAATGCAGTGGAGAACATCACAGTTATTTACAGCGCGCTGTCCTGGAGCGTGTCCGAGCGCTTTGTGCTGATCGAGTCGCAGGGCCGGCAATACGCCTACTACCCCTCTGACATGGAAACGCGCATCTTCACCGAGAAGGCCGTGACTGCGCCATGGGGCGGCAAGCTCACTTTCGTGCCGCGCAGCGAACTTGACGAGCCCAGCGCCGAGGTGCTTGCCCGGCTGGAGCAGCGCTTTTCAGGCGCACGGCCCCAGTCCGAGCGCGACGCCTGGAAGGGCGAGGTGAGCGCCCTGATTTCCGTGGGCCTGTCGGTCGGCCTGCTGGCTTTCCTCTGGATGCAGTTGCGCGGCCAGGTCAAGGCGCTCAAGTTCATCGAACCCTCGCAGATCCAGGGCGGCCTGGACGACCTGGTCGGCATGGACGACATCAAGGCCGAAGTGGCGCAGATCAAGGACCAGTACCACCGCCGCGAGCAGTATGCGGAGTACGGTATCGACAAGCCCTTCAACGTCATGTTCAGCGGCCCGGCTGGTACCGGCAAGACGAAGCTGGCCAGTTACCTGGCGCGCGAGTTGAACCTGCCCATCCTTTTCCATTCGGCGGTCAACCTGGAGACGGGCTTTGTAGGCGGCGGCTCGCAGACACTCACCCGCATTTTGGCCATGGCCAAGCGGCGCAAGCGCTGCATCGTCTTTCTGGACGAAGCGCAGGACCTGTTCATGAAGCGCGGCGGCCGCCGCAAGTTCGATGACGACACGCAGAACATGCTTCTGGCCGTGCTGGATGGCGTGCGTACCAAGTCGGACGCCGAGATCATCTGGATCGTCGCCTCCAACTTCAACCAGGAAAACCAGCAGATGGACGAGGCCATGCTGCGCCGCTTCCAGATGAAGGTGGACTTTCGGCTGCCCAACGGGCAGGAGCGCCTGGCCATCATTCACCACTACCTGCAGCAGCGCGCGGGCAAGGTGGCGCCCGGGCTGGACCTGCGCGATATCGTGGAGCTGACCGAAGGCCGCAGCCCGGCCGACATTGAAACCATCGTGGACACGGCCGGCATAGCCGCCGTGCAGGCCGGCGAGCTGATAGGCGAGGCCACCCTCATGCAGGCGGCAGAGCGGGTGATGGTGGGTAACGTCACCAGCAACACGACCAAGGAGCGCGAGCGCGACCGGCGCATCATCGCCATCCACGAGTGGGGTCACTTCCTGGTGGATTTTGATAACGAGCGCAAGCTCGCCGGCGGCGACTGGAGCAAGCTGGAAAGCGAGATGAAGACCATCAAGATCTCGCTCAAGGCCAACCCGCGCAGCAACGCGCTGGGGTTTGTGTTCCACAAACAGGGCAACAACCTGCTCAAGACCAAGGCCGACATGGAGCATGACGTGCGCGTGCTGCTGGGCGGCATGGCCAATGAAGAGCTGTTCTTCGGCGAAGAGGGCACGACCAACGGCGCCCACAACGACATCACCCGCGTGACGCGGCTGTTGCACCACGCCATTGCCGAGATGGGCATGTACCGCAAGACCCGCCTGAACTTCGGCGCGCTGGACGGCGAGGGCGCAGGCAAGTCGCTGGATGACGGGACCCGCGCGCTGATGGAAGCGCAAAGCGAGCGGCTGTATGCGGAAACGCGCGCAGTGCTGCTTGGCCTGAAGCCCTTGACTGATCACCTCACGGGCAAGCTGCTGCAGGCCGGCGAGATGGGCTTGAAAGAGGCGCTGGACGAAATACGTGCTTTTGAAGCGCAGCAGGTTCAGTAGCTTGCAATGGCCTCGTAAGCTGTCAGCCCGGACTCGATCCGGGACCCTCCGCCGCATGATCAGGTCTCACTGCCTGCCCACATGGATGCCTAAAGCGCGCCAAAGATCACACTTACGTATTTGTTAGTTGCATCCATTTGCAGTCTGGGTGCGTAGGTTATTACAATAGGTAACAAATCGTAGTTGGTGTATGGATGTAATTCTTGGGTGTGCCGGACCCGCTGCGGTTTTTGCAGCGGTTTCTTGGCGCCGTCTCCTGGCCACGTTGGCCTTGCTCATTTTTGCGCTTCCCGCAGCTGCGCAGGTGTGTCCTGCCGCCAGCAATCTCGGCACCGGCCCCAATACCGGCATCGTCAATAACTACTACCCGGGCACCAGCAGCCTGGCCGTGGGCGCCACCACCCTCGTATTGGGGACGCCCGATGCGCGCGGTTTGAATACAGCAGTGGTCGTTGGCGACCTGCTGATGGTCATCCAGATGCAGGATGGCACCATCAACTCCTCCAACACCAGCAACTACGGCAACGCCACTGGCAATGGCCAGGGCTCGACCAGCGTGGGCCAGGCGGGTCTTTTCGAGTTTGTCCGTGTCACCTCGACCGCTCCCTTCGCCTTCTCCCCGCCGCTGACCAATGGTTACGTGCGGGCTGCGGCCACGGCCAGCACTGCGCAGCAGAGCTACCAGGTCGTCCGTGTGCCGCAGTACACCTCGCTCAATGCGACCGGCATTTACACGCCGCCCTGGAATGGCGCGACAGGCGGCGTGGTGGCTGTGGATGTGCGCGACACCCTGACCCTGACGAATAGTGCAGTCGAGGGCCAGTCAGCCGCGTTTTTCACGGCGGGCAAGGGGTTTCGGGGCGCAGCGGGTGTTCAGTTGACCGGCAACAGCGGCGCCAGTACCGACTACGTCACGCTGTCGACCGCCCTCACCAATGGTGGCAAGGGCGAGGGCTTTATCGGCACGCCCATCCAGCTTGCCACCCTGACCTCGGGCTGGGCGGTGCGCAACACTGTGGCGCCGGCCATTGCCTTGACCACCGGCACGTTTGAAGGCTACCCCGGCGGCTCCTACGCCGCCGGCGCGCCTGGCAATGCAGGTGGCGGCGGAACCGACGGGCGCGATGCACGCAACGGCAACGACGAAAACGCAGGCGGTGGCGGAGGCGGCAACTATGGCCCGGGCGGCATCGGCGGGCGCCCCTGGAACGATCCGCTGAAGGACACAGGGGGGCGCGGCGGTGCGGGCTATGCCGGCACGCTGGCGTTCAACCGGGTGTTCATGGGCGGCGGCGGCGGCGCGGGCGGCACCAACAACGGCACAGCCGATAACGCCGTCTACACCAACAACGGCGTGGCCTGCAGTCTGGGCGCGGGCATCTGCTCGTCGGGCGCAACGGGTGGCGGCATCGTCATCATCCGGGCGCGTGCGATCAATGGCGCAGGCACCATCGACGTACGCGGTGCGCACGGCTACAACGTGTTGAACGATGCGGGCGGCGGAGGCGGCGCTGGCGGCTCCGTCGTGATCCAGACCAGCAACGGCGGCAATGCCACGGTAGACGCGACCGGTGGCGATGGTGGCAACGCCTGGGCTGGCAACGCAGGCGGTCTGGCCGGGCGGCACGGGCCAGGCGGGGCGGGCGGCGGCGGCTTCATTGCCTATGCGCCGACCAGCATGTCGATCTCGGCCGGCGTCAACGGCGGCGCGCCGGGGCGCACCATGAGCAACCTCACCCCGGAAGAAAACTACGGCTCCACCGGCTTCAACGGCGGCCTCACGGCTTTCCTCGCGCCCAACATACCCGGCGCGCCGCCGGCGGCCCAGTGCGGCCCCAACCTGACGCTGGGCAAGAGCGACGGCGTCACATCAGTCACGGCAGGCAACACCACGACCTACACCTTCACAGTGTTCAATTCCGGCATAGGCGCAACCTTGGGCACGCTGACCGTGTCGGACCAGTTGCCCACCGGCCTGTCGGTCGTTCCCGGGGCCTTGAGCGTCACAGGCCCGAATGCGGCCAGCTGGTCGTGCAACGCAGCCAATGCAACCGACATCACCTGCACCTCCACCAGTGCAGTGCCGGGTAGCGGCTCCAGCTCATTTGCCGTCGCGGCCCGCGTCGCGGCGGGTGGCGGGCCCTCGCTGGTCAACCGGGCCATCGTGGCCGGCGGCGGGGACACCAACAAGCCGCTTTATGCCAACGCGGCCGCGGGCATCGCCGCCGCAGCGGCCTGTACTGCCAACAACACACCGGCCGGCTGCGCGCTGGACACCGACACCGTCGTTGCGCCCAACCTGTCACTCACCAAAAGCGACGGCACCACCACCATCGTGCAGGGTGCGACAGTCAGCTTTTCGCTGGTGGTGACCAACGGCGGAACAACCCCCACCAGCGGGACCATCACCGTACTGGACGTTTTGCCCACAGGCCTGACCTACGTCGGCACCACCACCGTCAACGGCTTTTCGTGCTCGAATGCCGCGCCCACCCTGACCTGCACGCGGGCCACCGCACTGGCTGCGGGCGCCACAGCCACCATCAGCTTCACGGTGAGCGTGGACGCCAATGCACCCTCGTCCGTCACCAACCGTGCGCGGGTGGGCGGCGGCGGTGACCCCAGCCTTTTGAAGTCAACGCCGGTCGCAGCCAGCGTCACGGCCTGCGCCGATCCAGTGCCGCCGGCCACCACCTCCGCCGACGCCAATACCGGCTGCGCCGCCGACACCGACAGCGTGCAGTACGTGAGCCTCTCGCTGACCAAGGACGATGGCCAGCCCTTCGTTTCCCTGGGTGGCACGACCGATTATGTTTTTGTGGTTAGCAACATTGGCAGCGCGGCCAGCTCGGGCGTCATCAACTTCCGTGATGTGCTGCCCGGCACCATGACCTATGTAGGCGCCGGCACGCCGTTCTCGCCCGCCGGGCTCAATGGCGTCGACTGGACCTGCGTGCGCAACTCGACGACCGACGTATCGTGCACCTCCAGCGTCCCGATCGCTGCGGGCTCCAGTTCGAGCTTCATCCTGAGCGCCAATGTGGGCGCTGCTGCGGCAGGCGTGCAGCAGCGCAACCGTGCGCGGGTGGGCGGCGGCGGCGACGTAACGCCCTCCAAGCCGACCAGCCCGTCGGCGACCGATGTCAACAACTGCATCAGCGATGGCAACGGCCCCGGTTGCGCGATTGACCTCAACACCGTGCAGGACGCGCCTCAGGTCAGGCTCACCAAAGTCCACACCGGCACGCAGTCGAAAAATCCTGGTGATACGTTTGCCTTTGTTTTGACCGTGCGTAATTCAGGTGGCAGCGCCTCGGCCGTGAACACTGTGCGGTTGAGGGACGTGGTCCCGGTAGGCCTGACCATCAGCGCGGTGGCGGCGGGCACGCCGTTCACCTGCGTGTTTGCCGGCCAGAACGTGACATGCAACAACACCCTCGGCGCGCTGAACGCGGGTGTTTCCAGCGTGATCACAGTCACCGTGACGGTGGCCGCCGGCGCCACCAACCCCTTGTTGAATGCCGCTAAGGTCGGCACCAACGGCACCGACCCGCAGAACAACACCTATCCAACCGTCTTGACGGCGGCGCTTTGCACGGATGTAGACGTGCCCAATTACGGCTGCGCTGCCGACAGCGTGCCGCTTAACGCCGACCTGCAGATCACCAAGACGCAGCGCCAGGGCAATTCGGGGGCGTTTGCCACCACATTGGCCAACGTTGTGCCGCTCAACACCACAGTGCAGTTCCTGCTCACCGTATCGAACGGCGGGCCGTCCAATGTCAGCACGGCAACCATCGCTGACACGGTGCCCAATAACTTCAGCACCGTGACCTGGGTTTGCGCAAACAGCGGTGGCACCGCAACTTGCGGCACCGCCAGCGGCAGCGGCAATGCAATTTCGCTCACGGGCAGCATCAACAACGCCAGCAGCCTCACCATCACCGTGACAGCGGTGACCAGTGCGGCCACCACCGTGGCCGGCGTGACCAATACCGCCTCGGTGATCGCGCCCAGCGGCATCACCGACACAACGCCGGCCAACAACACGGCCAGCGTGGTCACGAAGATCGGCGCGACCAACCTGGCGATCACAAAGAGCAACGGCGTCAGCTCACTCGTTGCCGGCACCACCACGGCCTACACCATTGTGGTGACCAACACAGGCAGCTACCCGGCTGATGGCGCGCGCCTGTACGACCCCGTCGCCATCGGCCTGCAATGCACGGCACCGCCGTCGTGTGTGGCGGCAGGGTCCGCCACCGCTTGCCCCGTGGGGCTCACGGCCGCGCAGTTGCAGAACACCACCCCTCCCACCGGCGTGTTGCTCGACACCTTTGGCGCTGGCGGCAGCCTGACCTTCTTGCTGTCCTGCGGCGTGACGGCCACCGGGCAGTAACCTTCAGCCGAACCTTCCCTTGCGCCGCGCGGCGAACACGCCGCCCACCGTCAGGGCCAGCGCCACGGCCCAGAAGGCCGGCATCATGCCGAGCGCCGAACCCAGGCCGCCAAAAAGCAGGGGCAGGGCGGTCTGGCTGACGTTCATGACGGTGGTGCGCACACCCACCGCCTCGCCGGTGCGGCCTGCGGGAGCCGCAAGATGGATCAGGCTCATCACCATGGGTTGAGCGCTGCCCAGACCGAGGCCCAGCAAAAAGGCGAGCGCCACCAGCATCGGCACGGCCGTGAACAGCGGGAACAGGTAGTAGACAAATGCGGTGATGGTCAGCGCCCCGGCCAGCGTCTGCCATTCGCTGAAAGTGCGGCTGATCCAGGGCATGGCCAGACGCACCACAAAGGTTGCCGCGCCAAAAGTGCCCATGATCACGCCAATGGTGGAGGCCGACAGGCCAATGCGCGCACCCTGCACCGGCACCATGAAAGTGAACAGGTCCCAGCCCATGTTGAGCAGCCCGCTCACGATGAACACGGCCCGCAGGTGCGGGTCGCGCAGCAGGTCCATCACATGCGAGTCAGGCGGCGGCAGGGGGCGCTCCACCTGCACCTGCGCGCGGCGGCCCACGGCCCAGAGCAGCGCCAGTGCGACCAGGCCGAAACCCGCCAGAATGAGAAAAGTGCGTGCATGTCCGGCCAGGTCGATACTGAAGCCGGCGATCATCGGCCCCGACATGCTGGAGGTGGAAAAGCCCAGCGCCAGCAGCGTGAAGGCCCGGGTGCGGTTGCCCGGTGTGCTCAGATGCCCCACCGCGTTGTTCACCGCCACATGCATCAGCATGAAGCCGGTGCCCAGCAGCACGCTGGTCACATACAGATTGTTGAGGGAAGGCCACAGGCCCGACAGCAGCATGGCAGCTGACATGCTGATCAACGAAATGGCGATGGGTTTTTGCGGCCCGACGCGGTCTGTCCAGCGGCCGGCCGGCACCGCGATGAAGACCGGCACGATGGCCAGCAGGCTGATCAGAAGCCCCACCACAAAGGCCGAGCCGCCCAGTGCAAGGCCAAACAGCGAGATGGCCACGCGCCCGCCGGTGAAGGTGATGTGTGACAGCACCATCAAAGTGATCAGGGCGGGGAGATTCACCAGCCCAGTTTAGGGCAATGGTAAGAATGCATACGAAAGTGCGTGCCCCCGCACGACGCGCAAAAAACCTTTAGCTGGCCAGCGCTTGCGGCGCCACCACACCCAGCCTGGCAGCCCATGGCGCCAGGAGCGGCATGATGGCCGGGTACAACGCAACGCCATGCAGCATCTGCTCGCGTGAAAGGCTCACCCCTTTTTCACCCGGCGTGCGAACCGGCGTGCCGGCCTTGGCCGGACGTGAGGCGCGGCACTGATCCGCTACCGCGCTCGTTTGCCGCGTGAAGGCATCTGCGCCGGCAAAGGCGCGGGGGTCAATGATCTGCAGGAACACCGTGGCGCCCCAGCCCTCCCGCGGGTCGGCGCGGCCGTGGCCTGCGAGGCCGCCGGTCAGCGCTTCAACCAGCAGCGTGAGTCCATAGCCCTTGTGCCCCGAGTCCATCCCGCCCAGCGGCAAGATGGTGCCCGGTGGTTTGGTGAAAAGCACGCCCGGGTCGTTGCTGGCGGCGCCGCCCGCATTCATCACCCACTCTGCAGGCAGGCGGCCGCCTTCCTTGTGGGGCCTGCCGGTCAGGCCGTTGGTGGTGGCGGAGGTGGACACATCCATCAGCACCGGCAGGCCGCCGGTGGGGATGCCGGCAGAAATCGGGTTCGGGGTGAACACCGGGTCCAGCCCGCCGAAGGGTGCGACGCTGGCGCTGTTCGGGTCCGAGCAGGTCAGCAGCATCAGTAGCCCCTGGTCCGTTGCGCGCTTGAGATAGGCCGCCAGGCATGCGATGTGGTGGCTGCGCCGGATGACGACGGTACAGGTGCCCTCGGTGGCTGCGCGCTCGATCGCCTCTGCCATGGCCTTGAGCACCAGCCAGGGGCCGGGCAGGCGGCAACCGTCCCAGGTGATGGCGGCCGGAAAGTCCGACACGACCTCAGGCTCGCCATGCTTGCGCAGGCCGCCCGATTCAAGCTCGCCCAGATAGGGCGCCAGCAATGCGAGGCCGTGTGTGGTGTGGCCCAGCAGGTCGCCCTCCACCAGAATGTCGGCCACGGCGCGGGCCTTGTCCTCGTCCAGTCCGGAGCGCACCAGCAGCTGCATGGCGTAATTGATCAGGTCTTCATAAGCATGGCGTGGTGTGTTCATCCGGCGACTCTACGGCACGAAGCGCAGCGCTGCCACCGGTGCGACCCCAACAGGCGGCATGAGTCGTACCTGCCCAGCCGGAAACCGGCCTGTTTTCCTACAGCCGCCATACCGCTTGCCTGACTGACAGGCGTGCGCGGCAGGCTGACCATCTAGTTTGCAAGCCGAAAGCGGGACACCCCTGTGCCGCCAACACGCTTTTTCATCACCCCTTCAAGGAGCACCAAAATGGCAGCAGAAGACAAAGACATGAACCGCGACCCGATCAGCAATGAGCCGGGTGCACACCCCATAGGCACCGGCTTGGGCGCTGCTGCTGGAGGCGCAGTTGCGGGCGCCGCTGCGGGTGCTCTGGCTGGCCCTGCGGGTGCCTTGGTGGGCGCCATTGCTGGCGCAGTGGTGGGTGGACTTGGCGGCAAGGCCGCGGCTGAAGCCGTCAACCCCACCGCTGAAGAAGCCTACTGGCGTGGCACCTTCCGCAATGAAAGCTACTACGAGCAAGGCCGCACCTTTGACGACTACGGCCCGGCTTACCGCCTTGGCTGGGGCGGACGCGACAGCTACAGCGGCGACTTTGACGCCGTTGAACCCAGCCTTGCAGCAGACTGGGAAACCCGCCGCGATGGCTCCAGCCTGTCATGGCCCCAGGCCCGTGCAGCCACGCGTGCGGCATGGAACCGCATCGACCAGAGCCAGTCCACACCCAACTCCAGCGTCGACAACGATGACACCATCGACACACTCAATGAAGTGCTGGAAAACTGCCGTGATGGCGAGTATGGCTTTCGCGCCAGCGCAGAGCACACCAAGGCACAAGACGTAAAAACGCTGTTCCTGCGCCACGCGGACGAATGCCGCGCTGCTGCAGCAGAGCTGGCCGCCGAGATTCGGCGCCTGGGCGGCACGACTGACGAAGGCGGCACCGCCGGTGGCTCGCTGCACCGTGGATGGGTGGCAGTTCGCGGCACGCTCACCGGTTACAGCGATCTGGCCATGCTGGAGGAGTGCGAGCGCGGCGAGGACGTCTCCCTGGGCCGCTACCGCAGTGCCCTCAAGCAGGAATTGCCCGCGGGCATCAAGGCCATGCTCGAGCGCCAGATGCAGGGCGCCCAGCGTAATCACGACCTGGTCAAGGCACTGCGCGACACGCTCAGAGCTGCAAAGTAAGCACCCGGGCGGGCACTCGCCCGGATTATAACCAGGGGCAACATGCCCCACCCAGAGCTTTGCGCCAGGATGGCGCGAACGGCACCGGCCTTGTGTCGCGTGCCGTTTTTTTGTACACCTTTTTGTACACCTCTTCGGCTTACCACATTTGCGAAATGCCTGCGCTGCTTGCGGGGAATGGGCTGGGGCGAACCCGCGGTGAGTGCGGATTGCTGACACGGGGCGCCGGTGGCGTCCTACAATTTATGTCGGTCACCGCCAACATGATGGTGGCTTCCGTCAACCTGTTGTCTCCTGGAGCAAACAAATCATGATCAATCGTCAAACCTTCCTGCGCACGTCCCTGGCTGCCGCCGTCATGGGCGCAGCCCTGCTGTCTGGCTGCGCAGCAAGCCGCCCGTCAATGAGCACCACCATTTTCGAGGCAGAGCTGAGCGCGGCCAATGAAGTGCCGGCCAACCCAAGCTACGGCAAGGGCACGGTTGAAGCCAGCTGGAAACAGTCCACCATGACGCTGACTTACAAGGCCACCTACTCCGGCCTCACCGGCCCCGTGACCGCCGCCCACTTCCACGGCCCGGCCCCTGCCGGCGTCAATGCGGGCGTGGCGCTGCCCGTCACGGTCGGCACGCCGGCACTCATGACCATGCAAGGCGAAGCCGTTCTGACCGAAAAGCAGGCTGCTGACCTGGCAGCCGGCCTGTGGTACTTCAACGTGCACACGGCTGCCAACCCCGGCGGCGAGATCCGCGGCCAGATGCGCCAGCGCGGTTAATACGTTTCCCCGGACAACCCCCGTTCTGATTGCCGGCGGCGGCCCTGTTGGGCTGACGCTGGCAGCCTTGTTGTCCCAACTGGGCGTCGCCTGCCTCGTGATCGAGGCAGACGAGGCCTACTGCACCGGCAGCCGCGCTATCTGCGTGTCCCGCCGGTCGCAGGAAATTCTTGGTTGGGCCGGCGCTGACAAGGCGCTGGTCGAAACCGGCCTGTCCTGGGAGGGCGGGCGCAGCTACTGGCGAGACACCCAGGTGCTGCACTTCCAGATGCCCAGCGAGCCCACGCAGCGGTTCGCACCCATGGTCAACATCCAGCAATATCACATCGAGGCATTTGCCCACCGCGCAGCGCTTGCCTGCGGCAACATGGCTGACGTGCGCTTTGGGCATCGTGTGGCGGGCGTGCAGCAAGCGGCGGGTGGCGCCGGCGTAGCGGTACAGGTTGTAGCGCCAGGTGGCGAGCAACACGAGGTCACCGCCAGCTGGCTGGTCGCCTGCGACGGCGGCCGCAGCACGGTGCGTGAGAAGTTGGGCCTGCAACTCAAGGGCACACAGTACGACGGCAAGTACGTCATCGTTGACATCGTGCAGAAAACCAGGCGCCCGGTGGAGCGGCTGGCCTGGTTCGACCCGCCGTCCAACCCCGGCTCCACCATCCTCATGCACCGCCAGCCGGGTGATGTCTGGCGCATTGACTATCAGATACGCGACGACGAGGACCCGGCCGAAGCCGTCAAGCCTGAAAACGTGCTGCCCCGCGTACAAAGCCACCTGCAAATGATTGGCGAGGACGAGCCCTGGGAGCCGTTGTGGATCTCGATCTACAACGCCAAGTGCCTCACGCTGGACAGCTACCGCCACGGCCAGGTCCTCTTTGCCGGCGATGCGGCGCACCTCGTGCCGATCTTCGGCGTGCGCGGCCTCAACTCCGGCCTGGACGATGCCGGCAACCTGGCCTGGAAGTTGGCCCGTGTGATTAACGGCGAATCGTCCCCCGGCTTGCTGGACTCCTACTCCACCGAGCGCGTGCATGCCGCACGCGAGAACATTGCCTATGGCGCCAAGAGCACCGAATTCATGGCTCCGCCGGACTTCGCTTTCCGCCTGATGCGCGAGGCCACGCTGCGGCTGGCCGTGAGCGACGAGAAGGTGCGCTCGCTAATCAACCCGCGGCAGTCGTCCCCCATCAGTTACGCGGCCTCGCCCCTCAATGTGCCGCAGACAGGCCAATGGGCCAACGACACGGCCGCGCCCGGCGAGCCCGCGCCTGAAGCCTTGCTGGCAGGGCGCGACGGCCCCGTGCACCTCACCCGGATGTTCGGCCAGGACTTCGTCTGCCTGGTGTTCAGCGACGGCGTTTTGCCCGATGCAGTAGCCACACTGACCCGGCACGGCATTGCCGTGATGGAAATTGAGCCCGATGCGGACCCCACCGGGCAGGCGTACCAGCGCTACGGTCTGGCGGATGCACAGGCAAGCGGCCTGGTTTTGGTGCGGCCCGATGGTTACGTGATGGGTCGCTGGCGGGGCCTGGACACCACGCCGCTGCTGGCGGCCATGGAGCAACTCAGGTGACTGACAGCGATCTGGACCAAACTTACTCCCGGCTCTGCGCGTCGCTTGGCAAGGTCGGGGAGGCGCAGGCGCCGTTGTTCCTGTCCATGCTGTGCCTGCTGCTGATGAGCCGCTTTGATGAGGCCGCCGAGGTCACGACGTTGATTGACAAGGCCGAGCAGCAATCAAGGTCCGCCCCCTTGCAGGTGATGACCTGAATTTTGATAGTTGCCCTAAAGCCCCCCGCCTGAAAGCCGATAACCATACAAACAAAGCATGCCAAAGAAGACAAATCATGAATGCCCTGCACGACCTGGACTATGAGCCCGATGACCTCAGGGTCAAGATCTCCGAGCTGCTCGTTGCCACCGCCGACGAGTCCGACAGCGCCAT
>JACMQX010000061.1 GCA_014376765.1 Ramlibacter sp. | reverse complement strand
CGTTGAACTAAACCGCTGGCGCGGTGGCAGGTGTGCGTAGACCGGCAATGCGTGGTTTTTTGCGCGGTGCTTGCCTTGAACGACATTGAGATGAACCCTTGGCGGTGGGGACCTTTCCCCGCTTCCAAGGAGATTTGTCATGACACCTCTTCGCCAACGCATGCTCAATGCGATGGTGCTGCGCGGCTTTGCCCAGCGCACCCAATGGACCTATGTGACCGCCGTCAAGCAGCTGGCGCGGTACCACGACTGCAGCCCGGAGTTGCTGAGCGACCAGCAGATTCAAGCCTACCTGCTGCACCTGCTCCAGGAGTGCCACCGTTCGCGCTCGACCGTCAACACGACCTCGTGCGCCATTCGTTTTCTGGTCTGCGATGTGCTGGGCCAAACCGAGCGCCGTGTCAAAATTCCGCTGGGGCGGATCCCGCAGCGCCTGCCCGAGTTGCTCTCGCGCGCCGAGGTGGCCGCCTTGCTCGACGCGCCGATGCCGATCAAGGCGCGCACCTTCCTAATGACTGCCTATGCCAGCGGCCAGCGCCGGGAGGAGTTAACGAAGTTGCGGGTAAAAGACTTTTCCCAAGAGCGCCGGGGCATCCCGCACCTGCGCGTGCAGGGCAAGGGCGGCAAGCTGCGCTACCTGCCCGCCCATCCCCACTCGCTGCGCTTGGTGGCCGAATACCTGGTGGCCAGCGGCCATGGCCAGTAGGCGGTCGGCCCGCTGTTCCGGCGCGTCCGCGCCCCCAAGGCCGGCACGCTGACTACAGCGCTCACCCCCAGCGCGGTGTATTCCGAGGTTGCGGTGCTTTACATGGCCCAGGTCGGCATCACTGGCAAGGGCATGCGGCCGCATGCGCTGCGCGCCACTGCTGCCACCAGCGCGCTGGAGCACAACGCCGACATTGCCAAGGTGCAGGAATGGCTGGGGGTCGCGAGCATCAGCAGCACTCGCGTGTATGACCGGCGCGGCTCGCGGCCTGAGGACTCGCCTACTTTCAAGGTGGCGTATTGATTGTGTCTGTAGATGATATTTGGCTGCATGCCTTACCCGATCCGGCCCATTTGACGCAGGCAATGTGCGGGTGGCCAGCCGCAGCACGACGCACACTCGTGACCAGCGCGCCACCTCGGCTCCATGCATGGCCAAGGTCTCACACCTTTCCTGCGCCGCTGATTTTCTGAGGCGTTTTCGGTGAACCCACCTACTGCCTGACCACAACAGATTTACCACAATTGTGATAAATTAATCTGCGTGGCCTCCACCACTTCAATCCGAATCGACCAAACGCTCTACAACCAAACGAAGGCCGATGCCGCAGCTGAGCACAGAACCATCGCTGGCCAAATCGAGTTCTGGGCAAAGGTGGGACGTGCAGCGCTGGACAACCCTGACCTGCCGGTGAGCTTCATTTCGGAATTCTTGACCTCGATGGCCGAGCCTCGTGAGGATGCAACGCCGTTCGTGCCCCGGAACCGTTCGCAGTGAGCGCCTGCGCAGTCTTTCAAACGCGCCGTTTCGCGCGCCAGTACAAGAAACTGCATGACAACGTTGCGGCCGACGTTAACCAAGCCATAGTTAGCACCGCGTCCAACCCCGAGAGCGCAGAGCGCAAGAAGGGCGACTTGGCGGCCTTGCGGGTTGTGAAATTCAAAAGTCAAGACCAACTCTACTTGCTCGGCTATACGGTCGAGGACGCGGTTCGGCTAATTTACCTGGAAGCTGTCGGTCAGCATGAGAACTTTTACCGCGATATCAAGCGAAGTTAACCCACTGGCACGTGCCGCTGGCTTGGCCAGCAACCCGCTCGTGGCGCTCCAGGCGGGGGCCTGGGAAAAGTTTGAGTTCTGTCATCGAAGTTTGCTCGCAAGAACCCCGGGTCTTTCAGACCAGGTCAGGCACGGCCTTCTTTCTCGTCGCCTGCCACTCACAGGCCCGGGCGCGCTCAACCTTCCATTATCAATTACAGGATCGTGGCCGGGGGTTGGTTCTGACCCGGGGTAGTCTCTAGGTGTTGGCTGGTCCTAGCTTTGCTCAGTAAGGCCAAGAATAGCTTCAAGGGATGGTCCCGTCCAGTATCTGCTCGAAGCCTTAGCGCTGGTAAAACGCAATTGCCGCTGGCTTGGCGTTCACGGCCAGGCCTTGCTACTCAGTGCCGCTTGTCAGCTTTCCATGTACCTCCGTAGCAATAAAACGGTTGGGCCTCGACTTTGGCTCGGCAGCCAGAGCAAATGAGTGCCCAATTACCAGATGCATCGTGGGCAATACGGTAGAGCGTAGCGCTGATCAATTGGCAGTGCTCGCAAGTTTTGACTCGCGATCTGACGGGTTTGGGCATCACTGAATTGTCTCAGCAGAAAATGTAAGACCCCAGCCGGTAAGTTGGGTTTGTGCGCTGAACGCTGTCAAGGAAGGTCTTGGAGCGCGAACAGGCACTAAGCCCACGAAAATCGACTTTCAAAGTATCGCACGGACGCCTGCATGTAAATAAGGTTCGCCGTCACAGCATGCCCGGCCACCGCTAGCAACGCCTATTTTGCCGTTTTTTCCTATGCCTTCCCTTACCCTCCTTTGCCCATTGCCTCGCAAACGCCGGTCTGATCAATGTCAACTATCTTGACCGCTCGGTGACAACTATTGTGGCCGGTGAAAGCGGGGAATGATGTGTGGCGGTTACGTTGTTAAGCGAGCCTTTCGCGCAGCACGTCCCGCCTGCTTCAGGCCATGGCGGCATTGGCAATCGCCCTGTCGGCCCAGTCCTGTACTGAGCTTCCGATTGCACGCGAACTCGAAGCAACCGGTGCCGGTGTGCAAAAGCTGGCCACCGACCTTAGCGCGGTGCTGCGCACCTATGGCCGCACTTCGACGCCTGGCGCTGTCCCCGATCCCTCGCCTGCCGTGCGCACGGGCGGCGCGGCAGCAAGCATGGCCACCGACGAGTTTTCAGCTTGCCGCCATTTCTTCGCAACCAGCCGTCCGCCGATGGTTGCGCCCCGGCCCACGAACCGAGCGCTGTGCAACGACGCCTTTACCATCCTGCTTTTGGGCGAAAGCAAGACGGCCGTTTACGTCGCGTAAAAACTCAACCGGGCATCAGTGCTTGATGCCGACAAAACGCGCACCAACCGGTTCTTTGCCGATGCGCGCCTGAGGTCTAGCGAACGGGCCACGCTGGACGATTACAAAGGCAGCGGCTACGACCGCAGCCACCTGGCGCCCGCCGGCCAGATGCACGTAGCGCAGGCAATGGCGCAAAGCTTTTCCTTGGCCAACAAGGTGCCCCAGGCTCCCCAGCACAACCAGGGCGCTTGGCGCGTTTCGGTCGAGGATGCGACGAAGAAATATGCAGGCCGTACGACAGGCGATGTGTATGTCGTCACGGTCCCGGTCTACGCGCCGGGCATTGCCCAGAGCCAAGGCATCGGTCCGGGCCAGGTGCACGTGCCCACGCATTTGTTCAAGCTCGTCTACGACGAGGACAAGCACCGCGCCTGGGCGTACTGGCATCTGAACGACAACGCAACACGGGATTCTTCACCGATCAGTTATGGGGAACTCGACAGGCACACCGGCATTGAATTCCTGCCAGGCGTGAATCCGGCGGATTGACGGGAACGGTCTATCCTTGCCGGCAGTGCCGCGCTTTCATTTCGTCCGGTCAACCAGATCGCCTTGCGTCGTGAACGAGCACGGGCCCTATTTCTCAGAGCAGTTTCATCGCGCTTGGGTTTTCCTACGACACCGACCCGCGAAATGTCCAGCATCTCCTTGCCTTTTGTTAAAAGCTGTACAAAAATGCAGTGACTGTATATTTACACAGTCTTTTGACAAACCCCCGCAACGCTGCACCCCCTGGGCGGCGTTGCCCACCCCAGGAGCCGCCCGTGAAGAGCCTGCTAAACGATTTTTCCGGAGCCAGCCTCGACGGGCCCCGGCTGACAGAGCGCCAGGGGCAAGTCCTGGCGCTGATCGAGCAAGCCATCGCCCGCACCGGCGCGCCGCCGACGCGCGCCGAAATCGCGGCCGAGCTGGGCTTTGCCTCGCCCAACGCCGCCGAGGACCACTTGCGGGCCCTGGCCAAGAAGGGCGTCATCGAGCTGGTGAGCGGCACCCCGCGCGGCATCCGTCTACGGCTTCGCCCGGAGTTTTCCCCTGCGCCCGG
>JACMQX010000326.1 GCA_014376765.1 Ramlibacter sp. | reverse complement strand
GGGCGCGATGATGGCCTGCGCCACATATTCGCCTGCAAGGATGTCCTGCCAGACCCGGCGCGTGAGCTTGTCGCCGCGATAGGCGGCGCGGCTGCCAAAGCCGGCCACGGGCTTGAAGAAAAGGCCGCGGCGCGCGTCCCAAAGCCTCTGGGCGTCAGCGGGCTTGACGAGCTCTGTGTGGGGCACGTGGCCGGCCAGCAGCTGCGCAGTGGCCGTCGGCGCGCCCAGTGCACGCAGTTGCGCCGCGTCGCAGTAGACCGCCAGGTTGCGTTTGTCGGCATACAGGGCATGCGCCCGTGGGTGCGGAGACAGTACAACGCCCTGCTGCAGGTAAGCCTCGCGCAGGACGGCGCTTGCGGGCTGGTCCAGATAGAAATCGGTCAGGCGGTTGTAGACCAGGTCGATCGCAAGACCGTCATGCCTCAGCCGGCCAGCTCGCCATTCGAATGCCTGCGGGCCGGCAATCACGGCGCGCAGCCCGTGCCGCGCGAACAGTTGCTGGAACAGCAGGAACTCGGGGTAGAGGTACTGCGCCTCAGGCGCTTCATCCACGATGGCGATGCTGGTGAGCGGCCCGGTGTTTCCGCCAAGGCGCCATTCGTTGCGGAACATCTCCACGATGCTGCGCTCAAAAATCCCCACGCTTGCCTCGGTCGGCACCATGCCACGGGTCGCCTCGCAACAGGCCCGCTGGGCACGGGCCAGGAGCGCGTTGAGCATCGCGCCGCCGGCATTGGTGTTGACCTCGATCAGCCCAAGGTGGCCACGGCTGACGTGAAAGTCGTAGCCATAGAACACGCCAAGCGGGCCACCGTTGCCTCCGCGCGCGATGGCGGGCGCGGCGCCCAGAACCAGTTCGCGATAGGCTGGCAGTTGCACCACAGACTCGACAGCGCGCACCACGTCGACCATGGCTTGCAGTTGCGGCGCGGCGACAAACACCGCGCGCGCAGCAAAGACATGGGGGCAGCGTTGCCGGACCATCTCTGCCAAGCCGGGCTGGCCCAGCTGCGACTCGAGCGCGCGCGACAGGGCGTCGTTGTCCAGGCTGAGGCAGAAGCAACCTTGGTTGAGTGCGTCGCTGGCCCTCAGAAGGGAGCAGTCGGGGCTGGATGACAAGGAGGCCGTCCTGGTGGTTGCGAGAAAGAATAGTCTGCGCGCGCCGGGCACCGCCATCTGTACGCTGGCACTCGTTCGTCTTGATTCAGGCCCCGGACCCGGGGTCAATGCCTTGCAGTGGGCTGTGCGCTTCAGCGCCGCCCGCCCAGCCAGCGGGCTGTCAGCCTGAAGACAAGCGGCGGCAGAAGCAGCATCTGCAGCACGGGCACCACGCCGACGTTGAACCCGGGCAGCTGCGGCATGCCTGCGGCATAACTCCACCGCTGCAGGACGTGAACCGCGCCCCACTCGATGAAGACCGAGAGGGCGGCGCCGCTTGCGAGCATCAGGGCATATCCTGCAAGGCCGGGCCGGTCGGCCCAGCCAGCGCGGCGGAATACCAGCAGGCCGCACAGGAAGATCAACAGCACGATGGCGCCGTCCCCCAGACTGGGGATGAGGCAATGCACTGCGGATTGCAGCCAGCTTTTGTCGCCGAGGTACAGCGGCATCTGGCCGACCTCCCACGGATAGTTGATGACCGAGGCGATGACAAAAAGCACTGCGGCCCGCCGCATGAGCCGAGTCACCGGATGGCTTGAATGTAAAAGCCCGAACGGCCG
>JACMQX010000325.1 GCA_014376765.1 Ramlibacter sp. | reverse complement strand
GCCAGCAGCGTGCTCCGTAGCCGAGTGACCTCAGCCGCCGCCGCGCGAATGACGCGGGCGAGCCACTCGCCATCGGCGCCGGGGCCGCAGCTGGCTTCCAGGCACATCACGAGCGTGGCCCTGTCTGCGTTGAAGCCATAGCGCAGGCCGGGTTGCGCCCAGCTGATCATTTGCAGCAGGAAAAGGCGCTCGTAGATGTCGGCCTTGTGGTCCTGGGCGGCGTGGCCCATATCGGCCAGCAGGACGAACTGGTTGGCGCCGCCTTTGCGTTGCAGCTCCAGTGCCACACCGTCCAGCACAACGGGCTGGCCGGTACCCAGCGCCTGGGTTTCGGCCAGGCCAAGCATCATGCTTGCGTCGCGGCACAGCTGCTCGAATGGAATACGGCTTGTGCCAGGGAAGGGCTTGGTGTGCAACATCGCGATACCTCGCTTTCAGGTGACTGCTATGACCTGTTGATGAGTACCGGCCCAAAACGCGGCGTTCCATGGCGGGGTTTGAGGGTGCGGCGCTCTTGCGTCAGGCGCTGCGTGGTACGGTCGTGCAGTGAAAAAACGCATACCGTCCTTTTTGCGCCATGTAGGCCCGGGCATCATCACCGGCGCCGCGGATGACGACCCATCGGGCATTGCCACCTACACACAAGCCGGTGCGCAGTTCGGCACCGGCCTTGTCTGGACGGTGTTCCTCTCGCTGCCTTTCATGATCGCCATCCAGCTGGTGAGTGCGCGCATCGGCCGCGTCACCGGCAAAGGGCTGGCTGCCAACCTGCGCGAGCACATGCCGCGTTCTGCGCTGTTGTTCCTCGTCGCGCTGCTGGTGATCGCCAACGTGATCAACATAGCGGCCGACATTGCCGCCATGGGCGAGGCCACGCGGCTGGTGGCCGGTGGCGATGCCCATCTGTATGCAGCCGGCTTTGGCGCGCTCACCGTACTGATGCAGATATTCATTCCCTACCGCAAGCTTGCGCCCGTGCTCAAGTGGCTCACGCTCACGCTGTTTTCGTATGTGGTCACCGCCATGTTGGTGGAGGTGCCGTGGGGCAGGGTGCTGCATGACCTGGTGATTCCGCAACTGCAATGGAGTTCGGCCTACTGGATGACCATCGTTGCCGTGTTGGGCACGACCATCTCGCCCTACCTGTTTTTCTGGCAGGCCTCGCAGGAGGTGGAAGAGCTGCGCCTGCGAGGTGGCAACCGCGGCACCGAGGCCGATGTGCGCAATGACCTGAAGCGCGTGAAGGGCGAGACCATCATCGGCATGGTGTTCTCCAACGGCATCGCGTTCTTCGTGATCGTCCTTGGCGCGGTGGTGTTGAATGCGGCCGGCGTGACCGAGGTGGAGTCGGCCGCCCAGGCGGCGGAGGCTCTGCGACCGCTGGCCGGCCCTCTGGCCTTTGCCTTTTTTGCAGGCGGCATTATCTCTACCGGGCTGCTGGCGGTACCGGTGCTGGCGTCCTCAGCCGCTTATGCGGTGGCTGAAGCGTTTGGCTGGCAGGAGGGGCTGGAACGCCAGTGGTTTGAAGCCAAGGGCTTCTACGCCATCATTGCCCTGGCCACTCTGGTGGGCACGGCGCTGATCTATACCCCCGTCAACCCGATGAAGGCGCTGTACTGGAGCGCAGTGATCAACGGTGTGGTGGCGGTGCCCATCATGATCGGCCTGATGCGCCTGACCACGCGCCGGGACGTGATGGGCGCCTTCACCGCCGGCCGCAAGACCCGCTGGTTTGGCTGGGGCGGCACAGCGGTCATGGCAGCGGCCGTGCTGATGATGGGTTGGGACCTGATGCGATAACAAAGAGCTGGTGCGGCCCGAAGGTTGGCGGCGACGGGCGCCTGCCACCGCCGACCTGCTACGTTATTGCGCGCGGCGCGCATGAACGCTCAAGCTGGTTCCGTTCCCCCCTGCCCGAACCTCCGGCTCCCCCCGTGCCGCCGGTCCGCTTTCTCCTTGAGCGGATGCGAGGCGCTCAATGCGTCAGCCACCTTTGTCAGCTGCGTGAGTGCTCTGTCAAACGCTGCCAGTTCACCTGGCTTGAGCGCGGCGAGCACCAGGTTGTTGAAGCCGACGGATTGCGGGAAAAGTTCGTCATGCACCTTGCGCCCGCGCGCGGTCAGCTCTATGCGTGCGCGGCGGCCGTCTTCAGGGACCGCGACCCGTACCACCTGCTTCTTGGCAATCAGGTCGCTGATGTGCCGCGACACGCGGGCGCGCTCCAGGTGCGCGCGCCCTGCCAGTTCTGAAGGCGACATTGCGCCATGGGCGGCCAGCAGGCAGATCAGCCGCCACTCGCGGCGGGTGATGCCGTATTTGCCCTCGCACAAACGGGTGACCATGGCGCCGCTGCTGGCCAGCAGGCGGTTCAGCCGGTAGTTCAGCAGATCTTCAACAGTTTCGGGTTTGGCGAATGTCATGGGGGCGCAACACAGGTGTTTGAGGGTGAGTGTGACCTTGCTCAAAGCTCCATGCAATGTAGTTGTATAGAAGAACTACCGCACCGGGCCCTAGACTGGTCCGCATGAACAGCCCACACTCCAGCCCACACTCCAGCGCACCACCACCTGCACAGCAACTGCCCGCCGGTGGCGCAAAAATCGCCGATTCCGATGTGTTCGACCTCGCGATGTCATGGCGCGGCTTGCGCATCAACAAAATGTGCAACGCGCTGTCCATGCCGCAGGAGCGCGACGCTTACAAGGCGGATGAAGAAGCCTTCATGGCCCGCTTCCACCTGACGGACGAAGAAAAGAACCTGGTACGCGCCCGCGACTTTGGCGGTCTGCTGGCTGCCGGCGGCAATATTTACTTCCTGCTCAAGCTGGGCGTTGTCACGGGCAATGGGCTCTACAAAATGGGCGCGAGAATGCGGGGCGAAAGCTATGAGCAGTTCCTTGCCACACGCAACGATTCAGGAGCCACCTGACCATGGGCCAGATCATTGCCGGCATCGGCACCTCGCACGTTCCCTCGGTTGGCGGCGCTTATGACCGCGGCAAAACAGACACGCCGTCATGGAAGCCGCTCTTTGACGCTTATGTGCCGGTACGCGAATGGCTCAAGGCGCTCAAGCCCGACATCGCCATCATGGTCTACAACGACCATGGCGCTGATTTCTTCTTTGACAAGTACCCGACCTTTGCTGTGGGCTGCGCCACCAGTTATGCGATTGCTGACGAGGGCTTTGGCACGCGCCCGCTGCCTGCCATTCGAGGCGACCTCGCCTTTTCGCAGCACCTGTGCCGCTCGCTGGTGTATGACGAGTTTGACATCACCGTGTGCCAGGAGATGCGGGTGGAGCACGGCTTTCTGGTGCCGATGCACCTGTGCTTTGACGTGGGGCAGGGCGTTGGCGCCGAGCCAGCCTGGCCCGTCGCCTCAATCCCCATCGCCGTCAATGTGCTGCAGCATCCCTTGCCCACGGGGCGCCGTTGCTGGCGGCTGGGGCAGGCGATCCGCCGCGCGGTGGATTCTTATGAACGGGACATCAAGGTCGCCATCATCGGCACGGGCGGCATGTCGCACCAGCTCACCGGCAAAAACTTCGGCCAGATGCACAAGGACAACGACCTGGACTTTCTGGACCGCATGGAGAACGACCCGGAGAGCCTGACGCAACTCACCCACCAGACGCTGATGGAGCGCTTTGGCGTGGAGGGGATCGAGCTGATCATGTGGCTGGTCATGCGCGGTGCGCTGTCGGGTGGCGCCAGGCGCATCCACAAAAATTACTACGCACCGATGACTACCGGCATGGGTCTCATCACATTGGAGGAGCAGGCATGATGCGCACGCAGGTTGCAATCATCGGCGCGGGGCCGGCCGGGCTGATGCTCTCGCACATGCTGCATCTGGAGGGCATCGAGTCCGTCATCATCGAACGCGCGGCGCGCGAGCATGTGCAGGCGCGGCTGCGCGCCGGTGTGCTGGAGCATGGAACCGTGGAGATGATGCGCGAGCTGGGCCTGGGCGCGCGGCTGGATACGGTGGGGATGGAGCAGCATGCCATCGACTTCCGCTTTGGTGGCAAGGCCCACCGCATCAACTTTCATGAAGAAACGGGCGGCCGCAGTGTGTGGGTGTACCCGCAGCATGAGGTGGTGACCGACCTGATGACAGCGCGCACCGGGGCCGGCGCCCAGATGTACTTTGATGCGCCGGTCACCGGCATCGCCGGGCTGGACGGGGCAGATGACCACAGGCCGGTGATCCAGTTCGAGCATGACGGCGAACCGCAACAACTGGAGTGCGACTTTGTGGCCGGCTGCGACGGCTTTCGCGGCGTGAGCCGCGCCGCCATCCCGCCCGGCGTTGGCAAGACCTATGACCGCTCCTACCCGTTTGGCTGGCTCGGCATCCTGGCCGAGGCGGCGCCGGCGGTGAACGAGGTGACCTGGGGCTGCCATGAAGACGGCTTTGCGATGATGAGCTTCCGCTCGGCCAGCGTGACGCGCCTGTACCTGCAGTGCGCGCAAGACGAAAATCTCGCCGAATGGTCAGACGACCGCATCTGGCACGAACTGCACAAGCGGCTGGACGTGCCCGGCATGCCGCCGCTCAATGAAGGCCCCATCACGCAAAAGGGCGTGACCGCCATGCGCAGTTTTTTGTCGGAACCCATGCAGTACAAGCGCCTTTTTCTCGCAGGCGATGCGGCGCACATCGTGCCGCCCACGGGCGCCAAGGGCCTGAACTCCGCGCTGGCCGATGTCAAGGT
>JACMQX010000060.1 GCA_014376765.1 Ramlibacter sp. | reverse complement strand
TTGCGCATGGTCAGCTGGCCGATGCGGTCCAGCGGGGTGAACATCGACTCGCCCTTTTCCATCGTCAGCCGCTCGGGGTGGTAGGTGAGGTTGGGCGACTCCGTATTGAGCAGCGAATAGTCGTTACCCCGGCGCAGCTCCAGCGTCACTTCGCCGGTGATGGCGCGCGCCACCCAGCGCTGCGCGGTCTCGCGCAGCATGATCGCCTGCGAGTCGAACCAGCGGCCCTGGTAGAGCAGGCGGCCGAGCTTGCGGCCGTTGTCGCGGTACTGCTCGATGGTGTCTTCGTTGTGGATGCCGGTGACCAGGCGCTCATACGAAATGAACAGCAGCGCCAGGCCCGGTGCCTCATAGATGCCGCGGCTCTTGGCCTCGATGATGCGGTTTTCAATCTGGTCGCTCATCCCCAGGCCGTGGCGCCCGCCGATGCGGTTGGCTTCCAGAATCAGCTCGACCAGGTCGGGGTACTCCACACCATTGAGCGCGACCGGGCGGCCTTCTTCAAAACGCACCCGCACTTCTTCGCGTTTGACTTCAACCTCGTCCTTCCAGAAGGCCACGCCCATGATGGGCTGCACGATTTTCATGCCGCTGGACAGGTGCTCGAGGTCCTTGGCCTCGTGGGTGGCGCCCAGCATGTTGGAGTCGGTCGAATAGGCTTTTTCAGCTGACATCTTGTAGCCAAAGCCCGCTTGCGTCATGAAGGCCGACATCTCGGCGCGGCCGCCCAGCTCGTCAATGAAAAGCTGGTCAAGCCAGGGCTTGTAGATCTTGAGCGAGGGGTTGGTGAGCAGGCCGTAGCGGTAAAAACGCTCGATGTCATTGCCCTTGTAGGTGCTGCCGTCGCCCCAGATGTTGACGTCGTCTTCCTTCATGGCCGAGACCAGCATGGTGCCGGTCACCGCGCGGCCCAGCGGTGTGGTGTTGAAGTAGGTCACGCCCGCTGTGGAGATGTGAAAGGCGCCGCACTGCATGGCGGCGATGCCCTCGGCAGCCAGTTGGGCGCGGCAGTCGATCAACCGGGCCTTTTCAGCGCCGTACTGCATGGCCTTGCGCGGGATGTCTTCATAGTCCGGCTCGTCGGGTTGGCCCAAGTTGGCGGTGTAGGCGTAGGGCAGGGCGCCCTTGAGCTTCATCCAGTGCAGCGCGGCGCTTGTGTCCAGCCCGCCGGAAAAGGCAATGCCGACCTTCTGGCCGGTAGGGAGGTTTTGCAAAATGGTTGCCATGGTGTGTCTTGAGGTGTCCTGTAATGCAGCCGGCGCTTAACCAAAATGGCAGATGTAGTGGTAGGCCTCGCCCACGCGGATGTCGAATTTAGAGTTGCCCGGCACGCTGAATTTCTGGCCGGGGCCGGAGGCGACCCAGGCGTTGGTGCCGGCCAGCTTGTATTCGCAAGCGCCGGCCACGCATTCCATGATCTCGGGCGCGCCGGTGCTGAAAGTGAGGGTGGCAGGCAGGATGACGCCGACTGATTTTTTGGTGCCGTCAGCAAAGGTGATGCCGTGGCTCACGCATTTGCCGTCAAAGTAGACGTTGGCTTTGGTGGTAACGGCCACGCCGTCGATGGTGTCGGTGGTCATGAAGAAGCGCCCGCAGAGTGGAAGGGTAAGGGTAAACCGCCAATTTTAGGTTACGGGGCCACAGTCAGGGCCTGGCTGCAATGAATCCAACCCCGTGCGCTTTGCGTAAGGTTCTACATGCCGCGACAATCCCGCCATGGCTACTGACCCCCAAGACCTTCACATGATCGCCCTCATCAACCGCATTGCCGACCGCAGCGATGGCTCCGGCCGCGACGCCGAGCTGGCCCTGCGGGAGCTGTACGACCTCACGTCGTCCAAGCTCTTTGGCGTGGCCCTGCGCGTGGCGGGCAAGCGTGACTGGGCCGAAGACGCGCTGCAGGAGGCGTACCTCAACATCTGGCGCATTGCGGGCGACTACAAAGTGGCGCTCAGCCCTCCCATGGCCTGGATGGGCGTGATCGTGCGCAGCCGGGCACTCGACTTTTTGCGCCGCCGCACCAGCGAGCGGGCTGATGCGGTTCGGGAGCTGGACGATTTTGTAAATGACACCGTGGCGGGCGACAGCCCCAACCCGATGGATACGACGCAGGCGAGCGAGCAGGCCTGGGCGCTTCATGAATGCCTGCGCAAGCTGGATGCCAGGCAGCGCGAGGTGGTGAGCCTGGCTTACCTGCGCGACCTGAGCCATGGCGAGCTGGCCGAACGACTCAAATTGCCCTTGGGCACCGTCAAGACCTGGATTCGCCGGGGTCTTGAACAAATGCGTGGCTGCATGTCAAAGTTTGCATGAGGGCACCCCCCATGAATTTGCTCAACAACCCGTCACTCCTTGAACAGCTGGCCGCAAGCTATGCGCTGGGCACGCTGAGGGGCGGCGCGCGCCGCCGCTTTGAAACACTGGCGCGCCAGAGCGCCACGGTTCGGGCCAATGCGCTGATCTGGCAGGAACGGGTTTCGTCTTTAACCGAGCTTCAGCCGGCGGAAGCGCCCAGCCCGAATGTTTGGAAACGTATTGAAAATTTGGTGGTGGCACAGCGGCAGGCGGCTGCGGCGCGGCCGCCGGTTGTGGGTCCGGCTGAAGAATCGCCGCTGTTCAGGCAAGTCAAGCGTGCGCTTGGCTTGTGGCGCGGTGTGGCGCTCGGTGCTGGCGTGGTTGCAGCCGCTGCAGTGGTGGTGAGCGTGAACCTCAGCAGCGAGGTGGACACCCGCGGCAGCCAGCTGGCGCAACTGACTCAGCAGAGCACGCAGCTTGCCCAGCAAAAGAGTCAGCTGGAGGCCCGGCTCAAGGCAGCACCGGCCATTGAATACGTGGCCGTGTTGCAGGACGACAAATCAGCCGCCTCCATGCTGGTGACGTTTGACCCCAAGAAGGGGACGCTGGTGCTCAAGCGCGTCGGCGGCTACCAGGAAGCGTCAGACAAGTCGCTGCAGCTGTGGGCTTTGCCGCCCAGCGGCGGGCCGAAGTCCCTGGGCGTGCTTGGGGGCGACCCGGTAATTCGCCTGACAGCTGCTGAAGGTGAGGTCAGGGAAGTGCCGACCCTGGCGATCAGCCTCGAGCCCAAGGGCGGGGTGCCGGCGGGCAGCGGACCGAGCGGACCAGTGCTTTTCAAGGGCGCCCTGCTGCAGACGGCACTCTGACCGTCCTCACCAATGAAAAGAGCCGGCATTGCCGGCTCTTTTCATTCTTTACCCAAACACCCAACTTGCGGGCGCAGCGTTCAACGCCAGTGATGACGCCCACCGTAGTATTGCGTGTAGCCAAGGTTCAGCGAGGAACCAACCGGCGAATAATACGGCCGGTAGTAAGCCGGGCCTCCGTACACTACGGCCGGTTGCACATAGGTAATTTGCTGAACATAGGCAGGCTGCGAATACACAGCCTGCACGGGTGCCGGCTGGACGTAAGCCGGTTCTGCCTGTGAGGTCGGGCCCATCATCGAGCCACTGCCCACGGGCGTGATCTGCAGCCGCACGTAAGGGCCCGGATCGTTGGGCATTTGCACGGTGTACTGCTTGCCCGCGTACTCGTACAGCACGTTGTAACCGACGGTGCGCGTCTCGTAGAAAGTTTGCGTCGTGCACTGCTGCACGTTCTGCACCTGGGTGCCGCGGTTGCCCTCAATGTTGTTGCCGAGAATCGCTCCGCCCAACAGGCCGAGGGCCGTGGCTGCGGCCCGGCCGCTTCCCTGGCCGACCTGGTTGCCGAGGAATCCGCCCGCCACTGCACCCATGGCGAGGCCCGCGCCCGAGGGGCCTGATGGCGTTGCGACCTGAGCGCTGTTGCACACCTGGCGCGGCACGGCAACTTGCTGCATGACGGGCGTGGTGGACAGCACGCGGCCCATTTCATCGGCTTGGGCCGTAGTGGCAGCCGTGCTCAGTGACAGAACGATGGCGGAGAAAAGAACGGTGTTTTTCATGAGAGCGCCCCAAGTTGGACTCGTTGGCCTGGGTTGATCCAGGCATGCCCAAATTTTAAGCAATTGTGAGATGGATTCCAACCGGGATTCGGTAAAGGCGGGGTAAAAAATCCGGGATCAGAGCTTATTCGCCAGAAGAGCCCAGCTGGGCGCGTCAAAGCCAACGGTGACGTTGTCGTCCTTCCACTCCACCACGGGCCGTTTGATGATGCTGGTCTGTTCCAGCATCAACGCGCGCGCACTGGCGCCGTCGGTGACACGGATCTGCGTGGCGGGCTCCAGCTTGCGCCAGGTCGTGCCCTGGCGGTTGACGAGCTTGTCCCAGCCCACCTTGTCCAGCCAGGAGTCGATCTGGGACTCGGGCGCGCCCTGCTTCTTGAAGTCATGGAACCGGTAATCAATGCCATGCGAGGTCAGCCAGGCGCGGGCCTTCTTGACAGTGTCGCAGTTTGGGATGCCGTAGAGGGTGATGGTGTGCTTGCTCATGGCCGACATGATGCCGCAAATCACTTGCCACCTCTCATTCCTGACCTTGCATTCCGCACCCCCATTCCAGCGTGCGCGACAATCGGCCTCCTTATGAAAACCCTTCAAGACTGGCTGGCGCACTGCGAGCATCTGCACCCCAAAAGCATCGACATGGGGCTGGACCGCGTGAAGGCGGTGGCGGACCGTATGGGCATCCGGTTTACCTGTCCGGTGATCACGGTGGCAGGCACCAACGGCAAGGGCTCCACCTGCGCCATGCTGGAAGCCATTGCCCTGCAGGCCGGCTACCGCACGGGCGTCTATACCTCGCCGCACCTGGTTGATTTTGAAGAGCGCTGCCGCATTCATGGCGAGATTGCCAGTGCTGAAGAACTGGCGCAACACTTCGCCCGGGTGGAAGATGTGCGGCAGGACGTGTCGCTGACCTATTTCGAGTTCTCGACGCTGGCCATCTTGAGCCTGATGGCAGGCGCCGGGCTGGACGTGGCGATTCTGGAAGTGGGGCTTGGCGGGCGGCTGGACGCGGTCAACATCATCGACTGCGACTGCGCCATCATCACCAGCATTGCGCTGGACCACATGGAGCTGCTCGGGCCGGACCGCGAGAGCATCGGCTTTGAAAAGGCCGGCATCCTGCGCACCGGCAGACCCGCCATCGTGAGCGACCCGATGCCTCCGCAAAGCGTGATCGATCGTGCCACCGAAATTGGCGCCGATCTCTGGCGCTTTGGCGTGGACTTCAATGTCTCGGGCGACAAGCTGCAGTGGGGCTGGGCCGGGCGCGGGCGCCGCTATGCGGGCCTGGCCTATCCGGCGCTGCGCGGGGCCAACCAGCTCATCAATGCCTCGGGCGTGCTAGCAGCATTGGTCGCCCTGCGCGAGCATATTCCGGTCACGGCGCAAGCGGTGCGCAACGGGCTGGCCATGGTGGAGCTGCCAGGGCGCTTTCAGATCGTGCCGGGCCAGCCCGTGCTGGTGCTGGACGTGGCCCACAACCCCCACTCGGTCGCAGCCCTCACCGAGAACCTGGATGCGATGGGTTTTTACCCCTGCACGCATGCCGTCTTTGGCGCCATGGCCGACAAGGATCTGGCGGCCATGTTCAAGCGCGTTGGGCCGCTGGTGGACAAGTGGTACTTCACCGACCTGCCGCCGCCGCGCGCTGAAAAAGCGCAGCGTTTGCAGGACATCTGGCGCAGCGGCGAGACCCGCAAGGACACCTCGGGCGCGACCTATGAAAGCCCGATGGAGGCGCTCAATGCGGCCATCGCCGCCGCTGACCCCGCTGATAGAATTGTGGTCTTCGGGTCGTTCTACACCGTCGGGGGCGTTTTGAAAGATGGCGTGCCCCGTCTGAGTGCAAAGCACCTGAGCGCTGACACCTGATTCCATCTGCACCGCCTCCCCAGCCCCGTACCGGACCTCCTGAACTCCATGGCTCTTTTCAAGTTCCGCAAAGGTGACGACGACCGGGTTGCCACCGCAGCCCAGCCCGAGAGCGTTGAAGTGATGCGCAAGCGCGCCAGGCACCGCCTGATCGGGGCGGCCGTCCTCGTGCTGGTGGCGGTGATCGGCTTTCCGATGCTTTTCGATACGCAGCCCCGGCCCATCGCCATCGACCTGCCGATCGACATTCCTGATCGCAACAAAACCAAACCGCTTGCCATCCCGGTCGCGCCTCCGGCAGTGGCTGTCGCGCCTGCCGTGCCTGTTGTGCCGCCTGCTGCCACGCCCGCGCCGAAGGTCACCACGGCCGCCAGCCTGGACGACAAGGAGCAGGTCATCTCTGGCAAACCTGAATCCAGGCCCGCCGCCAAGCCTGAGCCAAAGCCGGAACCCAAAGTGGTGGCCAAGGCGGAACCCAGGCCTGAACCCAAACCAGAGCCAAAACCCTCAGCCAAGCCCGACGACGGCGCCAAGGCCAAGGCCCTGCTGGAGGGCAAGTCAGGCGAGCCGGCAACAGCCGCTGCGTCCACAGCGGCAGCAGTCGAAGGCCGCTTCGTCGTCCAGATCGGCGCCTTTGCCGACTCTGGCAAGGCCCAGGAGGCACGGCAAAAGGTCGAGCGCACCGGCCTCAAAACTTACACGCAGGTGGCAGAAACCAAAGACGGCAAGCGCATTCGGGTCCGTGTGGGTCCCTATGCCAACCGGGCCGAGGCCGAGAAAGCCGCAAGCAGGATCAGGGGGCTGGATTTACCGGCAGCCATCCTCACCTTGTAGGGGTGAGGGCGCACCCGAACGGATTTGATGGCCACGCTGGACTGGATTTTTGTGGCCGTGCTCCTGGCCTCCGTCGCGCTGGGCGCGTTTCGCGGGCTGGTGTATGAGGTGGTGTCTGTGCTGGGCTGGGTGGCTTCGTTTGTACTGGCTCAATTATTTGCGCCCGAGGTGGCCGCCAGACTGCCCATGGCCAAATTTGCGGAGCCCGTGCAATATGCAGCCGGTTTTGTCGTGGTGTTTGTCGCGGCAGCGTTTGCGGCCGGCTTGCTGGCCTGGCTGATTAAAAAGCTGGTCGAGGCCGTGGGCCTGAGGCCGGTAGACCGCACACTGGGCGCCGCATTTGGCTTGGTGCGCGGGGTGATTTTGTTGCTGGTGGGGGCCGTCGTGGTGAACATGACGCCTCTGAACAGCGGTGAATGGTGGCAGGAGTCAAAAGGTGCTGCCGTGCTCTCGGTGGCTCTCAAGGGTTTGAAGCCGGTCTTGCCGGAACAGTTTGGAAAGTACCTACCGTAATGTGTGGAATCGTCGGCGTTGTCAGCAACGCACCCGTCAACCAGCTCATCTATGACGCCTTGCTGCTGCTGCAGCATCGCGGCCAGGACGCAGCCGGCATCGTCACGCAACAAGAGCTCAAGTTCTTCATGCACAAAGCCAAGGGCATGGTCAAGGACGTGTTTCGCACCCGCAACATGCGCGCGCTGCCCGGCTCCTGCGGGCTGGGGCAGGTCCGCTACCCCACGGCTGGCAATGCCTTCAGCGAGGAAGAAGCCCAGCCCTTCTACGTCAACGCGCCCTTTGGCATTGTGCTGGTGCACAACGGCAACCTGACCAACGCCGCGCCCCTGCGCGATGAAATGGTCATGACCGACCACCGCCACATCAACACCGACAGCGACTCCGAAGTCCTGCTCAACGTGCTGGCACATGAGCTTGAAAAATCCACCCGCGGCCTGCCGCTCAAACCGGAAGACGTGTTTGCCGCCGTGCGCAGCGTTCACCGCCGCGTCAAGGGCTCCTATGCCGTCATCTCGCTGATCGCGGGCCACGGCGTTCTGGCCTTTCGCGACCCGTATGGCATCCGCCCGCTGTGCATGGGCCGCAACAAGGACGGCGCCGTCATGGTGGCCAGCGAGTCTGTGGCGCTTGAAGGCACGGGCTACCAGTTCGAGCGTAATCTGGCGCCCGGCGAGGCGGTGTTCATCGACCTCAAGGGCAACATGCAAGCGATGCAGTGCGCCGACAACCCGCAGCTTTTCCCCTGCATTTTTGAGTTTGTCTACCTGGCCAGGCCTGACTCCGTGATGGACGGCATTTCCGTCTACCAGGCGCGCCTGAACCTGGGCGAGACACTGGCCAAGCGCGTGGTGTCCACCGTGCCGCCCAACGAGATCGACGTGATCATTCCCATCCCTGAATCCAGCCGGCCCAGCGCCACGCAACTGGCGCACCTGCTGGGCATCCCGTACCGCGAGGGCTTTGTCAAGAACCGCTACGTGGGCCGTACCTTCATCATGCCGGGGCAGGGCGTGCGCAAGAAGTCGGTGCGCCAGAAGCTCAACGTGATCGCCAGCGAGTTCAAAGGCCGCAACGTGCTGCTGGTGGACGACTCAATCGTGCGCGGCACCACCAGCCGCGAGATCGTGCAGATGGCGCGCGATGCCGGCGCCCGCAAGGTGTACCTGGCCAGCGCCGCGCCGCCGGTGCGTTACCCGAACGTGTATGGCATCGACATGCCGACCAGCGACGAACTGGTTGCGCACAACCGCACGGTGGAAGAGATCCGCGAGATCATCGGCTGCGACGCGCTGATCTACCAGGACGTCGAAGGCATGAAGCGCGCTATTGGCTCCCTCAATAAAAACCTTGCCGGGTTTGTTGCCTCGTGCTTTGACGGCGTCTATGTCACCGGCGACATCACTGCCAGCGACATTGCGCGCATGAACGAAAACCGCGTGGGCGTGGAAGAGGGCGAGGAAGACACCTCACGCCTTGCACTGCCCAATGCCGAAGTCGCCTGATCAAAAAAACTTTCTGCTACATGAGCCTGCCTGCACCTGCTTCTTCGCGTACCCGTACCCGATTCGCCCCGTCACCCACCGGCTTCATTCACCTGGGCAACATCCGCTCCGCGCTCTACCCCTGGGCCTTTGCCCGAGCCACTGGCGGCGACTTTATCCTGCGGATTGAAGACACTGACGAAGAGCGCTCATCGCAAGCGGCGGTGGACGTGATCATTGAAGGCATGAGCTGGCTGGGCCTGAACTACGACGAAGGCCCCTACTACCAGATGCAGCGCATGGCCCGCTACAAGGAAGTGCTGGGCCAGATGCTCAATGACGGCCTGGTCTACCCCTGCTACATGAGCATGGCCGAGCTGGACGCGCTGCGCGAACGCCAGACCGAGGCCAAGGAAAAACCCCGTTACGACGGCACCTGGCGCCCCGCGCCCGGCAAAACGCTACCGCCGGTGCCGCAAGGCGTGCAGCCCGTGCTGCGCTTCATGAACCCGCAGGGCGGCAAAGTGGTGTGGGAAGACAAGGTCAAGGGCCGCATCGAAATCAGCAACGACGAACTGGACGACCTCGTCATCGCCAGGCCTGCGCCAGTCGGCGAGACGGTCGGTACGCCCACCTACAACTTCTGCGTGGTGGTGGACGACATCGACATGGCCATGACTCACGTGATCCGCGGCGACGACCACGTCAACAACACACCGCGCCAGATCAACATCTTCAAGGCGCTGGGCAAGGAGCCGCCGGTGTACGCACACCTGCCCACCGTACTGACCGAGACGGTGGACGAGAACGGCGATAAGCACGTCGCCAAAATGAGCAAGCGCAACGGCGCCAAGGCAGTAACGGCCTACCGCGATGAAGGCTACCTGCCCGAAGCGATGGTGAATTACCTCGCGCGCCTGGGCTGGAGCCATGGTGACGACGAGATTTTTTCGCGCGAACAGTTCCTGCAGTGGTTCAGCCTTGACCACTTGGGCAAGAGCGCCGCGCAGTTTGACGAAGCCAAGCTCAAGTGGGTCAACGCCCAGCACTTGAAGGCCTTAAGCGATGACGCACTGGCTGCCTTGGTGGCCGGCCACCTGCAAAAGCGCGGCATCACGCCGGATGACCGCTTGCCCCGTATTTGCGGCCTGTTCAAGGACCGCTGCGACACCCTCCTGGTGCTGGCCGACTGGGCCGCAGTGTTCTACGCAGACGTGCAATCCAAGCCAGAAGAAAAGGCCCAGCACGTGACGGACGCCGTCAAGCCAGCGCTTGTCACGCTGTCAGAAAAACTTGCGGCGCTTCCCACCTGGGACAAGGCAGCGATTGCCTCGGCCATCAAGGAAGTGCTGGCCCTGTATGCCATGAAAATGCCGCTGCTTGCGATGCCGGTGCGGGTGCTGGTGGCGGGGACGGCGCAAACCCCGTCGCTTGACGCCCTGCTGGAACTCGCCTCGCGGGAAACCGTGCTGGCGCGGCTGAAAGGCGCGTGATTTTTCAGGCTATAATTTGAGGCTCAGAATTCAGAAGCAGCTTACAAGGCAGCAACTGAAATCTACGGGGTGAAATTGAGGGGGTATAGCTCAGCTGGGAGAGCGCTTGCATGGCATGCAAGAGGTCATCGGTTCGATCCCGTTTACCTCCACCAAAGATTTGAGATTCAGACAGTTTGTTGAGTTTGTTCCAAGGTTTTGACCCTATCGTCTAGAGGCCTAGGACACCACCCTTTCACGGTGGCTACCGGGGTTCGAATCCCCGTAGGGTCGCCAGAATTCATTGCAAGATGAGCGACGGCACAAGTCGGTGACAGCCAGCCTTCACAGGCCGGCGACTTGGCTCGAAAGAGCGAATGTTATCTACCAGGAGTGGTAGTTCAGTTGGTTAGAATACCGGCCTGTCACGCCGGGGGTCGCGGGTTCGAGTCCCGTCCGCTCCGCCAGTCTTTGATAAGGGTTAGCAGTCACCAGGCTGCTAACCCTTTTTCTTTGGCCGCTTGAACTGCACCAATACCCCGTTGATCATCGACAGCAGCGCACCGCAGGCATCGAGGACGTGTTGCGGGGGGGGGTGTCCCGTCACCTTACGTTCACGATCTCGAAACCTTGCATTTCGGCTGATGGGCAGCCAGACGCCCCGCCATTTCCCATAATGGCCCCATGCGCCCCCCCACTTCGCGAGTACCCCGCAGCGTCAGTGCCTGCTACTCGATTGACGACCTTCGCCGCCTCGCGCAAAAGCGCCTGCCGCGCAGCATCTACGATTTTTACGAAGGCGGCGCGGAAGATGAGAGCACGATGGCGGCCAACCGATCTGCCTTTAACCAACACCGGCTGTCGCCCCGCGTGCTGGTGGACGTCAGTGCAGCAACGCCCGCGTCCACCCTGTTTGGTCAGCCCATGGGCATGCCGATGGGAATAGGGCCCACGGGCGCGCTGGCTTTTGGCTGGCGTGATGCGGACCTGCACCTGGCCCGGGCCGCTGAAAAGCATGGCATCCCCTTCACGCTCTCCAGCAGCGGCACGGCCTCCATCGAGGCGGTGGCCAAGGCCTCTTCAGGACGCCTGTGGTTTCAGGCCTATGTCCTGAAAAACCAGGACTTTTTCTGGAAGATGATCGAACGCGCGCAAGCCGCAGACTTTGAGGCGCTGGTCATCACCGTGGACCTGGCCGTGGGCGGCAAGCGTGAGCGCGATTTTCACAACCAGTTCTCCGTTCCCTTTCGCATCACGCCTCGCAATGCGCTGGACTTTGCCCTGCACCCGCGC
>JACMQX010000059.1 GCA_014376765.1 Ramlibacter sp. | reverse complement strand
TGGCTCATCCATCAACAGCACCTGCGCCTGCACAGCCAGCGCGCGCGCCAGCAGCACGCGCTGCCTTTCCCCGCCAGACAGCTGGCCCAGGGGCCGGTCGCGCCAGTCCCAGGCCTGGGTGGCCTGCAGGGCGTCGCGCACGGCTGCATGGTCGGCCTCGCTGGGGGCCGCCAGCCAGGCCTGGTGCGGCAGGCGGCCGAGCATCGCCACGTCATAGGCAGTAAGGTCGTCTGCCGCGCCTTCGCTTTGCCCCAGCCAGGACATGCGCTGCGCGCGCTGCCGGTGCCGCAGGCTGGCCAGCGGCTGGCCGAGCAGATGCACCTCGCCATGATGGGTAAGCAGCCCTGCCAGCGCCTTGAGCAAAGTGGACTTGCCCGCGCCGTTGGGTCCGACGATGCTGGTCCAGCGGCCAGCTGCGAGTTGCAGGTCAATGCCGTGCAGCACCTCGGCGTGCCCCAGGCTCACATGCAGGCCGCGCGCCCTTAGGGCTGCTACTGACGGCGCGTGGGTAGCAGTCACAGCACACCACTCCCGCGCGCCGTGCGCCTGTGCATCAGCCACAGCAAATAACTGCCGCCCACAAGACCGGTGAGCACGCCCACCGGCAACTCCTGCGGCGCCACCAGCCAGCGGGCCAGCACGTCGGCCACCATCAACAACACGCCACCCATGAGCGAGCTGAGCATGATGAGCCGGCCATGCGTGGTCCGCGCGATGGAGCGCACCAGGTGCGGTGCGGCCAGGCCGACGAACGCAATCAAGCCGGTGTGCGCCACTGCGGTGCCAGTGGCAAGCGCGAGCACGCCCACCAGCGCCGCACGCATGGGCACCATTGGCAGGCCAAGGCTGCGCGCTGTGGCCTCGCCTAACGACAAGCCGTCCAGCATGTGGCTGAGCATCCAGGCCGTGACCATGCATACGCCCCACATGCAGACCATCAGGGCGCAAGAGGTCCAGCTGATAAACCCGGTGCTGCCCAGACTGAAGGCCTGCATCGCCTGCAGGATTTCGGGTACGGCCAGCGTGACCAGATCACGCGCGGCACCCAGCACCACCCCCACAATTACACCGGCCAGCAGCAGGCGCAGCGTGTGTTGCACGCCTTTGGCCAGCGTGAGCGTGAGCAGCACGCCCATCACGGCGCCGGCAAACGCAGCGCCAGTCAGGCCCAGCCGCACCACCCACTGCGTGGCAAAGGGCGACACATGAAACAGCGCCAAAGCCACCGCCACGCCCAGCGCCGCGCCCGAGGCGCTACCCAGTAAAAACGGGTCGGCCAGCGGATTGCGAAACAGCCCCTGCGCCACCGCGCCGGCAAGACCGAGCAAGGCGCCGGTGATCCACGCGCCCAGGGTTCGCGGCAGGCGAATGTCCCAAACGATCTGCCAGGCCACCGCGTCGTCACGCGCGTGGAGCACGCTTTCAAAACCAGTGCTGCCCACACTGGCGCCGATGATCGTTGTAATGAAGGCGACAGCCAACAGCCCCAGCATCAGCCACCACGCCTTGCGCTGCTCCGGTGTGTTGTTGCGCAGGCTGAAAGGCGCAGCGCCTGACGCAAGATCGCGGTTCATCGCGCGCCCTGCCCCAACTGGCGCGCCTGCCCCACTTCGCCGGCAATGCAGCGCGCCATCAGCCGCGCCGCTTCTGCCATGCGAGGGCCCGCGCGCACCAGCACATCCGACTCCTCAGGCTTGAAGACGCACACCCGCCGTTCGCGGATCGCCCGGATGTTGGCCCAGCCGGGCCGCTGCGCCAGGCCCAGCGCGTTGTCTTCACCCAGCATGATGATGTCGGGGTTGGCCCGCACCACATATTCGGGGTTGATTTTGGGAAACATACCCAGCTCGGGCGCGATGATGTTGGCTACGCCCAGCCGCGTCATCATCTCGCCGATGAAAGAGGTTTGCCCGGCTGCGTAAGGCCCGCGGCTGGCTTCAAAATAAATGCGAGTGCCCCTGGCACTGGCCGGCAGTGTCTGCGCTGCAGCCTGCACACCCGCATCAATGTTGCGCCACAGGCGGTCTGCATCCGCCACCTCCAGCAACTGCCCCAGCTTGATGAAAAGCCGCTGCGCCCCGGCCATGTTTTTGGGCTCCAGCGCCAGCACCTTGATGCCCAGCGACTCCAGCCGTTGCACTGCGCGCGACGACGTGGCCATCAACACGACATCCGGCCTGAGCGCCACCACCGCCTCCACATTCGGGTCAATGCCGCCGCCCACCTGCGGCAGCGCGCGCACCTGCGCCGGGTAGTTGGAGTAGCGGTCCACACCGACGATGCTGCTGCACCTGCCCAACTCGCAGACTGACTCGGTGAGGGACGGCAGCAGCGTCACGATGCGCTGGGGCGGGCGGGCCAGCGACACAGTCACGCCCCGGTCGTCGGTGATCTCCAGCGCCTGTGCAGCCAGCGCTGCGAAAAGCAACGCAGCTGCGGCGAGCCATGGCTTTTTGCGGCGCGGGCAGCCAAGTGCCAGCGTGGACCCGGCGGCCCGCAGGCGCTTGACGATGCGCAGCCAGAACGTCACGGCATTGCCTCCACCGCCACCTGCCCATGCACCCGGCTCCACTCCATGACGATGCGGTGCAGCTGCGCCACGCCATCTGTCAACGCGGCAGGACCGGGCTGCAAAATATCCGGCGACTTGATCTCGAACAACTGCCCCGTCTTCACCGCGTTGACGCCTTCCCAGCCAACGCGCGCGGCCACTTTCTCTGCACGAAACTTCTTGCCGCACCAGGAGCCAATGATGATGTCGGGGTTGCGCCGCACGATCTCGTCGCCGTCCGCAATGATGCGGCCCTTGCCCATTGCCTCCAGCGACAACTCGGCAAAGCAGTCGTCCCCGCCGGCCAGCGTGAGGAGCTCCGACACCCAGCGGATGGCGCTGATGGGCGGCTCGTCCCACTCTTCAAAATAAATGCGTGGCCGGCGCGGCAAGGCGCGTGCGGCGTCCGCAATAGCGGCCAGGCTCGCCTGCATGCCGGCGATCAGCTCCAGCCCCCGCTCAGGCTGCCCCACCATCGCTGCCACCTGGTACAGCATGGAAAAAATCTCCGCCACGCTGCGCTGGTTGAACACCGTGACCTGCACACCTTTTTTGATGAGCTCGGCCGCGATGTCTGCCTGCAGGTCGGAAAAGCCAAACACGCAGTCGGGCTTCAGCTCGAGGATCTTGCCGATCTTCGCGCTCAGGAAAGCGCTGACCTTGGGCTTTTCCTCCCGGGCCCGGCGCGGGCGCACCGTGTAGCCCGAGATGCCCACGATGCGCCGCTCCTCGCCCAGCAGATAGAGCCACTCGGTGGTCTCTTCCGTCAGGCAGACGATTCTCTGCGGTCCCCATTGCAATGCGTTCATGCCCATGCTTTGCACTTTATGCGATTGGGCAATGTGCGCGCAAAGAGGTCATCAGAACCTGTAGCGTACGGCCGCCTTGAGGACGCGGCCCGGGTCCGGGTAGAGCGAGCCCGTCACGCAGCTGAAACCCTGGCTGTAGCTTTTGCGATTGGCCAGGTTGTCTGCGGCCAGGGAGACTTCGATCTTGTCGAACCGCCAGGCGTAGCGGGCGTCCACCAGCGTGCTGGACGGAATCTTCACGGCGCAGGTGTTGGCGTCGTCATTGCCAAAGCGCGCGCTGCCCAGGTACCTCACCCCAAGGTCCAGCGTCTGGCGGTCATCAATGCGCCAGTCCAGCCGCACCGTGCCGGAATGCTCCGACACCAGCGGAATTTCCTTGCCGTTGTTGGGACCGGAAGAGAACTTTGCCTTGACGGTTTGCAACGTGCCGGTCACTGCAAAATTCTTCGCGATCTGGGCGCGGCCGCTCAGCTCGATGCCGCTGCGCAGGGTCGGGTCCAGGTTCACGTTGCTGAAGGTGGTGGCATCAAACGCAATCTCGTCAATTGATTTCTGCCGGAACACCCGCACGCCGGCGGTGTGACCTTCAGCGGCCTGCCACTTGAGGCCGGCCTCCAGGTCACGCGTGTTTTGCGGCCGCAGAGCAGTGAAGAGGTAACGGTTCTCGTCGATGTTGGGCAGGCGGTAGGACTTGGCCGCGCGGCCGTACACATTGAAGCCGGCGGTTAACGCCTGGTTGACGCCCAAATCCCACGCATTCACGTTGTTGTCGCGGTCATAGTTGACGAAGTTCACCGGGTCCACCGCGCGCTTGTTGACCTTCTCCGTGCGCGCGCCGGCCGACAGGCGCGTGCCTGAAGCCAGCAACACATCGCCCGACAGATAGAAGGCCCGGTTTCTCTGGTGGGATTTTTCGTTCTGGCCGAGGCTGTCAACGCCATCAAATTCCCAGTCAAAAAAGTCCATCCCGGCCAACAGCGTCAGCGCGGCCTCGCCCATGCGGCCGTTGTACGTCGCCTTGGGCGAGACCTGGTTCACGCGGCTCTTGCCGGTCACGCTGTAGCCGCTGAAGTTGCCCGAGGTTTCGCGGTCGCGATGGCCGACATCCACGGCCAGCGTGACGGTGTCCAGCTTGTAGTCAACGCCTGCGCTCAGGCGGGTTTCGGCGTAGTTGCCAAAGTCATTTGGCGTGACGCTCTGGCGTGGGTTGGCTGCAAACTGTGCAAAGGTCAACGGGCCAGGAAAGCGGCCTTTTTCTTCCTCATGGCTGAGCCGCGCGCGAAAGCCGAGACCCCCCAGGCTGCCATTGAGCCCTGCTGAAAGGGTCTCCTGCTTGTCCGTGCTGTTGGCGCGGTAGCCGTCAGTACGCAAGCTGCGGGCACTGATATCAAAACCGATGTTGCCATTGCCCCCGCCCAGCTGCGCACGCAGGTCGCGGCCAGAATAACTCTCGATCTGCGCGCTGGCCGAACCGTTGAAGCCTTCCCTGGTCGCGCGCTTCAGCCTGACGTTGATGACCCCGGCGCTCGCACCCTCGCCCCACTGAACGGACGAGCCGCCGCGGATGATTTCAATCGACTCGATCAGCTCGGGCGCGATTGCGGAAAGGCGCGCGGTGGCCAGCTCGTTTTCCGAGATGCGCACGCCGTCCACCACCACCACCACGTTCTGGTCAGCCGTGGCGCCAAAGCCGCCCAGGTCCAGCGTGTAGTTGCGCCCGCCGCGAAGGTCGGTACGCGAAGGAATGCCGACCAGCCGGCGGATGGCGTCATTCGCGTCGCTCGCGCCCGAGGCAAGGATCTGTTCGCCTGTGAGCACCACACCGGAAAACGGCGCTGACTGAAGGTCCTGCGCGACACGTTTGGCCGTTACCGTAACGCCCGGCAACGCAGCCGCACTTTGCGCGAGGCAGGCCGAAGAGGCCGCCATGGCCAAAGGCAAAACGGCCATGGAACGAAGCGCACGGCTGCGCAGCCGGAAAGAAGAAACAGAAATTTTCATGATAGGAATAAAAAGGCAAAGTGTCCTCACCGGCTTCCCCGCCAGTGCATGGACGTCACGGCCGTGCTGCCTTCTTTCGAACGCGCGCACGCCCACCTTGTTGGCCGGTATCCGGGCTGATGGAGCTACCTTCATCGCCTTCCCAAACGCTTGTTCAGGGCGTTCAGTGACCTTTGATGAAAGCTGCATCGGGTGATGCGTCCACTTGACCGTTGCGGGGGCAGCGCAGGTTAGCCTTGGGCTTTGCACACTGCGCGGGCGGTGTGAAAGCGGTGGGCCTCCTGCTTCCCGTTGAACTGCGGCATGTGAACCACACCGCGAGCACCAACAGGGGCATTTTAGGGTGCAGACAAGGCGCAAACCCTACAATCTGCAGTGAAAGAAAAATCCTGACATGGCCAACCCGACCCAAATCGACCAGATCGCCGAGCGCGTGGAGCGCCTGCTGCTTCGCTACGAAGAACTCCAGCGCACCAACGCGCTGCTGGCCGAACAGGTTGAAGTCCTCACCCATGAACGCGACTCGCTCAAGTCGCGCCTGGGCGCGGCGCGGGCCCGGGTCGAAGCCCTGCTGGAACGCCTGCCTGAATCGCAGGCCCCCGCCGCCATCAACAAAGCAGCACCATGACCGTCCTGAAGCAACTCGAAGTCCAGATCATGGGTCAAAGCTACTTGCTCAGCTGCCCTGAGGGCGGCGAGTCCCGGCTGCTGGACGCGGTTGAAAAAGTCGACACCGCCATGTGCAAGATCCGCGACGCAGGCAAGGTCAAGGCGCGCGACCGCATTGCCGTGCTTGCCGCGCTGAACCTCGCGTTTGATGTACCTGAACGCGTTGCCGCCGTGCCACCGGCGTTCCAGGCATCGAGCTTTGGCGGCCTTCATGCAGCCGGAAATGGCCACAGCGATGCAGCCGCTCCTTACGCGCCAGATGGCGCGGCTGACCCCCGGCTTGCTGAACTCATGGCGCGGCTTGACGGCACGCTCGGCGGTGACGGCCGACTGCTCTGATTCCACCGGTTTTCTTTACATCAGAGTTCACCGCGGCCCTGCACAACAGCAGCGCGGTCGGCATAGAATGAAACTGCTTGCAGTCCATGCCGGGTTTTATATTTCCTTGAACCAATGCTCTTAGAGCCGGGCTTGGAACATCGCTTGTGGAGCGTGATCGTCTCGCGTAGATGAGCCCAACCTCAAGCTGCCCTCGCCCACCTGAACCCCGGTTCAGGATGCCGATCCGGTGGTTCTGCAGGCACCTTTTTTGCATAAGACTCCGCTGCCCCTTGTCCCGGGCGCCGGAGTCTTTTCATTCAGCTGCCCGACCGCTGCGCCATTTCCTTTCATGACATTCGAACCCCAACTGATCATTGAACTGGCCCTGCTCGGCCTGTGCACCGGCTTTCTCGCTGGCCTGCTGGGTATTGGCGGCGGCATGCTGATGGTGCCCTTCATCACCATCATCATGGGCCAGCGCGGCGTGGCGCCGAACCTGGCGGTGAAGATGGCGATTGCCACCTCCATGGCCACCATCATCTTCACCTCGGTCTCCAGCGTGCGGGCGCACCACAAGCGCGGCGCGGTGCGATGGGTCATCGTCAAAAAGCTGGCGCCCGGCATCATGCTGGGCGGCCTGATTGCAAGTCTGGGTGTTTTCGCGCTGCTCAAGGGGACCTGGCTGGCGCTGTTCTTCGCCGGGTTTGTCGGCTTCTCGGCCACGCAGATATTGCTGGATAAAAAGCCTGCCGCCACGCGCACAATGCCCGGCACGGCGGGGCAACTGGCTGCCGGCAGCGGCATTGGTTTTCTCTCGGGCCTGGTGGGTGCGGGCGGAGGTTTTGTCAGCGTGCCCTTCATGACCTGGTGCAACGTGCCTATTCACAACGCAGTGGCCACCAGCGCAGCGCTGGGCTTTCCGATTGCAGTGGTCAATGTGACGGGCTACATCATTGCCGGCCAGAACGTGCAGGACTTGCCGGCAGGCTCATTTGGCTACCTGTTCCTTCCCGCGTTGGTCGTCATTGCGATAGCGAGTGTGTTGATGGCCCCTTTGGGCGTCAGGGCAGCTCATGCGCTGCCCGTCAAGCAGATGAAACGGCTGTTTGCCGCGCTGCTGTACATGCTGGCGGCCTACATGCTCTACAAGGGCTTGTCAGGCTGAGTTCGGGGTGATGGGCTTTGAGGGGTAAAGCGGTACAATCACGCCATCGGCAGGACCCTTCGACACGCGCGTTGCCACTCTTTCAAAAGCCTGGTTTGCCCAGACCGCCATCTCAAAGCCCGGATTCCACAGCGTGACACAGCGCCTTGCTACAGCAGGTGCCCGCTCAAAGCCATCGGCCAAGAGCGCAACGTATGTGTTTTACACCGGCGTCCTGCACCGTTTTTTTAAATTTTCGGAGATTCGCCATGGCTAAAGAAGAACTGATCGAGATGAACGGAAAGGTCGAGGAAGTGCTGCCCGACTCGCGCTTTCGCGTCACGCTGGACAACGGTCACCAGCTGATCGCCTACACCGGCGGCAAGATGCGCAAGAACCACATCCGCATCCTGGCGGGCGACAAAGTTTCACTCGAACTCTCGCCCTACGACTTGACCAAGGGGCGCATCACCTTCAGGCATATTGAAGGTCGGACCCCTTACGTTCCGGCGCAACGCCGGCCGTGAAATCAAGCCGCCGCGAGGCGGCTTTTTTCTTGCCCCCTCCCCCTCTGGGAGGGGGGACCATACGTCAAGCGTCGGGACGGACGTTGGCCGCCTTGGCCACTTGCGCCCACTTCTGCTGCTCCGACTTGATGAAGCCGGCGAACTTCTCTATCGTCCCGCCGCCGTCTTCCGCGCCGTACTGGTCCATCTTGGCCTGCACATCGGGCATCGCCAGCACCTTGTTCACGTCCTCGTTCATACGCTGCGCCATGCCCTGCGGCATCTTTGCGGGGCCCATGAGGCCGTACCAGACGGTGGCCTCGAAACCGGGGAAACCCTGTTCGGCCATGGTCGGCAGGTTGGGGAAGCTCTTGGCGCGCTTCAGGCGCGTTTGCGCCAGCGCAATGGCCTTGCCGCCCTGGATGTGCGGCGCAGCAGACGTCATGGTTTCAAAGCAGTAGTTCACCTGCCCGCTGATCAGGTCAATCAGCGCCGGGCCCGAGCCGCGGTAAGGTACATGCAGGGCAAATATCTTGGCCTGCAGCTTGAACATCTCCAGCGCAAAGTGCTGGGCCGAGCCGCCACCGGCGGAGGCAAAACTGAGCTGCCCCGGCTTGGCCTTGCACAGCGCCACCAGGTCCTTCACGGTCTTGGCCGGCTGGTCGGCGTTGCAGATGAGCACGTTGGGCGTGACGGCCACCATGCTGATCGGCGTGAAGTCTTTCTCGGCGTCGTATGCGAGCTTGATGCCCATGGCCGGTGCCAGCGCGTGGCTGTTGATATGGGCCATCAGCAGCGTGTTGCCATCGCCATTGGCCTTGGCCACAAAGTCAGCGGCGATCACACCGGCCGCGCCCGCCTTGTTCTCGATGACCACAGGCACGTTCCACATGACGGACAACTTCTGCCCCACCACGCGGGCCAGCGCGTCCGTGCCGCCGCCGGGTGGAAATCCGACGATGATGCGCACCGGGCCGCCTGGCAAGGTCTGCGCCCCGATCATGGGTGAGGCCAGTGTGGCGACGCCGGCGGCTGCGGCGGTGATGAGGGTTCTGCGTTTCATGTTTGTGTCTCCTTGGGATTTATTCAACTGTCGTCCCGGGCTTGACCCGGGATCCATGTTGGCGCTCAAAGGTGGATCCCGGCTTGGGTCCGGGATGACAGCCCTTACGCGGCCTTCTGCAACTGCATGGGCACGGGGTGCGCCGCAAAATAATCCATCGCCGCCAACACGCCCGAGCCCGCGAGCTTCACGCCCGAGAGTTTCAGGCCCATCTCGCAGCCAGACAGCGCCGCCATCAGCGTCAGGTCGTTGCAGTCGCCCAGGTGGCCGATGCGGAACATCTTGCCCTTGACCTTGCCCAGGCCCGTGCCAAGCGAGCAGTCAAAGCGCTCGTAGATGAGCTTGCGCACCGCGTCGGCGTCCACGCCGTCGGGCATCATCACGCCGGTGAGCACGGGTGAATAAACGGCGGCGTCAGCGCATTGAATCTCCAGCCCCCAGGCCTTGACGGCAGCGCGCACGCCCTCGCCCCAGCGCACATGCCTGGCGAACACTGCATCCAGGCCCTGGGAGAGCAGCATGTCGCAGGCCTCGCTCAGGCCGTAGAGCAGGTTGGTGTTGGGGGTGGAGGGCCAGTAGCCCGTCTTGTTCATCTCGATCATCTCGTCCCAGGCCCAGAAGGCCTTGGGCAGCCTGGCGGTCTTGCTGGCCTCAATCGCTTTTGGCGAGAGGGCGTTGAAGCTGATGCCAGGCGGCAGCATCAGGCCTTTTTGCGAGCCGCTCACGCTCACGTCCACACCCCAGTCGTCATGCCGGTACTCGGCAGAGGCCAGGCCGGAAATGGTGTCCACCATCAGCAGCGCAGGATGCTTCGCAGCGTCGATCGCCTTGCGCACGGCGGCGATGTTGCTGGTCACGCCGGTGGAAGTTTCGTTGTGCACCACACACACCGCCTTGATGGCGTGCTGGGTGTCGGCCTTCAGGCGCTCCTCGATCATCTGCGGCTGCACGCCGCGGCGCCAGCCTTCAGCGCCAGGCAGGCCGATGAACTCGGTCTTCAGGCCCAGCCGCGTGGCGAGTTTTTGCCACAGCGTGGCGAAGTGGCCGGACTCGTACATCAGTACCTGGTCGCCGGGGCTGAGGGTATTGGCCAGCGCCGCTTCCCATGCACCTGTGCCGGATGCGGCGTAGATCATCACCGGGTGACGGGTCTGGAAAATCTGCTTCATGTCGGCCAGCACCTTGAGGCCGAGGGCAGCGAACTCCGGTCCGCGGTGGTCGATGGTGGGCAGGCTCATGGCACGGAGCACGCGGTCCGGCACCGGCGACGGGCCGGGAATTTGCAGGAAGTGGCGGCCTGTGGGATGAAAGTCGAGCGTCAGCATGTAGGGTGCGTCCTTGTCGGTATACAGCGAAGGCCCTATTTTTTGCATACAAAAAATCTTTGTCAAGCTCGCTTACAGCTACCTAACCCCTTTACAGGTCTTTATTTTGCATACAAAATTAGCGCATGACAGCCAAAATCCTTTCCCTGGCACCGGCCGCCCTGCATGAACAGGTGGCCCAGCGCCTGCGCCTGATGCTGGTGGAAAGCCGCATCAAGCCTGGCGCCAAGCTCAATGAACGCGAGCTGGCCGAAGTGCTGGAGGTATCGCGCACGCCGCTGCGCGAAGCCATCAAGATGCTTGCGGCTGAAGGCCTGGTCGAGCTGCTGCCCAACCGCGGCGCGATAGCCGTAGAGCTGACCGAGGCTGACGTACTGGCCACCTTTGAGGTCATGGCCGGCCTGGAAGCCATGTCGGGCGAGCTGGCCGCGCAGCGCGTGACCGATACCGAGCTGGCCGAGATCCGCGCCATGCACTACGAGATGCTGGCCGCCCACACGCGGCGCGATCTGTCGGCCTACTACCGCATCAACGCCGGCATTCACCGCGCGATCAACCTTGCCGCCAAGAACAGTGTGCTCACCACCACCTACAACCAGGTCAACGCGCGCCTGCAAGCGCTGCGCTTTCGCTCCAACCAGGACGAAGACAAATGGCAGCGCGCCGTGAAGGAACATGAGCAGATGATTGAAGCACTCGCGGCGCATGACAGCGCGCGAATGCGCACGATCCTCGTCACCCATCTGAACAACAAACGTGATGTGGTGGTTGAGCAGCTACGGGCAGGAGCAGCATCAGCCACATCGGCCACATCCACCGCGCCCCGCGCAACAAAGGCCCGCGCATGAACGCACCTCTTCCCCTCAAAGTCACGCAGCAGGCTGCAGCCAATGTCTACGACAGCGTCTCCCGCATCAGCAACGAAGTGGCAGGCCGCCTGGCCCAGCGGCTTGCGCAGGAAACGCAGGGCGAGGTGCTGTTCACCCCGGCAGACAGGGGCCGCTATGCAACCGACGCGTCCATCTACCAGACGATGCCAGTTGGCGTGTTCGTGCCCCGCTCAGCCGCTGAGGTGGCCACCGCCCTGGCCATTTGCCGCGACATGAACGTCCCCATCATTGCGCGCGGCGGCGGCACCAGCCAGTGCGGCCAGACCACCGGCGCGGGCCTGGTCATCGACTATTCCAAGTATGTGAAGAACGTGCTGGAAGTTGATGTGGAAGGCCGCACCGCCAGGGTCGAGCCCGGCATCGTGCTGGACCACCTCAACGCGGGCTTGAAGCAGCACGGCCTCTGGTACCCGGTAGACGTGTCCACGAGCGCGCAGGCCACGCTGGGCGGCATGGCCGGCAACAACTCCTGCGGCAGCCGCAGCATTGCATGGGGCAACATGGTGCACAACGTGCTGGGCGCAGAAGCCTGGACGTCTGACGGCGACCTGCTCAGCCTGGGCCGCTACGACGCCAGCAGTGGCAAGGCCCGCGCGCTGGGCGACTACGTCAAGGCGTTGGCTGATGGCCTGGCCCCCGAGATCGAGGCGCGCTGGCCCAAGGTGCTGCGCCGCGTGGCCGGCTACAACCTGGACATCTTCAACAACCAGAACGAGAAGCCCTACACGAAAGACGGCTCCGTCAACCTTGCGCACCTGCTGATCGGCAGCGAAGGCACGCTGGCGCTGACCAAAAGCCTGACGCTGCAACTGGCCGAACTGCCGCGCGCGAAGGTGCTGGGCGTGGTCAACTTCCCGACCTTCTACAAGGCAATGGACTCGGCCCAGCACATCGTGAAGCTCGGTTTGAATGGGAACGGTGGCATGGATGGCACCCTGAGCGCAGTCGAGCTGGTGGACCGCACCATGATCGAGCTGTCCCTGCAAAACCCTGCCTTTGCGCCCACCGTGCGCACCGCACTGATCGGCAAGCCCGATGCAATCTTGCTGGTGGAATTCTCCGGTGCCTCCAAAGCCGCGCTGCTGCCCAAGATGCGCCAGCTGGTCGAGCTGATGGGCGACCTGGGCCTGCCCGGCTCCGTCATCGAGATGGTGGACGACGCGCCGCAGAAAAATCTATGGGAGGTGCGCAAGGCCGGCCTCAACATCATGATGAGCCTGAAGGGGGACGGCAAGCCGGTGAGCTTCATTGAAGACTGCGCCGTGCCGCTTGAGCACCTGGCCGAATACACCGACTCGCTCACCCAGGTGTTCCGCAAGCATGGCAGCAAGGGCACCTGGTATGCGCATGCATCTGTGGGCACGCTGCATGTGCGGCCGATCCTGGACATGCGCCGTGAAGGCGCGCAGAAGATGCGGGCGATCGCTGAAGAAGCCTCGGCCCTGGTGCGCAAATACAAGGGCGCCTACAGCGGCGAGCATGGCGACGGCCTGTGCCGCGGTGAGTGGATCGAGTGGCAGTTTGGCCCGCGCATCAACGATGCGTTCCGCCAGATCAAGTCGTACATGGACCCGGCCAACCTGCTGTGCCCCAGGCGCGTGATCGACCCGCCGAAAATGGACGACACGCGCCTCATGCGCTTTGCGCCCAGCTACACCGTGATCCCCATCAAGACCGCGCTGGACTGGAGCGCCTGGAACGTGCAAAACGACCCGGCCACCGAAAAAACCACCGCCCCCGGCACGGGCGGCGACCCCGCGCAAGGCTTTGCCAAGGCGGTGGAGATGTGCAACAACAATGGCCACTGCAGGAAGTTTGACGCGGGCACCATGTGCCCGAGCTACCGCGTGACGCTGGATGAAAAGCACCTTACCCGCGGGCGGGCCAACACGCTGCGCCTGGCGATGTCCGGCCAGCTTCCCGAGTCCGCTCAGGGCGGTGGCGCCATGGCCTCACTGACCAGCGAAGCCGTGAAGGAAGCGATGGACCTGTGCGTAGGCTGCAAAGGCTGCAAACGCGACTGCCCCACCGGCGTGGACATGGCGAAGATGAAGGTGGAGTTCCTGCACCACTACAAGGCCAGGCACGGTTACACCCTGAAGGACCGGCTGGTGGCTACGTTGCCCGACTACGCGCACCTGGCCAGCCGCTTTGCCCCGCTAATGAACCTGCGCGATGCAGTGCCCGGACTGCCGTGGCTGAGCGAGAAACTGCTGGGCCTCTCGGCACGCCGCACCTTGCCGCAGTGGACGGGCAACACCTTCTGGAAGCAGCTGGAAAGCACCCATGTCATTGCGGGCTCCACCCGCAATCCACCTCAGCAAGAAATGGCCTCCCGCTTCACGCCAACAGCCACCCGCGAGCAGGTACTGGCCGCAGAGAAACCCGTCATCCTGTTCGTCGACACCTTCAACGGTTATTTCGAGTCCGGCAACGCCGTCGCCGCACTTCAGGTGCTGCAAGCCGCCGGTTACACAGTGCATGTGGCCGCCAAGCAAAAGCCGGACGGCAAGCACCTGTGCTGCGGCCGCACTTATCTTGCCAGCGGCATGGTGGACCGCGCCAAGGCCAAGGCGGGCGAGCTGGTCAAGGCCCTGCTACCGTTTGCGGAAAAAGGCATCGCCATCGTCGGCCTTGAGCCCTCCTGCCTTTTGACGCTGCGTGATGAAACGCTGGTCATGGGCCTCGGCGAGGCGGCCATCACCGTCAGCCAGCAGGCCCTCCTGCTTGAGGAGTTTTTGGCGCGCGAAGCATCTGCCGGAAAACTCGAAACCCTGCGCGCCCGGCTCAAGCCACACACAGCGCCGATGCTGCTGCACGGCCATTGCCATCAGAAAGCTTTTGGTGCGGTGAGTCCCATTATTGAAGTGCTCAAGCTGATCCCCGGCGCCAAGCCAGAACTGATCGAGTCCAGCTGCTGCGGCATGGCGGGCAGCTTCGGTTATGAGGCGTCCCACTACGACGTGTCGATGCAGATGGCCGAGCTGAGCCTGTTGCCCTCTGTGCGAAGGCAGCCCGATGCCGTGGTTGTGGCTGACGGAACAAGCTGCCGTCACCAGATCCGCGATGGGGCGGCGCGCGAAGCCGTGCATGTGGCGGCATTGCTTGCCCGGCAGCTGACATGACGGGCGAAGTCGCGCACCGGGCGACCTACATCGCCCTGACGTAGACGCAGGTTGCGATCAAGGCCCTCACCTCGCTGAGTTGGCTGCGCGCCTCGTCGATCTGCATCGCAGGCCGCGCAGCGTCCATTTCCAGCCTCTTGCAATGCGCCTCCAGGCGTTTCAGGCGCAATCCCGCAAGGCTTTGAAGGTCTGCAGCGACACCCCACATGGCGCGCTTCATGCCGTTGATGCTTATTTTGTATTCCCGTCGCAATTCCCAGCTCGACAATAAAAACTCGGTGGGCGCTGCCCTGCCTGCCTTCTGCGTTGCGAAGTACGTCTTGATGGCATCGTGAAACACCAGCGTCATGGCGCAGCTCGTTTCTTTCAGGCATGCACCCAAACGCAACTCAAGCACAGGGTCGTCGGGCGCGATCAGATGCGCGTCCCAGGCTGTACTCAGCGTTTGCCGCAGGGAAGGCAGTGATGTTTTGGCGCTGGCAAGCTCGACACGGTCCAGCTCTGCGGCCTGCATGTGTGGGCGGGTGGAGGCGGCAGCCACCGCCTGCACCTCGTGCGGCGCCAGCCACGTTGAGGCCTGGCCGTAGATCAGGCTTCGAATGCCGGCAGGCATGTCCTTGTTGGGGTCGGCCCCCAGCTTGGCGAAGCGTTGACGCGCTTCGGCCAGCGTGTCGCGAGCCGGGAGGTCACTGCCATGGGTAGCCAGCACCAACGCCATTGCGCCTTCGAGTTGGCGACGGGCGCCCTGCACCGCTTCGTCAATCGGTATGCCAGCCCTGCAGTAGCTGTTGTGCGCTTCGGACCAGGTCGCAGCTTCGAGGGCCGCCTTGACAAAAGGGCCCGGCCTGGCGATAGCAGAGCCCGACAAAGTGGTCGCCAGGCGCGCAGCTTTCAGAAATTGCGCCGCAGACTCTTCCCGGCAGACCTCAAGATTGTCCGGATGCCGGGGAGGCACAGGCTCGGTCACGGTAAGCGGCTTGCCTGCGTAAGGCACAGACGCCGCGGTTCTGACGGGGCTGGCAGAGCTGACAGAGCTGACAGAGGGCTGAGGCAAAACAGCCTTGCTGCACGCAGCATTTGTCCCATCGCCCACACCTTGCAGGCCTTGCGCAGAACTCCACGGACTGGCCCATCCATTCGCGTCTGCACGTTTGACTTGCATTGGCTAACGCGGGAGCCGTGGGCGGTCAGCCAGCGTCCGGACCAGATGATCACAGGCGTCCGCCACGGCGTTGACATAGGCGAGCTGAACGAAAGCATCGTGGCGCCGCTCTGCCATGGTTTCGTCGCCGAGCGGAAGACTGTCGCAGTAAGGCTCAAGCCTCAACTTTCGCAAGCTTGCATACTTCTTCAAATCAGCGGCAACCTGGACCAGCGCGTCTTTCTTCAGCGTCCGGACGTATTGGGAAATTTGCCAATTCGTTTTGCTTTCGGGGGTGAACAACGCCAACGCTGATTGATGGGCCTCTCGACTGGCCTGGTCGGCTTGTTGGAAAGCCTGCCGGGCGCCATCAAACACGAGTTCGGCGGCACAGAAGGCCTGCTTCAATCGATGCTGGTATCGCGTTTTCAGGACCGCATCTTGAGGCGCAGCCAAGTGCGCCTTTTGCGCCACATCCAGCGCCAGCCTGAGTGACGTCAGCGACGCTCTGGCGCTGATCGATTCTGCCCGCTCATAGGTCTCGGGTCTGAGGCCCGGCGTTGTTGAGGCAGCTGCCAGCGCCTCAAGTTCATGGGGCGCCAGCCATTGGGAGACCTGGGTATACATCAAGCCGCGCAAACCCCTGAGCTTGTCCTTGTTGGGGTCTGTCTCAAACCGGGTCAGGCGCTCGCAAGCCGCGCTCAAGGCTGCACTTGAAGCAAACTGCAAACCCTCAACGTCGAGCAATGCCTTGATGGCCGTGCGCAGATCACGCCGCGTCTGCTGCACGGCGGCATCAATCGGGATGCCCGCCCTGCAGTGGGTGTTGTGTTCGTTGGAGGCCGCAACCGCTTCAAGCGCCGCCAGCGCGAACGCTTCTGGCGCTGTGGCCGCTGTTCCAGAAAGCTCGAAAGCGCGCCGGGCTGCGTCCCCAAACTTGAGGGCCGTCAGGTCGCGGTCCCGCTCCACAAGAAACGGAAGGCGGGGCCTTTCCGTGGTTTGTATCTCCACGTGTCTGAGATATCTCCGGCTCCTGCTGGCGGCGAGTATGGCCTTGACCTCACTCGCGCTGTAAAAAGCGCCTGTACGTGCTCCATCAATTGGCATCTCCGTCCCCTTTCAATACCAAACCACTACTTTTAATTATTTGAAGAACCTATTAAAGGTACTTTGGTACTTATTTTATCGACCCAATGGGACCGGAACGACAGGAAACAGAACGTTACCAACACAGGTGACCAGCTGTTGGTTATGAAGTAACAAGGGACCGTCATGCCTGTTGACCTGCAGCCAGTCCGAACGGCTTCTACGACGTATAGGTCAGTGCAAAGCGGATCACTGTCGGCGACTACCAAGGTCGACAGCCCTCCCACAGAACCCTCGATACAGGAACCACAGGCACAGGACCCTCTGTCGCCGGACGAGGTCCGATCACTTACACGCTTACTGACCACATGGGCAACGACCGGTGATTCAGCGCTCCACGAAAGCCGCCAAAACGATGTGGCTGAGTTCACCAGGCGTGTCGCAGATGGCTCAGTCCAGGTGGATGGGAAAAACGTGATCTTGGTCAGCGACTCGGACCCCCCACAACTTCCGTCCGAGCTTGCCGGTTTGCCAGGCAGCCAAGGGCCAGCCGCCAAGGCGAGGTGCGTCATTTACTCCCCAGTCCCGGAGTTTGGTCAGATGGAGCACCATTTTTCTACGGTACGGGAAATCATCACCCTCACACCGAAAAGGGAAGAGCTCGGGAAAATCGTGAACAGCCTCAACGAATGGATAGAGAACGCTCTGAACAACCCAGGGCTTTCGGCCAGGCGCAGCGGCACCGCTGATGCCTTCATGCGACGCCACCTCAACCACGATATCGACAGGGAGCATCCCGAGCAATATGTCATCTACATCGCAAAGGACGACGTCGCGCCAGAACTGCCAGCAGAGCTTGCCGCAAGGGTGAAATTCCTGTCTCTCGGAGAAAAACCGCTGCAAGAGCGATCTGCTGTCCTGATCACTGACCCTCAGGGACAGACTTTGCCCGCGATGAGGGGCGCTTCGAAAAGCCGTTCATTTCTGCCAAAAACCAGTCCATCCACCAGCCCGCGCACATCCGCCAGCTCGCCACGGTCGAGCTCAGACCACTCACCCTCTCCGCGGGGCAGTGCGACTGAACGTTTCAAAGCTGGCGTATCCCAGCTTTTCAGGAAACGCCAGCCTTCGCTGGAAATCAAACAGACCGCAAATCCCTCGCCGGCGTCCGCCGCAACTGAAGAAGCGGTTGACCTTGCGGTAAGCGCCACGGCGTCACGTGGCTCACTGGTTCCCCGGGATTCCGTGCCGCAGCACTTGCGTCCAACAATGCAGGCTCTTCAAGCAGCCATTGACGAATTGGTTAAACCCGAATCTTTCCGGGACAGTCGCGTTGCCATCAATGACGCGGAAGACATCGTGTCCGGACTCGGTGAGCCCAGCCCCATCCTCCCGAGTGCCATCAAACTGGACTTGCTCATGGAGTTGACAAAGAAGGTAAGCGCCTCCAGCCTCCCTCCCGAAGCTCGTCGGCAAATCTTCTCGGAAACGCAGACAGCGTTGGGGCGCATACAACCCAACTCCGTCAGGGAAAGTGAACTGCAAGAGTACCTGTTCAAAGTACTGCGCTCGTCCTAGCCCGGCTTGCTCCGGGTGCGGCCTGCGCACACTGCGCCGACGCATGCCCCCCATTTGGTGCAGTGGCGCAAGGATGGCATGGCGCCGCAGCTTGTCGCTCTCAAGGACTGCCGGTCAAGCCCGCTTGGGAATCGCCAGCCCGCGAATCACCGCCGGCCGTGCAACAAATGCCGCAAGCACCCGCTGCACTTCAGGAAAGTCGTTGATGCCGACCAGGTCTGCAGCTTCATAAAAACCAGCGAGGTTGCGCACCCACGGGAAGGTCGCAATATCGGCAATCGTGTAGTCGCGCCCCATCAACCAGGCGCGGCCCTTCAGGCGGGTTTCCAGCACGCCCAGCAGGCGTTTGCTCTCTGCCACATATCGGTCGCGCGGCCGCTTGTCTTCATAGTCCTTGCCGGCGAATTTATGGAAGAAACCGAGCTGCCCGAACATCGGGCCGATGCCGCCCATCTGGAACATCAACCACTGCAGCGTCTCGTACTTGCCGGCCTCGCTTTCAGGCATGAACTTGCCCGACTTGGCCGCCAGGTACACCAGCATCGCGCCTGACTCAAACAGGGCGAGCGGCTTGCCGCCCGGGCCGTTGGGATCAATCATGGCCGGGATTTTGTTGTTGGGGTTGAGCGATAAAAACTCCGGCGACAGCTGGTCGTTCTTGCCGAAGTCGACCAGGTCCACTTCATACGGCAGCTTCGTTTCCTCCAGCATGATGGACGCCTTCACGCC
>JACMQX010000007.1 GCA_014376765.1 Ramlibacter sp. | reverse complement strand
CAGCATCGGGTTATTGATCATGAAGCTCGCAGACACGATCAGTGTGTAGCCATCGGCAGGCGCACGCGCCACAAACTCGGCTGCAATGTTGCCACTCGCGCCGGCCCTGGATTCGACAACCACCGGCTGGTTCAGTTCGACAGCCAGGCGCTGCGTCAACGCACGTGTTTGAATGTCAACAACGCCCCCGGCCGGATAGGGCACGATCACCCGGATGGGCCTGCTCGGGTAGGGATCAGCTGCGTGGGCAGTGCCGGCCGCGAAGGCGGCGGCAGCGGCGAGTGTGGCCAGCGAGGCCGTGAATTTTCTGCGTTGCATATTGTGTCTCCTGAGGTTGCTGGATAGCCTGACCTGTCAAATGTACTTTCGCGCCGACCGATTCAATTAGAGAACTGTAATTGACGGTAGAAAGCAGGCGTACACACAGCCACGCTTCAGTGATCTCCAACTGGACCGGACGCTGAATTTTCCGCTACACCAAATGGAGAATCCACATGCTGTTCAACAGGTCGGTCGAGACCGACCAACTGCGAAGGCGCCGCGAGCGTGTCGGTAATCGTGCGCCTCGCGGCGCCTTGCAGTTTTGTCCGGCTCTCCGCAAAGAATGCGTCGGTGTATATGGCGCTTTTTATGCAGCTGGGGCTGGTTCAGATGGCTAAAAAAACCTGTGGCATCAGTGGGTTAGCGACTTTTCGCCTATCCGAGTTATCGAGCAACACAGTTTTATCGAGCACATGTAAGTGCGCGATATAACACGTTAGGCCGCAGAAAACCGATCCCACGCCACCTTCCGCTAGACTGGCGATCAATACTAGTTTTATCGGAATATGAATCAGCGTAGAACGATTAGGCTCATCGCATTCTTTGAGGCGGCAAAAGGGCTGCTAGTTTTGCTCGCTGGCGTTGGCCTTCTGTCTCTGCTGCATAGAGATCTGCACGACATTGCAATCCGACTTGTTCATCACGCACATTTGAATCCAGCGTCTCGATACCCACAAATCTTTATCGATGCCGCAAGCAATACGCAGGATTCGAGATTAATGCTTCTTGCTTTTGGCGCAGCCACCTACGCAACCATCCGCTTGGCCGAAGCATACGGCCTTTTTTTCGAGAAAGCATGGGCTGAAGTTTTGGCAGCCGGAAGCGGGGCAATATACATTCCGCTTGAGCTCAGCCGCTTTATCCGCCAGCCAACCTGGCTAGGCGCCACTCTCTTCCTGGTTAACGTTGCCATCGTGGCAATAATGGTCCGGGCTTTAATAATGCGCCGCAAGGCCACCGCGGCGGCTGCGACCTAACCCCTCGTTCGAGGCGAGGCCCAACGGCGGGCCAGCAAGCCCGCAACGCAGTGTGGCCTATCAACTGCGTCGCGGGCTTGCCGTCCCACCGTTGGTCCCGCCTAAACTCGAACGTTAGGCTTCACAAAATACCTATGAAGACCGCCCTCTTCCTTGCCTTCGCAGTAGCTACGGCTGCACTCCACCTTGAAGACTGCGAAGCGGCAGACCTACCGCAAACCAACGCGGAGACAGGCAGAAAATGTACGGCGCTAGATTCGCGCGTTGCTGAACTTACCCTCGCCTCAGCCTCAGTGTCTCCGCCAAGAAAGGCCAAGTTTCAAGCCTTAGCAGGAGCCATGTTTGACGACAAGGACAAGCACAGCGCCCTGTGCCTCAAGGTAAAAGGAATGGGTCCGCCCAACTACCAGCCGTCGCACATGACGCAGCATGGCTTGGACTCAATGCTCAAGCCGCCGACGTCCACCTCTGCGGTGCCGGCTCCAAGCTCGGCAAGTTGGTCAAATGCACTTGCCTCGTACTTCAGTTGTGTGTGGAGCCTAAAGATTTAGACCATTCTGAAGATGAAGACCGTTTTGTCCTTGAATCCGAAGGCTTCACTTGCCGTGACTGGCCCGTGAAAGATGCCCTTTGGTGAGCGTCGCAGTGTCCAAAACAATCAAGGCAGGCATCGCCTACTTCGCCATCGTGCTCGGCGCCGGATTTCTTCTCGGCGTGGTCCGGGTGCCGTTCCTCGTTCCTCGCATCGGAGAGCGTTGGGCAGAACTTGCAGAGATGCCGATCATGGCCACGGTCATCTACCTTGCAGCGGGCTTCATCCTCCGGCGCTTTCCAGAGATCGGGTCTTCGCGAAGGTCGTTGATGGCAGGCGTTCTTGCCCTGGCACTCTCGGTAGCAGCTGAGCTTGCCCTCGCAACCGTTTTGCAAAGCAGAACGCTTGGTGAATTTATTGCCAGCCGGGACAAGGTGTCTGGCACCGTCTACATCGCGTTGCTGCTGGTGTTTGCAGTCATGCCATGGGTTCGGCTCGCAAGACAAAGGCGCCATGCGCGCAGCCACTAGCGCGGGCTGACGCCACCAGCCAGCATCACCGGTTCGGCAACTTCATATCCCGCTGCCGAAGCGAACTCTTGATCAGCAACATATCCGTCTCCGCCAGCGGGCGCTCTGACGCAGCAGGCGTCACGCATTGAAAGTTAACCGCAACGTTCACGTCCCCCGCCCCCTTGTACCTGGCCTCCGCAGGAAAGGCGCAGATCGGGCGCTGCCGCACGACCTTGCCGTCTGTGCCAAGCTGCGATGCAACGATCTTCTCGGGAGCGACGCCTTGCTCAACCCACTTGATTGCAGCGCTCACCACGTGATGCTCTGCATTGCGGTATTCACGCGGTGGCTCGTTGGCGCCGCCGCCGATCGCCCTGGGTCCGCTCCCGCCCAAGGTGCAGTGGCCCATGGCCGGCACCATGAACAGGCGGTGGTAGTCCCGCACCTTGGGCAGAAGCGCCTCACCGGTGGAAGCAACTTCCTGCACCGTCAGGTTGTCAACCGCGCGATCAAACTCCGCCTTGGGCAGATTGCGCAGTCGCTCCATTTGCGTGAGCGCGTACAGATACGAAATCGACCCGTCTGGCGGGACGACGGCGTCGTTCCAGCCGTGGTAGTGGACGATTTTTCCGCCGCGCCCGACGAAGGCAGAGATGTCGGGGCTGGGTGCAGCGGTCACCGGCGTGAGCGCAACTTTCGCCTCGTCGTAGCTTTTGGTGAAGTCAAGTTCGCGCCGCCAGTCAAAGTTGGGCGTGTTGCGGGAATAAACAAAGTGCTCGATGAATGCGCCGTATCCGCCGTTGTCGGCAAAGAGCGGAATCCAGTCGGCCTCGGAGCCAGGCTTCGCACCAGGTGAACGGCGCACGCCGGATTCAGTGGTCGTGCCCGTGTACATCGCCTTCACGACAGAAACTTCCTCGCCCGTCAAGGTCTTGTCGCCGGCAGGCCCCATGGTGTCGATGTCGAACTTGCACGCACGCGGGTTGGTGATCTGCCCATCAACCAGCCCGTCGAGTGCATCGCACGCTCCGAGGACGCGTTGCGTAATCTGGCTGCGCTTTACGTCTGACAACACGGCAGGTTTGCCAGCCACCGGGATCTGCTGCTTGCCGGAATAAAGCAGCCAGTACAACAGGTCCGGATAGAACAGCGATGGCGCACCCGCGACGATGCCGTCAAACAGCGCCGGATAGTTCTGCGCCATCATCATGGCTTGCCGGCCGCCGTTGGAGCAGCCTTCAAAGTACGAGTACTGCACGGGTTGCCCATAGAAAGCGTTGGCCAGTGCCTTTGCCGCAGTAGCCACGTAGTAGTGCGAGCGCAGCCCCCAGTCCTTCACCTTTTCCGGGTGATTGAGCGTCCACGCCGCCGATTCGCCGCCGTCGTGGCCCATGTTGCTGCCCGCGGTGACGAAGCCGTCCTCCACGTCCTGCGCAAGCCGCGCGTAGGGTACGGCGCCGGCATAGCCGCCGGTGCCATTGAGCTTGAAGCGGCCTGACCAGTCCTGCGGGAGCCAGACCTCGAACTTGATCTCGGAGTCCTGTGAAGGCCGCGCGACGCCCTGTACGCGGCAGAACTTTGCATCCACCTGCGAGCCACCGATCGTGGTGGCCGTGCTGACCGCTTGCGCCGAGGTCATGGTGCCGGCTTCTGATCGCACGCCGGCAAGGGATTCACAGGCAAGGCGAGGCACAAGTGGTTGGCGCTGAGCCTGTGTTGAGGGCGGTGGGGTCGCGCAGCCTGTCAGGGTGACGGCGGCTACGAGCAGGACGGTGCGCATGGGGTTTCCTTATTGTTGCTTGGCAACTCATTTTGGTGACCTCGCGATTGTGTCGGGAGCGGGAGAACCCTGTTGCATCCGGCTGTCTCAGGGACCATAAAAAGGTCACTGCTTTGCCGGTACGGTGAAGATGTTTTTCCTTTGAGCCTGGAGGCAACATGAACGAGTCCATCCACCAGAGTCCCCGCCTGACGCTGCACAGCATCAAGTTGCGCGTGCTGTCGGTGCCGCTGAGGCGTCCAATCGTCTCGAACCCGTCCGTCGGCAAGTACACCGAGTGGCCGTTCATCCTGGTCGACTTGCTGACCAACGAGGGCGTCACGGGCCGCAGCTACCTGGAGCCCTACGTCGCCAGGTCCGCGAACTACCTGCTGCCGGCCATCCAGGCGATTGCGGATGCGCTCCAGGGGAAACCGCTGGCTCCGCTGGACTGCTACAAAACGGCGATGCAGACCATGCACCTGTCCGGCCGGGAAGGCATCGGCCTGGCCGCGACGTCGGCGCTGGACATGGCTGTCTGGGACGCGGTGGCCAAGGCGGCCGGCCAACCCCTGGCCCGGTACCTGGGGGCGAGCACGGGACCCGTGCGGGCCTACAACACCAACGGCCTCTGGCTCCTTCCTGCCGCACAGTTGGGCGACGAAGCACTGTCGCTCGTTGCGGAAGGCAACTTCTCTGCGATCAAGATGCGGCTGGGTCGCGAGAACCTCAGGGCCGACATGGCCGCAATCGACGCGGTGCGTACAGCCGTCGGCCCCGATGTCCGGCTCATGACGGATTTCAACCAGGCCCTGGACCTTGGAGAGGCCCTGCTGCGGTTGCACGCCCTGGATGGCGAGGGGCTCCAATGGTTCGAAGAGCCGATCGTGTACGACAACTTCGAGGGCTGTGCCCAGCTCGCGCGGGAGCTGAAAACACCGATCCAGATCGGCGAGAACATCTACGGTCCACGTAGCTTCTACAACGCCGTCCAGGCGCGCGCTGCAGATTTGTACATGCCCGACCTGATGCGTATTGGCGGCGTCACCGGCTTCATGCGCTGCGCCGCCATCGCGGGTGCAGCAGGCATCCCGCTGTCGAGCCACCTGTACCCCGAAGTTTCCGCGCATCTGCTTCGCGCTTCGGAGTCCACGCACTGGCTCGAGTGGAGGGACTGGGCCCATCCGTTCGTCGCGGAGCCGTTCGAGGTGAAGGACGGAGCCGTCCACGTTCCGGACCGTCCTGGCAGCGGCCTCGAATGGGACGAAGCAGCGGTCAAGAAACTGCTGATCCATTCGGTATAGCGCGCGCCTGAAACAAGCCCTGCACCGCATGTGGGCCGTTTCTGGCCTGAAGCGCACTATGCTTGGCTACAAAAGGGTTTTATCTATAACCATCCACTCAGAGAACCTTATGAAAATCCGACTTCGCCCCATTTTGCTGACGGGTCTGGCCCTGTCGATCGTCATCGGTGTCTTGCCTTCCAGCGTGCAGGCCCAGGCGCCGGCGTGGCCCAGCAAGCCGGTCAGGTATGTGGTGCCGTTCGCACCCGGGGGCGTCTCCGATGGCGTCGCACGCCTCATTGCGCAGCACCTGAGCGAGCGCCTCGGACAGCCCGTGGTGGTGGAGAACCGGGCGGGTGTCTCAGGAATCGTGGGCACGCAGGTGGTCGCGAGATCGACGGCTGACGGCTACACCGTTATGGGCGGCACGATCACCACGCACGCTGTCAATCCGTTCTTCACCAAGAGTCTGGGCTATGACCCCGTAGCGGATTTTGTGCCGGTCACCCTGGTGGGCATGGTGAGCAATGCTCTGGTCGTGCCGGCCGACAGCCGCTTCAATTCGGTTGAGCAGGTCATTGCCGAACTCAAGTCCAGGCCGGACAGCCTGACCTATGGCACGGCTGGGGCGGGCACCTCGCAGCACTTGTCGGGGCAGCTGTTCCAGAACATCACGCAGACCCGCATGCGGCAGATCATCTACAAGGGCGGCTCGCAGGCCATGGTGGACCTGGTGGGCGGCCAGATCGACATGGTGTTCGAAACTCTGGCGGCCGCGCGCCCCATGATCGACGCCAATCGCGTCAAGGTCCTCGGTGTCACGTCGAGCCAGCGTCTTGGGAGCATGCCAGGCGTGCCCACGTTGGCCGAGGCTGGCGTACCAAGGTTCGAGATGCAATCCTGGCAAGGCGTGTTCGCACCCGCCGGAACACCGAGGCCGATCGTCGATCGCATCAGCCGCGAGGTTGCAGCCATCGTCGCACTGCCGGCCGTTCGGGACAAGCTGCGCAACATGGGCGTCGAACCCGACGGCCGGCAGGCCGAGGCTTTTGCTGCCTTCCAGCGCGCCGAAATCACGAAATGGGGCAAGGTGATCCAGGACGCGGGCATTCAAGCCGAATGAAACCAGCTGCACACCAACGAAAGCACTTCATGCACAACACCATTCTCTGGACAGCGCCCGCTGCCGCATCGACCCGCCGCCGCTTCGTGCGCATGGCGAAGGTGGCGCTCATCTGCGCGGCGCTCAACACATTCACTGGACCCGTGGCCGCACAGGGGTCCACCACGCAAACAGGCCCGCCTGGCTATCCGCAGAGCGGGCGAGTCGTGATAGTGGTGCCCTTTGCACCTGGCGGCGCCACTGATATCGTGGCCCGCATGCTGGCCGAAGAACTCGGCAAGCGCTGGGGCACGGCGGTGGTGGTGGACAACAAGGCTGGCGCGGGCGGTGGCATTGGCACCGAAGCGGTGGCACGTGCAAAGCCGGACGGCTACACGCTCCTGCTCGGCACACAGACGGCGCTGTCGGTCAATCCCACGCTGCTCAAGAAGCTTGGCTACAACGTCGACAAGGACTTTGCGCCGATCACCCAGCTTGCCAGCACGCCGCTGGTGCTTTTGGCCAGCAACAAGTCGGGTGCAAATACCGTGCAGGAACTGATCGCCGTGATCAAGGCCAGGCCCGACGCTGTCTCGTATGGCACGAGCGGCAACGGCACCTCGCAGCATCTCACCATGCTGACGATGCTCAACCGCATCGGGGCGAAGGCAGTGCACGTTCCTTACAAAGGCAGCAGCCAGTCGCTGGTCGACCTGGCTGGCAACCAGATCGATCTGCAGTTCGACAACCTGACCACGGCGCTCGCGTTTGCAAAGAACGGACAAGCGAAGGCGCTGGCCGTCACCAGTACCACGCGGTCACCGCTGCGGCCGGATGTGCCGACATTGGCCGAGTCTGGCCTGCCTGGTTTCGAGGCGGTGACCTGGCTGGGCCTGCTGGCGCCTGCGGGCACGCCGGCGCCGGTTGTCGCCTGGCTGAACAATGAAGTCGTCGCTGTCCTCGCATCGCCCGCCGTCGTCGGCAAGCTCGCGGCGCAGGGGTTCACCCCGAAGCCGATGTCCCCGGACGGCTTTCGCAAGTTCATACAGGACGAAACGGTCAAGTTTGCGGACCTGATCAAGGTCAACAACATCACCATCGACTGAGCCCGCAAGGAAAACCTCCCATGAACCAGCACCACCCTCTGGACGACCGGTTCCCCGGCATGCTGCGCAGCGGCGCGCGATTGCGGGGGATCTTCAATTCAATTCCCAGCCCCGCCATCGTGGAAATGTGCGGCTACGCCGGATTTGATTTCGTCGTCATCGACAACGAGCACGGCAGCGCCAACCTGGAGACCACCGAAAACATGCTGCGCGCCGCCCGCGCCAGCGGCATCGTGCCGGTGGTGAGATGCCTTCGGCATGACATCTCACGCGTGCTCGACATGGGCGCAAGCGCCGTGCAGATCCCGATGGTGGCCAACGCGCAAGAGGCTCGAGAACTGGTTCAGCAGGTGCGCTACCCCGGCATGGGCCGGCGCGGCAGCGCCTTCAGCTCGCGCGCCGCAGGCTATGGCGCTTTTCCCGGTGCGGCGCACACGGATCGCAGCAATGCGGGCGTGGCGCTGATCGTCATGATCGAGACGCCCGAAGCCGTCGGGCAGGCGGCCGACATTGCTGCGGTGGAGGGTGTCGATGCCGTGTTCGTGGGACCCAACGACCTGGCACACGCGATGGGCCACGGCAGCAACTGGATGACACCCGCGGTCCAGGCTGCGATAGAGAGTGCGCTGCGCGCCATCGACGGCGCCGGCACGTGCGCCGGGGTGCTCGCGCTCACGCCGCAAGACGAGGAGCGCTTCGGCGCATGGGGCGCGCGCTATTTCGCAACCGTCACCTCGAGCGTGATCACGCAAGCGTTCCGGCTTGCGGCCACACAGGGCAGGCCGCCGGGCGCGTCTGCGCTGAGCTACTGAGTTGCACCTGCCGCTGCGCAAAAATTCTTGATGCCGGCGTTGGCATGGGTATGTTGGCAAATTGCCGCCCCAAAAGCTACTAGTTCGGCTTAGGCTGCTCTGTTGGTAGCGATTCTGCTTGGCGCTTGCGAGAAGCCTAGCGAGTGGAAAACGGCGATTGGTAGGGCTGGCCAAAAGCAATACCGTTCACGACGGTATTTGTCGGCCTGATCAGAACATTTCCCTGACGTTTGTTATTGCGAGTGTCGACAAACTCAACCGGTCCATTGACGAGTTCGAGCAGCGTGACATCCCCGGGCGCACCAATTTGAAGGGTGCCGTGCTTTTGCAGCCGATTGATGATCGAAGCGGGCTTGGCGGTGACCATGGTGATCACCTGCTCCAGCGTGAACCCCATACCTAAGAATTTGCTCATGACGTTGGTAAGGTAGGGTTGGCCCGCTGAATTGCCCGAGAAAACATGGATGTCCGAGGAGATAGTGTCCGGAGTGCATCCCTGGGCTATCGCCGCTTCGGCCACCGTGTAGTCAAAGCTGCCGCCGCCATGACCTACGTCAAAAATCACACCGCGCTTTTTTGCCTCAAGCGCAGCTGGCAGTAACCGACCTTCTTGCACTATGTTTGTAAACTTCCCCTCGTCATTGGGCGCACCGGAATAGCAGTGGGTAAGAATGTCGCCAGGGCGTAAAGTGTCGAGAATCTGGCTCATGAGTGCAACAGATTCCACTCCGCCTATATGACACATTACACGCCCGCCCGTGCCTGCTATCTCGCAAGCACGGATTGCGCGCTTTAGTGGCTCAATGCCATGCTTTGCAATCACATTTTGTGACATACGAACTTTTATGCCGATGGCCATGTCCGCATTTTCGGCAAGTACCTTGGCCGCAGCCTCAACTTGCGCGAAATCAATATTGACAAGTTCGCCTACTGGAAAGGCGGAAAGTCCAATATTGGCGATATGAACAAATGCATAAATTCGCGTCCGCGATTGTGCAGCCATGTATCTGCGATATGTCGCAAAGGTACTTGCGCCTGCATCGCCGGCAGAGATTGCAGTGGTTGTACCTTGGTAAGTAATTAACTCGTCTGCCGGAATGCCAATGCCAGAGGTGAAAACGTGCGCATGCAGATCGATCAGGCCGGGGACGACAATGCGCCCTGCCGCGCTCATGACCCGGTTCGCCCTTGCGACGGGGATCTCGACTTCTATCGCCTCTATCTTGCCGAAGCGTATGCCGATATCGCGTTTAGCGCGCAGGTTTTGGCTCGGGTCGACAACCTCACCGCCCTTGATAACAAGATCAAACTTATCGTTGGGTCCCATTGCTGAATGAGCAAAGGAACTGAAGGTACTTGCTGCGAATGCGGCTCCGATTCCGGCAATCAGCTGGCGGCGCTGACCTGAAAAACGATTTTCTGGGTTCATGTTCACTGCTTCTCAAGTAATACTGTTTGGATTTATCTTACACCTTGGATGTAGTAAACATATAAATGGCAAACATCGCTGAATCCGCTGCCGCCCTGCAGGTTGATTGCGCGCTTGGATGCTGGTGTCTGCTCTCGGCCGATGTTCCTCATCGTCAATGGCAGCCATTGGGAGAAACGCCATTGTCAATCGCGCGCCGTGCTGTTTTCATCAGCGCATGCCAATACAAAACATTCGCGGTCTCAACATCAACTATGAAGTGACGGGAACCAGCGGCCCCTGGGTCGCGCTCGTCACAGGTGGCCGGCGCGGCTACCAGGAATTCATTTCCTTTGCCCGCAAGCTTGCGGCCAAGGGCTTTCGCGTGGTGTTGCATGACCGGCGCAACACGGGCGCATCAGACATCCGCATTGAAGGCGAGGAGGGCGAGGAGGAAATCTGGGCGGACGACCTCGTGCTCCTGCTCAAGCATCTGGGGGCCACGCCCGCCTTTGTGGGCGGCACGTCGTCAGGCGCGCGGCTGTCGCTGCTCACTTACCTGCGCCATCCGGAGGCCGTGCGCGCGCTGCTGTTGATGCGCATCACCGGCGGCGATTTTGCAGCAGGCCGGTTGCCCAACATGTACTACGGCCAGTTCATTGCAGCAGCCAGGCAGGGCGGCATGCCGGCGGTGTGCGCCACCGAGCAATACCAGGAACGCATTGCAGCCAACCCCGGCAACCGCGAGCGGCTGATGGCAATGGACGCGCAACGCTACATCGCAGTAATGCAGCACTGGCTCGACATCTTCCTGCGCGGCCCCCGCGCGCCGGTGCTGGGCATGACCGAGCAGGCGCTGCGCTCCATCCGCGTCCCCACCATCCTCATCCCGGGCAACGACAACACGCATTCGTCCGTACACGGCATGGCCGCTGCGGAGCTGATTCCGGGTGCACAGCTGTACCGCCTCCCTATCGAGGACCAGGACGTGCCGCTGCTGCCCTTCACCGATTGGGCGCCGTACGAAGAAGAGCTCGCCACCGCGCTCGCTGATTTCATGCACCGTGTATCCACTGAAAAAACGAAGGAGACCCTTTGAAAATCACTCGCCTCTTGTTGACGGCACTTGCCGCTTCAGCCCTCTCTTGCGCCGCACTCGCGCAAAACTATCCCGCAAAGGTCGTTCGCATCATCGAGCCGGCCGGCCCGGGTAGCGCCGTGGACGTATTCGCGCGCAAGCTGGCTGAAGGCCTTGGCCAGAAGTGGGGCCAAACGGTGCTGGTGGAAAACCGGCCCGGCGCCAACAGCGCCATTGGCGCGCGCGAGGCAGCCCGCGCCGCGCCAGACGGCTACACCCTGTTCCACGCCAACATCAACAACTCCCTGAACGATGTCTTGCTGAACGACGCCTGCTGCCGTCTCAACGAGGCCTTGATTCCGATCACCATGCTCACCCGTTCGCCGCTGGTCATGGTGGTGAGCCCGCAGCTTGGCCCCAAGACGCTGAAGGAGTACCTGGCCTTTGTGAAGAGCAACCCCGAAGCCATGACCTTCGCGTCCGGCGGCACCGGCTCCGTCACTCAGCTGCTGGGCACCAAGATCAACCTGACGGCATCAACGAAGGTGCTGGAAGTTCCGTACAAGGCGATCGGCGCCGAGATGCCGGACCTTTTGGCGGGCCACGTCAAGACGGCGTACCTGTCGCCCGTCGTCGTCACGCAGCTGGTCAAGGCCGGCAAGCTGGTGGCGCTGGGCGTTGCCGGCTCGCGCCGCATTTCCAACCTGCCTGACGTGCCAACACTGGCCGAGGCGGGCCTGCCCGGTGTGGAAGCCTACGGCTGGAATGGCCTGTTCGTGCCGGCGGGCACGCCCAAAGAGATCATCCGCAAGCTGCAGGTGGACGTGCTGAGCGTGATGCAAGGCCCCACGTTCCAGGCTGACGCGCGCGACCTGGGCTATGAGCTGGGGGGTGGCAGCCCCGAGGAGTTCTCGACCTACATCGCGTCGGAGGTGAACAAATGGGGCAGCGTGATCCGCACGGCAAAGATCAAGGCGGAGGGGTCATGAGCGAAGCACCCCAGCCCGCCAGGCCACCGCGCGTGCGGCGCGTTGTCACGGGGCATGACGCGAAAGGCAAGGCCATCGTCAAGATCGACGAAGTCTGCACTGACTTTACGGAAGGCCGGCCCAACGGGTTTGTGCGAAACATCTGGACCACGGACACGGCTCCGGCAGACAACTCCGGGCAGCAGGACGGCGGCGCCCGGGCCGGGCGTTTCACGATGATCGAGAACGGCACCGTTTTCCGCATCCTGCATTTCACGCCGGGGCTGGCCAAGCGCGTGCACCGCACTGATTCGATCGACTACCTGATCGTCATGTCGGGCGAGATCGACATGGAGCTGGACGATGGCGTCACCGTGCACCTGAACGAGGGTGACGTGATGGTGCAGCGGGGAACGGTGCACAACTGGGTGAACAACGGAACCAAGCCCTGCACGATGGCTGTGATCCTGGTGCACGCCAACCCGGTGGAGGCCGGAGGGCAAACGCTGCAAGCTTTCGGCTGACAGCGCGCCCCGGCCGCGGTGCCTCCGCTCAGGCTTTTTTAGCCCAGGCGCTGCACCATCCGCTGGCCGCCACACGCTTGCCTTGAAACAACGGGCAGGGGCCAGACGCATCTGAGGGTGCGCCCTGATACAGCGCGCAAGTGCTGCACCGGCTGCCTGCCGCATAGGCCGGGAATTTAGTCTTGTCGACACGGCTGGCATCAGACACATAAGAGAGGGTGACGGCCTGAGGCTCCTTTTCATCCACCATCGCGGCCGACCCAGCCGGCGCTGGGCTCGCTGCTGCAGGGGCGTTGACGGGTGGCGCAGTGACTGCCGGGGCGGCAGCGGCAGGTGCCGCCGGTGCAGGCGAGGGCGCAGCGGGTGCCGGTGTTGCTGCAGAAGAAGGCGCTGGCGCCGGCGAGCAGGCGGCGATCAGCGCGGTGCTGGCCAGTGGAGCAAGTGCCAGGAAACGGCGGCGGGTGGTTGGGTTCACGTTGACTCCTGATGGGTGATTGAAACGGTCGCAGTGTCTCACAGGCTGCCGTTTACGTCTTTTGGGTCCTTGCCCCAATAAGCTGAAGCAGGTGCGAGGGATCAAAGGGTTTGGTCAGGTGCTGATCGAACCCGGCTTGCAGCGCCCGCTGCCGGTCTTCATCCTGCCCCCAACCTGTGGCCGCAATCAGCAGTGCGCGGTTACCCCAGGATTGGGCACGCACGTGCCGTGCCACTTCATAACCTGTCATGCCCGGCATCCCAATGTCCAGAATCAGAACATCTGGCTGCAGTTGCATCGCCAGCTCTGCTGCCTTTGCGCCATCGTGCGCGGTATGCACGT
>JACMQX010000324.1 GCA_014376765.1 Ramlibacter sp. | reverse complement strand
GCCGGCGATGCCGTCAGTAAGCTGGATTTCGCCGCCCGCGCCCCGCGGCTGGCAGCGAATGCGCTCAAAAATGCCCGGAGTCAGGATGTAGCGGCCGGCCACGCCCATGCGTGAGGGCGCTTGCTCCGGCTTGGGCTTTTCCACCATCTTGCTGACCTTGATCAGCCGCTCACCCGCAGGCTCGCCGGCAATGATGCCGTAGCGCCGTGTGTGCTCCAGCGGTACTTCCTGCACCGCAAGCAAAGTTGTCTGCAGGCGGTCAAAAACGTCGACCATTTGTGTCAGCACCTGCTGGCCGCCCTGTGGCGCGGTCATCAGGTCGTCGGCCAGCAGCACCGCAAAAGGCTCATCACCCACGATGTGCTCCGCACACAAGACCGCATGCCCCAAGCCCATCATGCGAGGCTGGCGTACATAGGAAAAGTCCATGTCGCCGGGCTGGACGGAGCGTGCCAGGTCGAGCAGGTCCTGCTTGCCCGCAGCCTGCAACTCGGACTCGAGTTCGTAGGCTGTATCGAAGTGATCTTCAATGGCACGCTTATTGCGCCCTGTTACAAAAATCATGTGACGGATGCCGGCGTCGTACGCCTCTTCCACCGCATATTGAATGAGTGGCTTGTCTACAACCGGCATCATCTCTTTGGGTTGGGCTTTGGTAGCCGGCAAAAAGCGTGTGCCAAGCCCCGCGACCGGGAAGACGGCCTTGCGGATTCTTGTGGTTTTGTGCATCGACATGGTGGGTTTACCTTGCTAAAGTGTGGCGGGATTCATACAAAACGACTTGCCCGGATTTTTCTTCGACACTTTATTTTTTTTGAAACGACAAAGGTCAATCCCCAGTGGATATCTTACTTCTTGAGGCACTCGTACCGGAGGCTCTGGCATGGCTGGAATCCCGGCATACGGTTGAGTACCGCCCCGAGCTGGCAGATGATTCCAGCGCGCTGCGCAAGGCAGCTTACAAGGCACAGGCCGCTGTGTTGCCGCGCAAGGTGGTTGTCACCCGGGAGTTTCTTGATTTCGCGCCCAAGCTCAAAGTCGTGGCCCGCCTGCATGTAAGCACCGACAACACCGACCTTGAAGCCTGCCGGGAAAGGTCGGTCAAGGTCATCCAGGCCACCACCGCCAACGTCCGCTCCAACGCCGAATACTTGTTGGCCGCACTCTTGATGCTCTACCGCCGCGGCATCGCGTCGTCCATGATCGGCAACCGCCATGCCGAGATCCGGTTGGGGCGGGAGCTCAACGGCAGCGTGGTCGGAATTTTTGGCCTGGCGCCTACGGCCCACACCCTGGCCGTGATGCTGGGCAGCCTGGGCGCCAAGCTTGTGGGTTATGACCCTGCCGTGCACCACACCGCGCCCATCTGGGAGCGCCTGCGCATCCAGCCAGTGAGTCTGGCTGAGTTGATGTCCCAGGCCGACTCGGTGTCGGTCCAGGTGATGTATGCCTCGCGCTACCAGGGCTTTATCAACAACAAGGTGCTGGCCCATTGCCGCCGCGGCCAGATCTGGGTCGGCACCAGCCGGTCTTCACTCTTTGACCCGCAGGCCCTGGCCGATGCGCTGATGGATGGCCGCATCGAATCCTGCATGCTGGACGGGGCCGAGTCGGGCTTCGCCTCGAAAGGCTCGCCGCTGCACGAGCTGACCAACCTCTACCTCACGCCCCGGCTGGGCTCACACACACGCGAGTCGCGCCTGCGTGCCAGCTGGTATGTGGCCCACCGCATTCATGAGGCGATCGGCGTGACGCATTCCGGGTTTGACGCAATGCACAGCGTTCCGGGGGCGCTGGAAGGTTCCTCGCCGGAGTCCCCCTCGCAGTGGGGCGAGCCGCAGCTCATCATTCGCTGAAGTTCAGCCCAGACGCGCCAGCTGATCCTTCATCTTCTCCAGCGTGGCGCTGAACTCGGCCACCCGTTTGCGCTCCTGGGCAATCACTTCCGGTTTGGCCTTGGTCACAAAGGCTTCGTTGCCCAGCTTGGCATGGGCTTTGGCCATCTCGCCTTCCAGCCGCGCGGTCTCCTTGCTCAAGCGGGCCTTTTCAGCCGCCACATCAATCTCCATATGCAGGCAGATGCGGGCCTCAGCCACCACGGCCACCGGCGCGGCTTGCGCCGCAGCGGCCCATGCGGCTTCGTCGTCGAACACCTTGACTTCGTTGAGTTTGGCCAGCGCCTGCAGCACCGGCGCAGCCTCGCGCATGAAGGCGTTGTCGCCCACAGCGAAAAGCGGCAGCCGCGTGGCGGGCGACACATTCATCTCGCCGCGCAGATTGCGGCAGGCGTCGACGATGCTCTTGAGCTTGACGACGTGGGCGATGGCGGCGTCGTCGATCTTGTTGAGCTGGGCTTGGGGATAGCGGGCGATGCTGACTGATGCACCGGGCAACCCGGCAACGGGCGCCACCTTCTGCCAAAGCTCTTCAGTGATGAACGGAATGACGGGATGTGCCAGCCGCAGGATGGTTTCCAATGTCCTGATCAGCGTTCTGCGCGTGGCCCGCTGCTGCGATGCATCGCCGGTCTGGATCTGGACCTTGGCAATCTCAAGGTACCAGTCGCAAAACTCGTTCCAGACAAAGTCGTAGATCGTGTTGGCGACGTTGTCGAGCCGGTACTCTTCAAAGCCCTTGGCGACATCAGACTCAGTGCGCTGCAGGATGGACGAAATCCAGCGGTCAGCCTGGCTGAAACGCATGTACCCGTGGAAGGGGCCCCCAGGCTGGCACTGCTCCTTGGTGTGCTCTTCGAGCCCGCAGTCCTGGCCTTCGCAGTTCATCAGCACAAAGCGCGTGGCGTTCCACAGCTTGTTGCAGAAGTTGCGGTAGCCCTCGCAACGCTTCGGGTCAAAGTTGATGTT
>JACMQX010000323.1 GCA_014376765.1 Ramlibacter sp. | reverse complement strand
GGACCGCTCTGCCCCACGTGTTCATCGCCGGAGATGCCTGCCACACCCACAGCCCCAAAGCGGGCCAAGGCATGAATTTTTCCATGCAGGACACCTTCAACCTGGGATGGAAGCTGGCGGCGGTGTTGTCCGGGCAGAGCGGCCCGGAACTGCTGCACACTTATTCACAAGGGCGCCAGGTGGTGGCGCAGGAACTGATCGACTTCGACCGCGAATGGGCCCAGATGTTCAGCCACCGCCCGCAGCACAGTGCCGGTGGCGACTCCCAAGGGGTAGACCCCAAGGCGTGCCAAAAGTATTTTGAACAGCACGGGCGGTTCACCGCGGGCATGGGCACGCACTACCGCCCCTCGTCCATTTGCGGAGAGGCCACGCACCAGCACCTGGCCACCGGATTCGCAATCGGTACACGCTTCCATTCCGCCCCGGTATTGCGGGCCTTTGACGCCAAACCGATGGAGCTGGGCCACGTTGCGATGGCCGACGGGCGCTGGCGGCTTTACGCTTTCGCCGCTGCCACCGATACAGCGGGCGACGCGGACAGTGGCTTGGGCGCCCTGTGCCGGTTTCTGGACGCCTCTGCGGATTCGCCGGTGCGCAAATTCACGCCCGCAGGCCAAGACATCGATGCGGTTTTTGACCTGCGGGGCATTTTTCAGCAGGAACACCGCGAACTGGACCTCGGAGCAATGTCCACTATGCTGGTTCCGCGCAAAGGACGGTACGGGCTGCCGGACTACGAAAAGGTTTTTTGCCCCGACCCCAAGAGCGCGCAAGCCATTTTCGATGTGCGCGGGATCGACCGGGCGCACGGGGCCTTGGTGGTGGTCCGACCCGACCAGTACATTGCCCATGTATTGCCGCTGAGCGCGCACCAGGAACTGGCGGACTTTTTTGCAGGCTTCATGCGGCCTGCCGTTGCGGCTGAGGATCGCGGTCCGGCATAAGCGCCACGGTGTGCGTGTAATGATGGCGCACCACCCCACCTGCACCATTCTGAATCCCCATGCCCTGGCTCATCCACTGCGACGGCAGCGCTCTCCCCAACCCCGGCCGCATGGGCTTGAGTGCCGTGTGGACGGCACCCGACGGCACGCCCCCCCCCTTGTCGCAGGTAGCGCCCGGTTATGGCTGCAACAACGAGGCGGAGGTGCGGGCGCTGATCGCCGCGTTGCAGGCGTTGAAACTTCAGGGCGCGGATGGCTTGCGGGTGCACTGCGACAACAGTGTGGTGGTGGAACAAGTCGGCAGCAGCACCGCCAAGCCGATTGTCGGCCTGGCAGCGCTGTTCGACGAGGCGCGGGTCTTGCTGGATTCGTTCGCCGATGCCCGGCTGGTGTGGATTCCGGGGCACCGCAACGGGGAGGCCGATGCACTGGCGCGTGCGGCTTTAGGCATTTTGGAGCCGCGTGCGGTCAAAGTTAACAAGAAACGACGCTAACGCTCAGTGGTTCAATGCCCCGCCGTCTTCGAAAACATGTTCACCACCACCACCACGGCGACGATGGCGATGGCGATGGCGATGAAGAGGTAACCGTAGGAGACGGTCATGCGCGGCGCTGGTGTGGGTGAGGGGACTAGTCTTGCCCAAGTCGGCCCCGCCCGCCCCCACAGGCACGACGGCTTCTGGCCATGGCACGACATGGGCCTAGGTAAAACTAGGCTTTTTATAGCTTCTTGCGCAAGTGGGATAAGCGCTAGAGGCTGTTTTTATATGTATTTTTGCTATGACCAGCCGCACTCCGGCCATCTCCCGCAAGGCCGCAGAGGGAGAAGCAGCCGGTCAATAAATGCGCGCGCCTGTCTTGCGGTCAAACAGCAAGGCTAGCCGGGTCTGGAACCGGGCCTCAAACGCCTGGCCCATGCGCAGGGCGCGGCCGTGAGCGGTTTTGATGACCATCATGAAGTCAGACTCGGCGCGGGCGTAGGCAAAGGTTTCGCCGCCCAGGTGCTCCAGCATGTCGATGGTGAGCTGCAGGTGGCCGTCGCCGGAATCAATAAAGTGCTCGGGGCGCACGCCCACCGTCACCTCGGCCCCGGTGACGGGTACCGGGCCGGTGAACGGGATGGACACCACCATGCCGCCGAAACCGGGCAGTTCGATATGGCACAGCGGGCTTCCAACGCCATTCACGTGGTCCACGCCGTGCACTTTGCCGTCCAGAAAGTTCATCTTCGGCGAGCCGATGAAGCCCGCTACAAAGGTGTTAGCCGGGTTGTCATAGACCTCCAGCGGCGCGCCCACCTGCTCGACCTTGCCCGCGCGCAGCACCACGATTTTGTCGGCCAGGGTCATGGCTTCGACTTGATCGTGGGTCACATAGACGATGGTGGAGCCCAGCTCGCGGTGCAGGCGGGCGATTTCGATGCGCATGTGCACGCGCAGCTCGGCATCCAGGTTGGACAGGGGTTCGTCGAACAAAAACACCTTGGGGTCGCGCACGATGGCGCGGCCCATGGCCACGCGCTGGCGCTGGCCGCCGGAGAGCTCACGCGGGAACCTGTCCAGCAGCGAGTCCAGGTTCAGGATGCGCGCAGCGTCGCCCACGCGCTGATTGGTGAGGGCTGCGTCGGCATGGCGCAGCTTCAGGCTGAAGGCCATGTTGTCGCGCACCGTCATGTGAGGGTAGAGCGCATAGCTCTGGAACACCATGGCGATGTCGCGGTCCTTGGAGTCCAGGTCGTTGATCACCTTGCCGTCAATGGCGATCTCGCCAGCGGTAATTTCTTCCAGCCCGGCCAGCATGCGCAGCAGTGTGGACTTGCCGCAGCCCGACGGCCCCACCAGCACAACAAACTCACCATCGGTGATGTCAAAGCTGATGCCGTGGATGACCTTGACCTTGCCAAAGGACTTTTCGATTTTCTGGAATGAGACGGATGCCATGTTTTAGTTCTCTGAAGAGGTCATGATTTCACGGCGCCGGCGGTGAGGCCCGCGACCATGTAGCGCTTGAACGCGTAGTAAATCGCAGCGGGCGGCAAGGCGTAAATCAGGCCGGTGGCCATCAACAGTTCCCACGGTGAATCATCGGCCGACAGGAAGTTGCCCAACGCGACCGACAGGGTCACGCTGCTGTCCCGGGACAGCAGCAGGAAGGCATACAGGTACTCGTTCCACGCCAGCAGCAACGCATAAGTGCCCACTGCCACCAGCGAAGGAACCATCAGCGGCAGGTACACCAGGCGGAACAGCTGCATGGCGGTGGCGCCGTCCATGCGGGCGGCCTCGTCCAGTTCCCAGGGCAGCTTGTCCGAGGCCTGCTTGAGCACCCAGATGCAGTACGGCGAGGCAATCGTCACCATCGCCAGGATCAGGGAGATCTGGTGATTGAGCAGGCCATAGTTGCCCATGGTCTTGTACATCGGCACGGCAAGAAACGCAGCGGGGATGAAGTAGGTGAACAGCGCCAGATTCATGACCGTGCGGCCGCCGCGTACCTTGAGCCGGCTGATGGCAAAGGCCGCGCAGGTGGACACGAACAAGGTGATCAGGCCCACCGACACCGCGATGAACAGCGAGTTGCCCAGTTGCTCCCAGAAGTGGTCGAGGTAGAAGTGCTTTTGCTGGAACACGAACTCGAAGTTGCGCAGCGTCGGGTTGGCCGGCCACAGCTTGCCCGAAGTAGCCTGGTCCTTGGCCGAGATCGAGAACAGGAACATGTGATAGATCGGGATGATGCTCCACAGGAACACCGGGATGCCGATCAGCAGCAGCTTGGCTTCGGTCGTGACGACCTTGAGTGCAGAGCGGCTCATTTGGACAACCTCTTCATCATGAAATACACCAGAGGCAGAATTAAAGGCAAGGCGACGACGATGGACGCGAGCGACAAGTCCACCTGGTCCAGCCGCAAGTAACGAATGCCCAGCGTCGCCAGCACATGCGTGAGGTCAGCCGGGCCACCACCGGTCAGGAGGTACACGCTGTTGAAGTCTCCCAGCGTCCAGATCATCGACAGGATGGTGGAGGTGAGAAAGAGCGAACGCATCGACGGCCAGGTGATGAAGCGGAATTTCTGCATCATCGTTGCACCGTCGACCGACGCGGCCTCGTATTGCTCGGCCGGAATGGCCATGCGGCCGGCCAGCAGAATCAGCGTCCAGAAGGGCAGCGATTTCCAGATGTGCGCGAGCATGGAGAACGACAGCGCCAGCGTCGGGTCGTTGAGCCAGTTGGGGCCATCCAGCCCGGTCAGGCGGAAGATCAACGCATTGAGCACGCCCCACTCGGGGTTCAGCATGAAGCGCATGGAAAGAATGGTCGGGATCGAGGGCACAGCCCACGGCAGGATGAAGACCATCGACAAAATCTTGATCCACCAGCGCGTGTTCAGGAAAAAGCCCGACAGGCCCAGCGCAATCACCATCTTCACGTTAACCGCGACGACAACAAAGATCACGGTATTGATCACCGTGCGGAAAAAAATCGGGTCGGCAAAAAGGCGTTCGTAACTCTCCGGATGACGGGCCAACCAAAGGCCGTAACCCACAGGGTAGATCACGAAGATCAGAAAAATCAGCAGATAGGGAATGACCAGCAGCATGCCCCACATCTGCCAGGACGTCATGGCTTTGCGGGCGGGCGGCGCCGCAAGGCCGGCTTGATCGATGGCGATGGTGTTCATGGTGCAGCCTCGCGGGTTAAGTGGAGGTCGGTTCAGTGGCGTGTCTTGCTCCTTCCCCCTTTGGGGGAAGGCGGGGATGGGGGCATCGCCGTCAGTGGAGCCACTTGATGCGGCGCCCCACCCCACCCCCTCAGCCAGAGGGGGAGGGAGCCGGTTCAGTTACTTCAGTTACCAGCCACAGTCTTGATCCGCGCAATCATCTCGTCCACGGCTTTGTCGACCGGGATCTTCTCGTTGATCACCCGGTTGGCCGCCTTGGCCCAGACGTTCTCGTTGTTGAGAATCGTGAACTTGTAGTTCTTGGCAAACTCGAAAGTCACCGTACCGTTGGCGTACTGGTTGTAGACCGAGGTGCGGTGCGGGTCGGCCTTCCAGAAGGGGCGCTGCTGCGCGGTCTTCATCACCGGGAACCAGCGGCCGAGCGAGCCTTCCACATACGGCGTCAGGTTTTCTTCCTGCATCAGGAACGAGACGAACTCCTTGGCGCGGGCCTTGTTCTTGGCTTGCTGGAAGATCACGCCGGTCTTCACGGCCGTGCGGTAGACCATCTTGGTGCCGTCAGGCTTGTTCGGAAAGCCGGCGGTGCGGATGCGCTCGGTGTAGTTCTTTTTCGCGTTCTCGCGCTCCTCAGGCTTCAGGGCCTGGTTGTTCATGTCGTCCAGCCACTTGGCAGCGATCGAGATCGTCGCGTTGTGCGTCATCACCGTGGTCTTGTTGTGGAAGGCGACGTTGTTGTCCGGGTCCTTCCAGCTGGTGGACGACGGTGGCGAGCAACCCTTGGTGTAAGGCGCCACATAGTCGGTCAGCGCGCTGATCAGGCCTGTACGTACGGTCGGGTCATCCACCAGCAGCTTGCCGCTGTCGTTCACCAGCTTGACGTTGTAGGCATCAGCGAAGGTCAGGAAAGAATAAAACGAATCGCTCGAGTCCACGCCCAGGGGCTGCCCGATGCCAAAGCTGCGCGCGCCCGTCTTGGTGCGGTTGGCCGGCTGTACCTTGTCGCACCAGAAAGACCAATAGCTCTTCCAGTCGGTAGGAATGTCGCTTTCCTTGAAGCCGGCGTCAGCCAGCATGTCGATCCAGTACTCGATGTGCATCGTCTGTTGCTTCATCGGAAAGGCGTAGTAGGCGCGCGTCTTGGTCGCGTTGTTGTAGAGGAAGGTGGTCTCTACCGTGTTGGGCGCAAAGCGCGCGCGGATCGGGTTGATCACGCTGCTGATGTCTTCAAGCTTGCCGTCAAAGGCCCACTTGCCGGTGACCTGGAAATCGTACACGTCGGCATAGGCCACATCGGGCGGATTGCCGGAGTCAAGCGCAGCTACGGTCTTGGGAATCATGTCCTGGATCGGGTATTGGGACAGCTCGATCTTCACGTCCTTGTGCTTGGCCTCGTACTTCTTGATCGCCTCGAACAGCGCGTCATCTTCTGACTTGTAGAAGCCCTTGACCCACCAGACAGTGAGCTTTTCCTGGGCCACCGCCTGGCCGCCTGAAATGAGGCCCGCCGCGACCATCGCAGTGGAAAGAATTGTCTTGAGTTTCATTTGCTTTGTCTCCTGTTCAGATGTTGTTCGACTGTCAAAAAAGCATCAGCTCATCTCTCGAGCGGATTGTTATCATATGATGATTGAAACCAGCAATCCCTATGGAAAACCCGCAAGCTCAGTTGGCACATTCGGGGACGGGGCTGATCAGGGGTTTTCCAGAGAAATGCGCGACCAGGTTGTTCACGGCCAGGTCGGCCATCGCCTGGCGGGTCTCGCGGGTACCGCTGGCCATATGCGGCGTGAGCACCACGTTGTCCATGCTCCACAGCGCCTCCATGGGGTGAGGTTCTTTCTCATACACGTCCAGTGCCGCACCAGCGATCACACCTTGCTGCAATGCGGTCACCAGCGCCGCCTCATCCACCACCGAGCCGCGCGCCACGTTGATGAGGTAGCCGCGCGGCCCCAGGGCCTTGAACACCTCGGCATTGATCATGTGTTTCGTCGCCGCCCCGCCGGGCGTGATGATGACGAGAAAGTCCACCTGCGCCGCCAGTTCCTTCGCGCTCGGGTAGTACGCATAAGCCAGCTCCTTTTTGGCGCTGCGAGCGGTGTACGCCACCGACATGCCGAAGCCTTCAGCCCGCGTGGCAATCGCCTGGCCAATGCGGCCCAGGCCCACAATGCCCAGCCGTGCGCCCGACATCTTGCGTGTCAGCGGAAACGGCCCTTCCTTGCCCCAGCGGCCGGCGCGCACGTATTGGTCGGCCTGCGGAATTTTGCGCGCGATGGACAGCATGAGGCCCAGCGTCAGGTCGGCCACTTCATCGTTCAACACGTTGGGCGTGTGGGTGACGGGCACCTTGCGTCCAATTGCCGCAGGTACATCCACGCCGTCATAACCCACGCCCATGATGGAGACGATCTCCAGCGCGGGCAGCTGCGCCATCAGGGCGCCGGGCACCTTGGACTCACCCCCGCCGCAGATGCCGCGGATGGTGGGCGCGATCTTCGCAAAGGCCGCCGGGTCGCTCTCATGCAGGCGGTCATGAACTTCAAAATGCTGTTGCAGCGGCTCCATGAGGAAGGGCGGCAGTTTGGCAACGGTGAGGATGGGAGGACGGGACACAGGTGACTTTCGTCTATGTTGAAAGAGCGCGCGTTTGAGGGGTGCAAACCGGCATGGCGCCGCAATCGTATGACGATTCAATTGGCCGGCCGCGCAGGGCTTTCCCTATGGTTTGGCCACTGTAATATCCACCAGCATTGACACAACGGGATTGCGGCCTGGGCCGCTAGCGCATGACCAAGACATTCGACGTCGTCGCCCTGGGCGAGGCCATGGTGGAGTTCAACCAGACCCGCGCCGGTGAGCCGCAGTACCTGCAGGGCTTTGGCGGCGACACCAGCAATGCAGTGATCGCTGCAGCCCGCGCCGGCGCAAGCACGGCCTACCTCACCCGCATTGGCCAGGACAAGTTTGCAGCAGAGTTGCTGGCGCTCTGGCAGCGCGAGGGCGTGGACACGCAGAGCATCGAGCGCGACGCCGCTGCCCACACCGGCATTTACTTCGTCACGCATGGCCCGCAGGGCCACGAGTTCAGCTACCTGCGCGCTGGCTCGGCAGCCAGCCGCATGACGCCGCAGTGGCTGCCGTCGGCGCCCATTGCGGCAGCAAAAATCCTGCACGTCTCGGGCATCTCGCTGGCCATTTCGCGCAGCGCACGCGACACGGTGTTTGCCGCCATGGTGGAAGCGCGTGAGGCCGCCACGCTGGTCTCGTTCGACTCCAACCTGCGCCTGAAACTCTGGTCGCCTGATGAAGCCCGTGAGGGCATCTCGCAGGCAGTGGCGCTCTGCGACATTTTCCTGCCCAGCGTGGACGACGTGACCGCGCTGAGTGGTTTGAACGAACCGGAGGCGATCGTGGACTGGGGCCACTCGCTGGGTGCAAAAACCGTGGTGCTGAAACTCGGCGCGCAAGGCTGCCTGGTGAGCGATGGCAGCAGGCGCGAAGCATTGGCGGGCCACCAGGTCGCGGTGGCCGATGCCACTGGCGCTGGCGACTGTTTTTGCGGCAACCTGCTGGCCCGCATGGCCGCTGGTGACACGGTGTTTGAAGCAGCACGCTACGCCAATGCGGCCGCCGCACTGGCCGTGAAAGGATTCGGCGCGGTGGCGCCCCTACCCAGGCCCGAACAAGTCAGGGCCTTGCTGTGAGCGGCCTGCTTGCGCTGGACTGGGGCACCACGTCGCTGCGCGGCGCCATGATTGACGGTGAGGGGCGGGTAGTGGAAGAGCGCGCTTTTGCCACCGGCATCCTCGCCGTGCCGCCAGGCGGATTCCCGCAGGTGTTTGCGGACCTGTTTGGCGACTGGGCGGCGCAGCTGCCGCTGTGCCTCATCAGCGGCATGGCGGGGAGCAAGCAGGGCTGGGTGGAGGCGCCGTACTGCGCCTGCCCGGCAGGATTTGCCGATGTAGCTGCGAGCTTGCGATGGCTGGCAGCCGCAGACACCTGTCATTGCGGGCCTGACCCGCAATCCATGGTGGCAAGCGGTGATGCCGCTTCACGCCAACATGGACTCCGGAGCAGGTCCGGGATGACAGCCCCCCTCCGCATCGCCATCGTCCCCGGCCTGTTCTGCGAACACGACGGTGTGCCTGATGTGATGCGCGGTGAAGAGGTGCAGGTATTTGGCGCGCTGCAACTGCTGGGCTTGAGCGATGCGACCGTGGTGCTGCCGGGCACGCACAGCAAATGGGTGCAGGCGCGCGCAGGCCGCATCGAGGAATTCCGGAGCTTCATGACGGGCGAGTTCTACGCCCTGCTACGCCAGCACTCCATCCTCTCGCGCACGCTGCCTTCGCAGGACGGCGAACTTGATGAGGCCGCGTTCTCGCAAGGCGTGGCCCATGCCCTGCGCAGCGCAAGCGTGTTGCAGACGGCCTTCAGCGTGCGCACGCTGTCGCTATTCGAGCGCATGCCGGCGCAAGCTGCACCGAGCTACCTGTCGGGCCTGGTCATAGGTGAGGAGTTGCGGGCACAGCCGCTGGACGGGGGCGGCGAGGTCGTGGTCATGGGCTCCGAGGCGCTCACCCTGCGCTATAAACTGGCGCTGGCGCAACGCGGTATCCGCGTGCGGGCCGCGGGCTCGCAAGCCACTTGGCAGGGGTTATGGGCACTGTCGCAAACCATGGAGCCACCGCATGACCCCGCTTGAAAAATTCAACCACGCCCTGCCCCGCCTCCCGCTGATCGCCATCCTGCGAGGCATCACCAACTTCGAGTCGCTCAGCGTGACGCAAACGCTGCTGGACAGCGGCTGGACGCTGATCGAGGTGCCGCTCAATTCACCGGCGCCACTGGTCAGCATCGAGCAGATGGCCCGGACATTTCCGCAGGCGCTGGTGGGCGCCGGCACCGTGCTTACCGTGGACGACGTGCGCCGCGTGCACGAAGCGGGTGGACAGCTCGTGGTGTCGCCCAACTTCAATGCCGACGTGGTGCGCGAGACAGTGCGGCTGGGCATGCTCAGCCTGCCCGGCGTGGTCACGCCGAGCGAGGCATTTGCCGCACTCGCAGCGGGCGCGCACGGGCTCAAACTCTTTCCCGCAGAGATGATCTCGCCTGCCGTGCTCAAGGCGATGCGTGCCGTGCTGCCGCCGGGCACCCTGCTCATGCCCGTGGGTGGCATCACGCCGGACAACATGGCGGCCTGGCGCCTGGCTGGCGCTAGCGGCTTTGGGATTGGCTCGGCGCTGTACAAGCCGGGGATGGGCGCAGCGCAAGTGCGCGCGGCTGCACAGCGATTCAGCCAGGCGTGGGCAGGTACCATGGCGGCATGACTGCTGCCATTACTCCCCCTGACTCCACCGGCTCTTCTTCCTCCAACGCCGACATCTGCTTTGGCCTGCGCGGCCGCGTCTGCATCGTCACGGGTGGCTCGCAAGGCATAGGCGAGGCCTGCGCTCGCCGCTTTGCGCGCGAGGGCGCGTTGGTCGTCATCGCCGATGTGTCCGACGCGCCCGGCCAGGCGCTCGCCGCCGAACTCGGCGCCTTGTATGTGCACTGCGACGTTGGCGACAAAACGCAAGTCGACGCGCTGATCGCGCAGGCGGTCGCAGCGCACGGGCGCATTGACGTGCTGGTCAACAACGCCGGCATCTTCAGGGCCGCTGAGTTTCTTGACGTGTCGGAAGCGGATTTTGATGCGGTGCTGCGCGTGAATATCAAAGGCTCTTTCCTGGTGGGTCAGGCTGTGGCCCGGGTGATGGCCGCGCAAGGCAGCGGCAGCATCGTCAACATGAGCTCGGTGAATGCCGTGCTCGCCATCCCCACGATTGCCAGCTACAACGTCAGCAAGGGCGGCATCAACCAGCTGACGCGGGTGATGGCGCTATCGCTGGTCGACAAGGGCATCCGCGTGAATGCCGTGGCGCCGGGCACGATCGCCACCGAGCTGGCGGCAAAGGCTGTGCTCACCAGCGATGAAGCCAAGGCCCGCATCATGAGCCGCACGCCGATGAAGCGGCTGGGTCAGCCGTCCGAGATTGCCGATGTTGTGGCCTGGCTGGCCAGCGACGCAGCCAGTTATGTGACCGGCGAGATCGTTGTGGCAGACGGCGGCCGCATGGTCCTGAACTACACGGTGTAATGGCCCTTGTCCTGCTCCCTTTCCCGCTTGCGGGAGCGGGAGCGGGACAGCTCAGGCGCCGGGCATTCGCTTTGTCAAGCCATCTGTTCTGCGCGGCCAGCCTACCGGTCCGAACCAGGCGCCGCCTGCGATGGCCCAGCCGTTGATCGCGCCATAGACCACCAGCGCCACGGCCTGCGCAATAAACACGGTCACCAGTCCGCCGCCCGCTTGCAACGCCAGCCAGCCGCCAATGGCCGCCACCGCCAGGCGCGCCACATTGCCTATGACCGGCCACAAGAGCTTGCCGGCGCCCTGCGAGGCAAAGTACAACACCAGGCCGAGGCCAAAGAATCCATAGAACGGCCCGACGGCGCGCAGGTACAGGCTGCCCGCCTCCAGCACCGCCGGGTCGCTGTTGAAGAGCGACAGCCAGGCCACAGGAAAGATGGCGGCAATGAGGCCAATGGTCTCAGTCATCACCACGGCGATGGCCGCGCCCACCCAGGTAGCCCGCAAGGCGCGCGCGCGGTCGCCCGCGCCAATGCAGGTGCCCACCATCGCCACCAGCGGCGAGCCGAGGCCAAAGACCAGGGGCACCAGCAAATATTCCAGCCGCGAGGCGGTGCCGTAACCCGCAATGGCGGCAGTACCGAAACCACCCGCCATCGCGGTGGCAATCGCGATGGCCAGGTTGGTAGCGAAGGTGGAGATGCAGCCCACAATGCCCACGCGCAAAATATCGGCAAACAGCGGCCAGCGCCACAGTGCGTTGGAAAACGACGGCTTCAGCAGGCTCCTGCTGGACCCCAGGTACGCCAGCAACGCCACAGTCCCGGCCGCGTAAAAAATGAGCAGCGCAAGGGCGCCGCCGGCAATGCCCATCGCGGGCACAGGGCCCCAGCCAAAAATCAGCAGGGGCGACAGCGGGATCAAACCAATGGTGCCGATCACCGTCACCATCGCAGGCAATGACATGTTGCCGGTGCCCCGGATCATCGCCGACAGGGAGTTGAAAATCCAGATCAGCGCAGACCCCGCAAACACCCAGCGGGAATACACAAGCGCGGCCTCCAGCGCGGCCCCGGTGCCGCCCATCTGGCTATACAACTCGCGGCCAAAGCCCAGCACCGCGAGCATGAACAGCGCGGCAAAACCGAAGGCGATCAACAACGCATGCTGGACCAGCGCATTGGCGTCCTGCGTGCGTCGCGCGCCCAGCGCCCGCGCAATGGCAGAAGCAATACCGCCGCCCATCGCACCGGCAGACGTCATCTGC
>JACMQX010000058.1 GCA_014376765.1 Ramlibacter sp. | reverse complement strand
CTAGTACCAACCGGCCCTGCGTAGCGGCCAAAGTCGCATTGTCTGCGGGCAAATTGAGCCGGCGCAGGATCATGTTGCGGCCCATGTTGGGCTGCAGGTTGCCGTTGGCAAAGTGAAACCAGTACAGATACTGTGCAAAGTCAGGATGCGTGGGCGCCAGTTCCAGGCGCCCACCGCCGTGGCGCGCCATGATGTATTGAACGATGGCGCCGGACTCGGCCAGTACCAGGTCGCCTTCGGTCATCACAGGCGCCGCGCCGATAGGGTGCAACTTCTTGTAGTCGGCTGGTGCCAGGATGCTGACCGGGTCCCGGTCATACCGCTTGAGCTCGTAGGGCATTTCCAACTCCTCGCACAGCCAGATGATGCGTTCCGATTGGGATTTGCCGAGATGGTGGATGGTGAGCATGGCAGTGGTGCAAGTGGGTGTGAATGCAGTTTCGCAGATCCGCAAGGTCGCCTTTCTCCATCCGCATGAGCTTGGGCACACTCAGGCAGGACGGCGGCCGCTGTGTGCTTGCTCCGGCCTTTTGACGTACTGCCAGCCGCGCAGGGGCTCGGCTTCCAGATTATGAAAGTGGGCGAGCGCGGCAATGAGTCCTCGCCCGATTTATCGACCGCGATGCGCTGCGCGAACAGCGCGAACAATTTATTCGTGGAAAATCACCTACCCGCCTCGCCACCCCCAACAAATGACCCTCATGACCGAAGCCCCCCAGACGACTCCCACTGAATCCACCCCCGCCGACGCCCGCCCGGCCTTGCCCGACCACTTGAGCGTTGACCCGCGCAGCCGCTTTCATGTGGCAGCCGTGTTCGAGCACGACATCGGTATCCGCCTCAATGGGGTGGAGAAGGTGAATGTGGAGGAGTACTGCATCAGCGAAGGCTGGGTCAAGGTGCCCGCCGGCAAGACAGTGGACCGCAAGGGGCAGCCGCTGCTGATCAAGATCAAGGGGCAGGTGGAGGCTTATTACAGGTAGCCTGGATCGTTTGCCGTAGTGGGCAAGTTTCTGTCTTGTCCTACACGCGCCGCTGGTGCTGCGGCCTACGATGAGCTCCTGCTTTCCACAGGAGCCTTCCTTGCTCTCTCATCCTGCTGCCGGGCGACTGGCCTGCCTCAGCGCTGCCCTCGCCATGCTCACCAGCGCTGGCGCGGCGCGGGCGCAGGACAGTGCCGCGCCGGCGCTGCAAGGCGTCACCATCAGCGCTAAAGCCAACCGCGATCCGGTGGAGAAGTCTTACCGCAAGATGTTGCGCGGCATGGACCTCTTTGAGCGCAAACGCGCCATGGCCCCCAATGCGCCGCTGCGCTTCAAGCTGCTGCCGCGCCGCCCCGATACCGATATGGACCGGATCAAGCTGGAGCTGATGGGCGAGACGGTGGACATCGTTCTGCCCGTGGCGCCGGACCACACCTTCACCCTGGAGCGCAACAAGCTCGCGGAACAGGAAAACGCGCAGGTCATTCCCAACCGCAAGCGGCAGAGCATGACCTGGCGCACCGAGATCCGCACGCCGGGCCTGCCGCCCGGCACGCGCCGCCTGGGCGACTTGCGGCTGGAGTGCCAGGTGGGCATGGAGGCAGGGCTGGTCTCCGATGGCGGCGGCGTGCTGGACGGCATTGCCCGCGCCATCATGGACACACCGGCCTATTGCGAGCGCGAAGCCCCGCGCTACCTGTTTTTTGCAGACCGCCCGCTGTTCAGCGTGACCATGGTGGCGGGCGAGCGCAGGCGCATCTTGCCGTTGCAAGACATGTACGCCGGCGCCAGTGACGACCCGCGCCTGAAAAGCGATTTGCCGATTTGCGATTGCGAAGTGTTGGTGGATCGCACTTATGTGTTGCCGCTGGGCGACCTGAGCTGGCCGGACGACACCCGCATCGAATTTGAGTACATGGACACGCCATGAAAACAAGCACCCCGCACGCACGAGGCAGAGCTGCGCAGCACCATATTCTGGCCGTCACGCTGTGCCTGATGCTGACCGCCTGCGCAGGCGCGGGTGGTTTTGGGGGCAGCCGCAAGATCAATGCCTTGAGCGACCCCACGATGACGCTGCAACGGGCAACCGAGCTGGCCGTGCCAGGTCGTGCCACCAAGGCCGATATAGCTGCGGCGCTCGGCCCCGCTGGGGTGGTGCGGTTTGACAGTGGCTATGAGATCTGGGTTTACCGCGAGAGGCCGGCGCAGCCGAATGCCGACAGCGCCGAGCTGGTGATCCTGTTTACGCCAGCGGGCGTGGTGCAGAAGGCGCGCGTGCGCCCGGCGTATCAGAGCCAGCGCAGTTGAGCGCTTCGCCTCGGTGCCGCGCGCAGTCGCGGACTTCCTGCACCCCAACTGGCGCGTGGCTGACCATCAACCTATCAAGGAGCAGACATGCCTCTTGACTCCAGCCCCGACCGAACGCCGGGCTTGTCCAGGGCGTCAAGCAGCTGCATAGCTGCAGTCCGGCGCGCCGCATTTGTGCCGATAGCGCCGGTGTAGACCGTGTAACGCTGCACGTCCGCCGGCAAGTAGCCAACGATTTGCGCGCCAGGGACCGCCACCAGTTCACTCATCTGCTGCACCGCCAGGTCCGCTTCGCCGTTGACCAGCCTTTCCGCAGAGTAGCCTCCAGGCACAAGCACCGCCTTGGGCATGACCTGCGCCGCGATCCCCCAGCGTTCATACAGTCGCACCAGGTAGATGCCACTGGTGCCGCCTGCGGCAGGGTCCACCATCGCCACTGCACGTGCCGACACTACCGCCTGTTTGAAGGCAGCTTCAGTGCTGATGTCGGGCAGTGGCGCGCCCTTCCTGACCGCCACGCCAATACCCACCCTGGCCAGCGGCCTGGGTGAACCGGCTGCCAGTTCGCCCGTGCGCAGCAGCTCCTCCACCGCCTGGCCGGTCAGCACCACCAAATCAAAAGCTTCGCCGCTTTTGATGCGCTTGATCAGGCCGCCGGCGGTGTCGCCCGTCACACTGACCGTGTGGCCTGTCTGCTTTTCAAAGGCAGGAATCTCACCCATCAACACGGCCTTGTAGGCGCCCGCTGAAAGCACTTTGATGTCGTCTGCCAAAAGGGGGGTGGTGGACAGTGTGGCGGCCAGCGCCAGGCCAAGGCCGGTGAGAAGTGATCGCATGGGGGCTGTCTCCAGTACCAGCGAAAGGGGCTGGCTGCCGCGATGTTATCGCGCCAGGTTTCAGCGCGCGACGCGCGCAGGCTCAGCCTGCAGGCCGCTGCGTGTGGGGAACCTAATTTTGCACTGCGCCACCGAATTGGCGTAGTACGCCTTCGGCCTGTTCAACACCAACCATAAACCTTCAACCATGTCATCTTCCTCTTCATCCGTCGGCAGCCAGCCGCCAAAAATTCCGGTGGCGCCCCGGAAATCGACGCACACCACTTCAGCCTTGGAGCTCGCCGCTGCCGCCCAGGAGGCGGAAGAGCCTGTGGAAGCTGCGGCGCACACCGCCGTGCATGAGCACAAGGACGGGCCGGAACTTCACGCCCTGTTGCAAATGAGCGTGAATCCGCCCCGCAGCGAACCGGTTGATGACGAAGCCGATGATCCGCCGCCACCACCCAGGCTCAGCACGGCGGGCGCGAAGATCGCCGCCACGATGACAGCCAATTTCACGAAACTTTCAGCTCTGCAGGACGATGGCGAGGCGGCGAAAAAACTGACGAGTCATACAGAAAACTTGCTGGGTATCATCCAGCGCCAATCGGAATTTGACAGGTGGGAGCTGCTGGATCAACTGGGAAGCTGCCTGAACGGCTTGCAGCCGGCGCTGAAGCAGACACCGCAATGGCAGGCGGCAGTGAGCAAGGTGGGCCAGGCTGAAGATGCGGCAGGTCCGGCGGCGCAGTTGTTCCGCAGGCAAACCAACAGGGCTTTGCAGGTGTATGCGGATCTATTGGACCGCGCCAATGCGTTTTACGACCCCAAGGTGTTCTCGGGTCAAACCGGCCAGCTCCTCAACATTTTGTTCGACCGCATCGCGCAGCACAAACCTGAGGGGGAGCGCTGTGAAATGCTGGCTCACTTCGCCACCGGGTTGTGTGCAGTGGCCGAATCTTCCAACGCAGCGAACCATCCGGAGCAGAGACTTCAGCTCGTCAACTTTCTTGCCACGAGGCTCGGCCCGGCAAGCCGCGGTTTTGGTGCGGACGAACCGCACAACCTGCAGTTCATGGAGGCACTTGAAAACAGGCTCGCACCGCATATTGACGACATTGCCATGCGCAAGAAAATCGAGGGCGCCATCAAGACCGCATGCGACGACAAGGCGACGCGCGTCAACACGTGCATGGCCATTGCACGGGCCATTGGCGCATCGCCCCTGGGGACAGCCGACAGGAACGCTTATCTGGCCCAACTCGATCTCAGGTTCCGCGAGCAGGTCGAGTTGGACGTCAGGAAGGGGGCGCCCCCGCTCATCGTTCACTACCAGTATGTTGATGCGTTTCGTTTCATGCGGGACTACGTGTCCCGCAGCAAGGACTGGCCGGACCCGGCGGCCTATCAGGCGCTGACGGATGCCGTCAACAAGATCAACCAGGATGAAAACGCCAAGGCCAGGGCGCGCGGCAAGTAAGGCTGGGTGTCTGGGCGCTGCGCCCGCCGGCAGCGCCCCTGCCTTGAGCGCCAGGGGGTAGTTTCCCGATTGGTGGTTTCGCGCACGATCAACCTTGCTGCGCTCCCCGATACTGGGGGGGAGGGCGCGTATTCAGCGCCCCCGGAGACACCATGGAAATCAGTTCAATTCCACCCGCTTCAACGCCGGCAGACCCAGCAACCCCGCCCGAATCGCCGACGGTACCTTCCAGTGTGGCGCCTGAGATTGACGAGCCGCCGCACGCGCGCCCACCCATCATGCTGCACATGCCGGTCGACGTACGCAGCCTGTCGATGGCCGTGATTGCCGTGATCGCGACCTTGTGGCTGCTGCATTGGGCGCGGGACGTTTTCATCCCCGTCATGATGGCCATCATGTTCAGCTATGCGCTCACGCCTGTGGTTGACTGGCTGGTGCGCAGGCGCATTCCGCGCGCGGCTGCTGCGGGCTTGCTGCTCACCGCCTTGCTGGCCGCCATGGGTGGAACGGGCTATACCCTGAGCGACGACACCAGCAAGCTGCTGCAAAGCCTGCCCGAGGCCACGCAAAAGCTGCGTAGCGCGCTGCGCTCCAAGGTCAACGCCCAGGAGTCCACGCTCGACAAGGTCAAGAAGGCGGCAGCCGAGCTGGAAAAAACCGCCCAGGAAAACTCATCCTCACCGGCGGCCGCCAAAGGCGTTACCCGGGTGCAAATCGAACAGGTGCATTTCAAAGTGTCTGACTACTTGTGGACGGGTACCGTGGGCCTGCTCAGCCTGATCGGGCAAATCGTCCTGGTGTTCCTCATCACCTTCTTTCTGCTGGCTTCAGGCGACACCTTCAGGCGCAAGATGGTCAAGATTGCGGGGCCCACTTTCACCAAGAAAAAAATCACCATCCAGGCGATGGACGAAATCACGGAACAGATCCAGCGCTACCTGCTGGTGCAGCTGTTCACCAGTGTGCTGGTCGGCATTGCCAGCTGGCTGGCGTTCTGGGCGATCGGCCTTGAGCATTCAGCCGTCTGGGGCGTGGTGTCTGGCGTGACCAACCTGGTGCCCTATGTGGGCTCGGCGGCTACCACAGTTGCTGCCGCGCTGGTCGCCTTCACACAGTTTGGCACGATCAACATGGCACTGGCCGTTGCGGCTGCCTCGCTGATCATTCATTCGATTTCGGGGTACCTGATCACGCCCTGGCTCACCAGCCGTGCCAGCCGCATCAACCCGGTGGTGGTGTTTGTGGGTGTGCTGGCTTTTGGCTGGCTGTGGGGTGTGTGGGGGCTGTTGCTGGGCGTGCCCGTCATCATGGCGATCAAGGCGATTTGCGACCGGGTGGAAGACCTCAACTCAATGGGAGAATTGCTGGGGCGATAGCTGCTGCGCATGGGCCACAATCCAGCCATGCGATATGTGACTTACTTGCCCGGCACGACGCCGCTGGTGCTGGATTCCCCGCACAGCGGCACCGACTACCCGGCCGATTTCCTGCACAGCTGCGAGCTGCCGCAGCTGCGCAACGCTGAAGACACCCACGTAGAAAAGCTCTACGACTTTGCGCCCGCCCTGGGCGTGGCCTGGATCGAGGCGCATTTCCCCCGCAGCTATCTGGACGCCAACCGCAACACGACCGAGGTGGACACCACGCTGCTGGACGGTCCCTGGCCTCACCCTGTTGCCACCGACGCAGCCACGCTGGCCAAGGTGCGGCTGGGCAAGGGCCTGATCTGGCGCCACACCGACGAGGGTGTGCCCATCTACAACCGGCAGCTCGGCGTGGCAGAAGTGCAAAACCGCATTGCCGCCTGCTGGCAGCCCTACCACGACGCAGTGAAGCACGCGATTGATGCGGCGCACGCGCGGCACGGCTACAGCATCCACATCAATTGCCATTCCATGCCGGCGGTGTCGGCCGCACATTCCACGGATTTCCCCGGCCTCGTGCATGCGGACTTTGTGATCGGCACGCGTGATGACACATCAGCGGACGCCAGGGTTGGCGCCCTTGTCACGAACCACCTGCGCAGCCTGGGCTACAACGTCGAGTACAACCATCCGTACAAGGGCGTTGAGCTGGTGCGCCGCTATGGCGAGCCGGCGCAGCACCGCCACAGCGTGCAGATCGAGATCAACCGCCGGCTCTATATGAATGAGCAGACCTTTGAGATCACTCCCGGCTTTGACAAGCTGAGGGCCGATTTGCGCTCGCTGGTGGACAAGCTCCTGGCCGCCGACCCGCGGTCGCTCTGAAAGGAGTCCAGCGCTTTGGATCACGTTGACTGTGTGGTGATCGGGGCGGGCGTTGTGGGGCTGGCCGTGGCGCGGGCGCTTGCGCTGCAGGGCCACGAGGTCATGGTGCTGGAGGCGGCAGATGGCATAGGCACCGGCACGAGTTCCCGCAACAGCGAGGTGATTCATGCGGGCATCTACTACACGCAGGGCTCGCTCAAGGCGCGGCTGTGCGTTGCGGGCAAGCAGCTGCTGTACGCCTACTGCGAAGAGCGCGGTGTGGGGTACAGCCGCTGCGGCAAGCTGATCGTCGCCACATCACAGGCGCAAGTGGCGCAGCTGGAAGGCATCCGGCAGAAGGCTGCTGCCAATGGTGTGCATGACCTGGTGCTGCTCACGCGCGAACAAGCTGTGGCCATGGAGCCGCAGCTGCAATGCGTGGCGGCACTGCATTCACCCGGCACCGGGATCGTGGACAGCCATGCGCTGATGCTGGCCCTGCAGGGCGACCTGGAGAACGCTGGCGGGATGGTGGTGCTCAACTCGGCGCTGGATCATGCTGTGTGCGGGCCGGGCGGTATCGCGCTGGTGGCGGCTGATGGCACTGAACTGCTCGCGCAAACCGTTGTCAATGCAGCGGGCCTGTACGCGCCCCATCTGGCCAGGCGCTTTCAAGGGCTGGGAGCGAAGTATGTGCCCGGCGCCTGGTATGCCAAAGGCAACTACTTCACCTTGTCGGGCCGCTCACCGTTCAACCGCCTCATCTACCCCGTGCCTGAAGCGGCTGGGCTGGGCGTACACCTGACCATTGACCTGGGCGGACAGGCCAAGTTCGGGCCTGATGTGCAATGGGTTGATTCACCGCACGACCTGGCGGTGGACCCGGCGCGCGGTGATGCGTTCTACGCGGAGGTGCGCAAGTACTGGCCGGCCTTGCCCGATGGCGCGCTCATTGCGGGGTACGCCGGGTTGCGACCCAAGATCAGCGGGCCGGGTGAGGTTGCGGCGGATTTTGTCGTGCAAGGCCCCGAGGTGCACGGCGTCCCGGGTCTGGTGAATTTGTTCGGCATTGAGTCGCCAGGGCTGACCAGCTCTCTCGCAATTGCAGAGCTGGTCTCCGCGCTCCCGCTGTCATTGCGGACTTGATCCGCAATCCATGTTGGCGTGAAGTGATGCCACTTTGTACGAGGCATGGATCCCGGATCAGGTCCGGGATGACAGCCGTTTGATCGCCAGCGCTGCGTCGCGCACCAGCTGCGGCCCCTGGTAGATCAGGCCGGTGTAGATCTGCACCACGTCAGCGCCGGCCTGGATCTTGGAGACCGCATCCGCCGCGCTCATCACGCCGCCCACGCCAATGATGGGGAAACCTTTGCCCAGCGCCGCGCGCAGCTGGCCAATCACTTTGTTGCTGGCCTGCAGAACTGGAGCGCCGCTCAGGCCGCCGGCTTCCTCGGAAAACGGCAGGCCCTTGACGGCTTCGCGGTTGATGGTGGTGTTGGTGGCTACCACGCCGTCCATGCCGTGGCGCTGCAGTGTGGCGGCAATGACCTGCACCTGCGCTTCGTCCAGGTCAGGCGCAATCTTGACGAACAGCGGCACGCGTCGGGTGCTGGCCCTGGCAAGTTCCTCGCGCCGTTGTGCAATGGCGCCCAGCAAAGAGTCCAGCGCCTCATCGCTTTGCAGCGCGCGCAGGTTTTTGGTGTTGGGGCTGGAGATGTTGACGGTGACGTAGTCTGCGTGCGGGTAAACGCCGTCCAGGCAGGTGAGGTAGTCGTCCACCGCATTTTCGATCGGCGTGGCGGCGTTCTTGCCGATGTTCAGGCCCAGCACCATCTTGCCGTCGTTGCCCTTGGCTGGGTTCTTGCGCAGGCTTGATCGCTGCACGTTGGCCAGAAACGCGTCCAGGCCTTCATTGTTGAAGCCCAGCCGGTTGATCAGCGCGTTGGCTTTGGGCAGGCGGAACATGCGCGGCTTGGGGTTGCCCGGTTGCGCCTTGGGGGTGACGGTGCCCACTTCCACAAAGCCAAAACCCAGCGCGCCCAGCCCGTCGATGCAGCGCGCGTTTTTGTCCAGGCCAGCGGCCAGGCCCACGCGGTTGGGAAACCTGAGGCCGGCAAGGGTGATGGGGTCGCTCACGCTGCTGGAGCCGTAGGCCCATTCCAGGGGCGTGCCCTGCGCCGCAGCCAGTGACGCCATGGTGAGCTCATGCGCGGTCTCGGCGTCAAGGCCGAACAGGAAGGGGCGGGCTAAAGCGTAAGGGATCAGGGACATTGCGTGAGCGGCATTGGATAATCGTTGGAGAAAAACCTCCGCCATTGTCGCAAATCACACCATGACCCAAGATGAACTCAAGACCCTGGTCGGCCAGGCCGCGCTCCACTATGTGGTGCCCGGCGATATTGTCGGCGTGGGCACCGGATCGACCGTCAACAAATTCATCGACGCGCTGGCGTCCATGAAAGCGCAGATCAAAGGCGCGGTGTCCAGCTCCAACGCGTCCACCGAACGGCTGCAGGCTCTGGGTATCCCGGTATTTGATGCGAACGAGGTGACCGAGTTGTCGGTCTATATTGACGGCGCCGACGAGATCGACGGCCACGGCTTCATGGTCAAGGGCGGCGGCGCAGCACTTACGCGCGAGAAGATTGTGGCGGGCCTGGCGCGCAGGTTTGTCTGCATTGCAGACGAGTCCAAGCTGGTGAAGGTGCTGGGCAATTTCCCGCTGCCGGTGGAGGTGATCCCGATGTCAGCGCAGCAGGTGATGCGCCGCTTTGCGGCGTTGAACGGGACGGCCAGGGTGCGTGTCAAGGATGGGCAGCCCCTCGTGACTGACAACGGCCAGTGGATCGTTGACGTGACGGGCCTGCAGATTTCCGAGCCCCTGGCCTTTGAGTCCGAGGTCAGCCAGTGGCCTGGTGTGGTGACAGTGGGCGTGTTTGCGCACCAGGGCGCCGATATATGTGTGTTGGGTACGGGGGATGGCGTCAAGACGATGGAGTTTGCCCGGGGCGGTTGATGCTTTATCGGCAGCTGCGCCTGCAACGCTAAGAAATGGTGCCGCGCTGTCGCGCGGTTTATGACGCATGTTTTGTAGCCTGCAGTGAGCGGTGTGTGCGCCGGGCCGGCCGGCGTCACCGGCCGCTACGCGGCTTCCCGGAGCGCGAAAGGCTTGCGGGCGCGCTGCGGAACTCACTTGAAAAGGCAGCGGCGAACCTGACGCTTGAAACTCCCCCCGGCAACCTGATCAGAAGGTGATGCCAGCGGGATTCTCGTTGCGCGCAGGTGCCGCGGGGCGCACGGGCTGCTGTGGCCGCGCGGCGGCTGTGCCCGTGGCGTCAGCCGCGGCTGGCGCGGCAGGCTTTTGCGCAGCAACCAAAGGTGCGGCCGGCGGCTGGCGGTAAGACGCTGGCAGCTGCGATGATTTGGGGTAGCCCGCCGCATCGAGGAACTGCGACCATTCCACGTCCGAGAAGCCCTTGATCTGCTGGCCGCCGATGGTGAGGAAGGGCAGGGCGTTGTCGCCGCTCAGGCGTTGCAACGCGGCGTTGTCTTCATTGGTGCTGACGCTGCGCTCGCTGAACGGAACGCCGCGCGAGGTGAGCAGTGCGCGGCCGGTGCCGCAGGGCCCGCAGCCGGCGCTGGTGTACAGCGTCACCGGGTAACGGTTGACGACCTGGCGCAACGCAAAGGGCAGGGAGGCCGAGGTGTCAGTGGCCGCAGCTACGGTGCCGGCCGAACTGCCCTTTGCGCCTTCTACAGGTGCCTTGTCAGAGTAGGTGATGCGGCCATCTGGCCCAACGATGCGATAAACCTGTGCATGCAAGCCGGTTGCGGCCAGCATGAGGAGCGCGCCTGCAGCCACCAGGGGCGTGAGCCCGCGGACCAGCCGTTTCGTGGCGGTGCTGTTCCTGGCCGTGCTATTCGTGAGCGTGCTTTTCATCGTCTTGTCTCCCGGCATTGCTGCCTGTATGCCACTTGAAACCAGTGCAACTTCCAACTCAGGCCATGCCCTGGTGCCGCAACAAGGCATCCAGGCTGGGCTCGCGGCCCCGGAAGGCCTTGAACGACTCCATCGCAGGGCGGCTGCCGCCTGCTTCCAGTATGGCTTCGCGGTATTTTCTACCGGTTTCCACATTGGGCAAGCCGTCTTTACCCGCTGTTTCCTCAAAGGCGGCGTAGGCATCAGCGCTCAGCACTTCGGCCCACTTGTAGCTGTAATAACCCGCCGCATAACCGCCCGCAAAAATATGGCTGAAGGTGTGCGCCGTCCGGCTGAATGCCGGCGGCTGGATCACCGCCACCTCGGCCCGCACTTCATTCAACAAGGGCATGAAATCCTGCGCCGGGTCGTGTTCGGTATGCAGCAGCATGTCAAACAACGAAAACTCGATCTGGCGCAGGGTCTGCAACCCGCTCTGGAAATTCTTGGCCGCCGTCATTTTGTCGAACAACGCACGCGGAAGTGGTTCACCTGTATCCACATGGGCCGTCATGTGCTTGAGCACGTCCCATTCCCAGCAGAAATTTTCCATGAACTGGCTGGGCAATTCCACCGCGTCCCACTCCACTCCACTAATGCCCGAGACGTCCTTCTCGTTGACCTGCGTGAGCATGTGGTGCAGACCATGGCCGAATTCATGGAACAAAGTCGTGACGTCGTCGTGCGTCAGCAACGGCGGCTTGCCGCCTGCCCCTTCTGCGAAGTTGCACACCAGCTGGGCCACAGGGGTTTGCAGGGTGCCAGTGTCGGGGCGCAGCCAGCGGGCGCGGGCGTCGTCCATCCAGGCGCCTCCGCGCTTGCCCGTGCGGGCCGGCTGGTCGAGGTAGAACTGGCCGACCAGGTGACCCGCCCGTTCGATGCGGTAGAACTCAACGGCGGGGTGCCACACCGGCGCCGAATCCCTGCGTATGTCCACTTCAAACAAGGTCTCGATGATCTTGAACAGCCCGGCCAGCACCTTGGGCGCGGTGAAGTACTGCTTGACCTCCTGCTCGCTGAAGGCGTAGCGCGCTTCCTTGAGCTTCTCGCCGATGTAGGACCAGTCCCACGGCTGCGGGTCGGCCAGGGCCAGGTTGGCGGCGGCGAACTCGCGCAGGTCGGCTACGTCTTTCATGCCGTAGGGCTTGGCGCGTTGGCCCAGGTCGCGCAGGAAGTTCACCACTTCCTCTGTGGACTTGGCCATCTTGGGCGCCACCGACACTTCGCCGAAGTTGGCGTAACCCAGCAGCTGGGCTTCTTCCTTGCGCAGCGCCAGGATCTCGCGGATCAGCGCGGTGTTGTCGTGCTTGGGATCGCCCAGCTCGCTGGCACGGGTGACGTAAGCGCGGTACAGCGTGGCGCGCAGCGCGCTGCTGTGCGCAAACTGCATCACGGGCAGGTAGCTCGGCATTTTGAGCGTGAGCTTGTAGCCTTCCTTGCCCTCAGCCTGCGCGGCTGCGCGGGCGGACTGAACGGTGTCCTCTGGCACGCCGGCCAGCTCGTCGGCGGTGGCGTAGTAGGCAAAGGCGTCGGTCGCATCCAGCGCGTTCTCGCTGAACTTCTGGCTGAGCTCGGCCTGACGTTCCTGGATTTTCGCGAAACGTTCCTTGGCGGCGCCCGTCAGCTCCGCACCGCTCAGCACGAAGTTGCGGATCGCGTTTTTGTGCGCCTGGCGTTGCTCGGCATTGAGCGCCTTGACATCAATCGCCTTGTACTTGGCGTAGAGGCGTTCGTCTGCGCCCAGGCGCGTCCAGAACTCGGTCATGGGGGCCAGAGCGGCGTTGTAGGCGGCGCGCAGCTCAGGCGTGTCCGCCACGCCGTTCAGGTGGCTCACGGCGCCCCAGGCGCGGCCCATTTTTTCGGTCGCGACGTCCAGCACTTTGGCGATGGCCGACCAGTCTGCCGGGAAGCCGGGCTGGGTCACCGTCTCCAGTGCCTCATTAGCCTGGACAAGGAGCGCATCCATCGCCGGCGCGACGTCCTCCGGCTTGATCTGGTCAAAAAGGGGGAGGCCGCTGGTGTCGAGAAGAGGATTGGTCATGATGTTCAAGTGGGGTGCGATCGCCGCGTCTTCAAGCCTGCAGGGCGCCGGAAGCTGCGCGTTCGGCCGCTTCAAGCGTGTTCACCAACAACATTGTGATGGTCATGGGGCCAACCCCGCCCGGCACGGGGGTGATCCAGCCGGCGACTTCTTTCACGCCGTCAAAGTCCACGTCTCCGCAAAGCTTGCCGTCATCGGTCCGGTTCATGCCGACGTCGATCACCACGGCGCCGGGCTTGACCATGTCGGCCGTCAGCACGTTGCGCTTGCCTACGGCTGCAACGATCACGTCGGCCTGCAGCGTCATCGCCTTGAGGTTGAGTGTGGCGCTGTGGCAGATGGTGACGGTGGCGCTTTTGGCCAGCAGCATCAGGGCCATCGGCTTGCCGACGATGTTGCTGCGGCCAATCACCACAGCGTGCTTGCCGCGCAGGTCGTATCCCTTGCCATCGTTCAGCGATTCGAGCATCTTCATGCAGCCATACGGCGTGCAGGGCCAGAACCCCCGCATGCCCGTCATCAGCGCGCCGGCGCTGGCGATGTGAAAGCCGTCCACGTCTTTCGCGGGGGAGATCGCCTCAATCACCTTTTGCGCGTCGATGTGCGCCGGCAGCGGCAGTTGCACCAGGATGCCGTGGATCGCAGGGTCGTTGTTGAGGGCGTCAACCCTGGCGAGCAGTTCGGCCTCGGTCATGGTGGCCTTGTAGTGCTCCAGCACGGAATGCAGGCCGGCGTCGCCGCAGGCCTTGACCTTGTTGCGCACATAGACCTGGCTGGCGGGGTTTTCGCCGACCAGCACGACGGCCAGGCCGGGCGTGACGCCGCGGGCCTTGAGTGCCGTGGTGCGCGTGGCGACGTCGGCGCGCAGTTGTTTTGAAAGGGCGGTTCCGTCGATGAGTTGAGCGGTCATGGCTTGAAGGTCACACAGTGAAGTAGTCGGCTCGCTCTCCCTCTGGGGGAGGGTTGGGTTGGGGGCCCCGCCAGACGTGGCGCCAATTCAAGCGATGCCCCCGTCCCGGCCTTCCCCGCAAAGGGGGAAGGAGGAAGAAAGACGGGATCAGGCCTTGGGGGCGTTTTGCCCCAATGCGATCTTGAGCAGGTCAGCCACCGTGTTGGCGTTGAGCTTTTCCATGATGTTGGCGCGGTGCGCCTCCACCGTCTTGATGCTGATGCCCAGGTCGTCGGCGATCTGCTT
>JACMQX010000322.1 GCA_014376765.1 Ramlibacter sp. | reverse complement strand
CTCTGAAAAAGCCGTGGTCGCGTAACCGCCTGCAGCCAGATTGGCCTTGATGCGGGCGTCATCAATGTCGGCCCGCGTGCGGCCTGCGTTGATGCCGCCATACCAGAACGAGCTGTCGTCCTGGGCCATGGCCAGCGGCGTGGCCAGCAGGGCCAGCGCGAGCAGGCCGAATGATTTTGTAGCTTGGTTGGTTTTCATATTGTTCCAGTGGCTGCTTTTCGAAGTGCGTATCGGCCGATTGCGTCTCAAGGCGCAGGCACATTGATGACGGTGTTGACCATGGTCACCGAAGCACCCAGAGACAAGGCGCGGCCATTGAGCGTCGTTATGGTGACCTTGCCTGAAGTGGAAAAGGTCACGCCGTCACGGCTCAGGATGCTGCCGACCATGGTACCGCCGCCGCCTGCATTGATGGTTGCGGCCGAACCGACCTGCCAGAACACATTCTTGGCTTGCGCGCCGTTGATCAGGATCACACTCTGCGGAAATGCCACGCCCGGGCCACCGACGGTGAGCGACGAGGCCATCTGGAACACGAACACAGCATTTGGGTCGCCTTGGCCGTCCAATGTCAAGTCACCGCCCACGATCGAGAAGGCACCGCCCTTGTAAACACTCGGGGCCAGCACCTGGCTGGCCAGATTGGCCGGAGCCGCCACGCCACCATCGGGCAGGGCGGCAAGCGCGTTGTAAGCGGCCAGTGCATCAGCACGCGCCCGCGTCGCGATATCAAACGTCACGGCATTACCTTCACTGGGGCAGGCTCCCGTGGGCGGTGGCGGTGCCGTATAAATCTTGCCTGTGACAAAGCCGGCGTTACCTCCAGGAACTACCGTGTAAGTGCAGCCTGGGCCGCTGTCATAAAAGCCGGTGACCTTGGTAGACACAGCCGTGGTGCCGATGTCGCCATTGATGACGGTGAGGATCCCCTCGTTGGTCGTTCCGGCGGAGCCGCCAAAAGTGCCAAAGGTGGCTGCCGATCCGAGGATGCTGGCGGGGCCGGCAGGCCCAGCGCCAGGAGCGCCTGGCGCGCCGCCAACGGCCTGCGATGAGTTGATCGCCTGTTGCAGGCAAGCCGGCGTGTTGGGGCCGGTCGTGAAGCTGAAGCTGTAGTCCGCTGCCATCGCATTGGCCGGCGTTGCCAGATCCTTGATGCCGGCTGAACCGCCCTTGAGCGTCGCGGTGTAGGAGACGCCGGGCGTGAGTGCTGCCGCCGGCTTGAAGGTGGCAACGCGGCCCGTCGCCAAGTCCACCGTAATGGAGGATGCCACCACCGGTGTGACGCCTGGCCCGGTCACCAGAAAGGATGCCGCATTGACCGAAGCCGGGTCGAGCTTGAAGCCCGGTGCGCCGCTGAAGCTGGCCGTGATGGCGGTGCTGGGGCAAATCGTGGCTGCACCGCCGGTAGGTGTCACCGATGTGACCATTGGCGCAAGGGTGGTGCCTCCGCCGCCTGAACCCAGGATGGGGTCTTGTCCGCCACCGCAGGCTGCAAGCACCGTGCCCAGGACGACTGAAATGAGCCACGGCATCGCCGTGGAGTAACTTTTGTTGCGCATGAAGGCTTTCGTTGTAGGCCAGCCCCCTGTAAAAACTTGGGCCGGTTATCAGCAAAGAGTGTGCGATTGCACTCATAAGACCGTCTGTGCGCCAACACTCATAGCGAGGTTCTTGTGTGAGTCACTTCACTTCACGCCAACCGTCCTGCGTGCGCTCAAATACTTCGCTGGACGCGGTGACAAAACGGCTGGCCGGTGCCGTCCATTCCATGCGGTCCACCTCCACACGCTGCTTGTCAAGCCGAAGCACATTGAATGAGTTGGCCTCGCCGCGCCCGCGTGTGGAGGTGGCGGTACCGGCTGACACCACCAGTGCCTCATAACCGCCCAGCGCATAGCGCAAGCCCGTGTTCGCGCTGTGGCTCGTATGCAGGTGGCCGGCAAGAAGAACATCGACCGAATGCTCGGCAAACAATTTCATTGCCTGGTCGGCGCGGCCAATCAGGTTCCTGTCGTGAACGTTGGCCGCAACGTCAAAGGGGTGATGCGTTACCACCACCCGGACCACATCGGCCGGCAAGGCCTGCATGACGCCGCGCAGTGCCGCCAGCTGCTCGTCGTTGATGCGGCCGTTCTTCATCACCAGCGAGCGCGCAGTGTTGACACCCAGCACCGCCAGTTCGTCATCAATCAGGCTTGGGCTCAGGTCGTGGGTGATGAAGCGGCGGAACTTGTCCAGTGGCCGCAAAAAGCGGTCGATGATGTTGTACAGCGGCACGTCGTGGTTGCCTGGCACCACCACCTGCGGGCCCGGCAGGCGCGCCAGAAAAGCGCGTGCCTGTCTGAACTCCTCGCTGCGCGCGCGCTGGGTCAGGTCACCCGAGACCACCACCACATCCGGCGCCAGCGTGATGATGTGTTCCACCAGCGGCTCCACCAGCGCGTGGTCCACGCGGCCAAAGTGCAGGTCAGATAGATGCACCAGGGTTTTCATGGGGTGGCTTTCTGCGCGGGCGCAGCACGAGCCGCCGGCACGAACACCCGCAACGCACCGGGGTGGATTTTGTAGTGCAGCGGCGAGTCCAGCCGCCGGGTCTCGCCATCGGTAGCCACATGCAGCGAGCGGCGTGAAGTTTCCACCACCAGGTCGCTGGCCGTCATCTGGCGGAAGTCGCGCTCCTGCCTGAGCTTGCCTGCCAGGCCGCGCAGGCCCAGGACCATCAGCCGCCAGCGGCTGGCGCGGTCCACCACGTAGATGCTGAGCAGGCCATCGCTCAAACCAGCGCGCTGGCCGATCTGCAGGCCTTCAGTCGTGTAGACGTTGTTGCCCACAAACAGGAAGGGCGTGCGGTGGGTGTGGTCCCGGCCGTCCACCTTGAGCCGCACGGTCATGAACGGGTAGCGCCGCAGCGCCCGCAGCAGCGCCCAGGCAAACGCAGCCCATTTGCCGCGGCCCAGCCGCATCTGCTGCTGCTCGCGGTCTCGCACCACATCCACATACAGGCCAATGCTGGAGTTGTTGAGGAAGTAGTGGCCATTGACCTCAGCCACATCCACCTGCACCGTGGCGCCGCCCGCTATGCATTGCAGCGCCTCCAGCGGCTCCAGCGGCACACCCAGGTCCTTGGCAAAGTGGTTGAGGGTGCCCAGCGGCATCACGCCAAACACCACCGGCTTGCCCACCAGGCAGGAGGCCACGGCATTGAGCGTGCCGTCGCCCCCGCCGGCCACCACCGCTTCGCAGCCCTGCGCCAGCGCTGCTTTCACCGCCTCGCGAATCTGGTCGCCATCATTTACTGTGGTGACGGGGCCCTTTTGCGCAACCGCCTCGATGGCCGCTCGGTTCGTCTCCAGCCATTCCGCATTAAAACCGCGGCCTGCGTGGTTGTTGAAAATGAAGGCCGTGCGTGTCATGCCGGGTGGCCTTTCAAATGAGGCGGGGGCAAGCGCAACATGCTTTGCGTGCCCGCCAGGCAAATACACAACCAGACCAGCGCCTCCAGCACCCCGGCGACGCAGTCGCTGAAAAAATGCACGCCCAGCATAATGCGGCTCGCGGCAACCAGCAGCACCATGGCGGCTGCTGCTGCCACCAGCGCCATCCGCGAACCCGCGGACCGCACCAGCGGCCACAGCCCGTATACGAGCAGGCCATATAGCAAGGTAGCCCCGGCGGTGTGCCCGCTGGGAAAACTGAAACTCTCCGGCATCTGCATGCCGTAGCCCCATTCCGGCCGGGCGCGCTGCACGATGGTCTTGACTGCAAAGTTGAGCAACATGCCCCCCGGCAGCGTCATGAGCAGCAGCGGCAGTTCAGCGCGGCGCCCGGCATGCCACAGCGCCAGCCCGCCTAAAGCGGCGAAGGTGAGCAGCGCTGCGGTCCCGTGCAAAAGGCTGAACCCTTGCATGATGGCAATGAGGGCAGGACCCGACGCGTCATGCAGGGCCTGTGCCACCCTCACATCGGCCAAAGCCAAATTGGCCTCTACAAGGAAGGCTCGCAGATGCGGCGCCAGCAACCAAACCAGCAGCAACAGCGCAGCGGCGCCCAGCACCGGACGAATGACAAAAGTGCCCCATGTGATGGATCGGGGGCGGACTGCAGCGGCCGTATTGGGTGCGGGTCTGGACAAGAGATTCATGCTAACTGACTCTTCGGCCTGGCTTTGTAGGCCAATGGCTCAGGCTGTGCAGAAGGCAGCCAGGAAAATAGCGTTGACAATCTGGGCTTTGCAACTGAGCCCTTGAAGCAGGAACATCCAGATGAACGAGCTTCTCAACAATCCTGCCGTGCAGGCAGGCGTGGTCCCTTTCCTGGTCGCGCTGGCCCTGGCTTGGCCTTTGTCCTTCACCCGCTTCACTGCCTTGGCGGCAGGCGTGGCCTTTGCCGCCACCGTGGCGCTGGTTATCGGCTTTTCGTTCCCACCCTCCACTTCCATGCAAAAGCTGGTGTTGGTGGTGCTGCTGGGCGTGGCGCTGATCATCCCGTTTGAGCTGTCCGCCTCGCGCCTGGGGTCGGCGCGCTTGCGCCTCCTGCTTGCCGGCGCGGCTGGCGTTGGCGTGCTGTGGGTGATGTCGCGCCTGTTGCTGCAGCAGGAAACCCTCCCCGCCTTGCTGGCGGGCGGCGCCGCCGCGCTGTATGCCGCGCTGCTGGTTTATGCCGGCAGCAACGCCGCGCCCGACCCGGTACCTTCTGCAGCGGCAGCATGGGTGTTGGCCCTGGGCAGCGGCGTACTTGCCTTGCTGAGCGCTTCTGCGTTGCTGGCGCAACTGGGCATCTGCATGGCGGCTGCCGCTGGCGCGGTGTTGCTGGTCCTGGTTTTCAGGGGCCTGGGGGTACAGGCCAGCCGCACGCTGGCTTTGCCAGCCCACCTGGCAGCCGCCCTGATCGGGCCGCTGGCCGTTGCGACTGGATCGCTGCCCTGGTATGGCCTGGTGCCCCTCCTGGCCCTTCCCTGGGCGGCGGGCCGCTTTCCCATGACGGGCCGCGCCGTCTGGCTACGCGGCCTCATCTGCAGCAGCATGGCGTTTGTGCCAATGTTGCTGGCGGTGCTCTTGTCGTTATATTCGGCGATGCGTGCGCCGGGTGCTTGACGCGCCGGGTACATACATCGTTGACTTCCCGCCTTTTTTCATCAACCAAGGATCCATCCCATGTTCCGTCTTTCAATCCTGTCCGCCGTATTCCTCGCGTCTTCGGCCATGGCTGCACCGCAAAACTTTGCAATCGATTCCTTGCATTCGTATCCCAACTTTGCAGTCAACCACCTCGGCATGTCCACCGTGCAGGGGCGCTTTGACAAAATGACCGGACGCGTCGTCCTGGACGAAGCAGCCAAGACCGGATCGATCGACATCAAGATTGCAACGGCCTCCATCTCCACCGGCGACGCCAAGCGGACGGACGGCGCGCGATCGCGTGACGAGCATCTAAAGGGGCCGGACTTCTTCAACGCCACTGAGTTTCCCGAGATGAGCTACAAGTCGACCAAGATGGTGTTCAAGGGCGAAACGATCGAGAGCATCGAAGGCAATCTCACCCTGCTGGGCGTGACCCGTCCCCTGAAGCTGTCCGTGACCTCGTTCAAATGCGGCCCGCACCCCTTCACCAAGAAGCCCATGTGCGGCGCTGACGTCACCGGCACCATCAAGCGCACGGACTTCGGCATGAAGTACGGCGTGCCGGCCATTGGCGATGAGATCAAGCTGTCGATCAACGTCGAGGCCCTGCCGGAGTAACAACGGCCCGCCGGTTCGTTGTTACTTGATCATCAACACCGGCACCGTCGCATCGCCCAACACGCTTTGGGCAACCGAACCCATGGCCGCGCGCCCCAGCAGACCGCGGCCATGTGTGCCCATCACGATCAGCTGGACTTTCTGTGCGGTAGCGCTGCGGATGATTTCGGTCGCCGGGTGCCCCACTGCTGTGATGGTGCGAAAGGCGATCTTCTGGCGCCTGAGCAGACGCTCGATCGGCGACAACACCTTGGCGCACTCATCGGCGTAATAATCTTTCACTGTTTGCGCGCCCACCGCGCTGCGCACGGGCCCCGGCAAGGCTGGTTGCACGTGAATCACGATGAGTTCGTCATCCGGTCCCTCAAACGCCTGGTTGGCCAGCAACCAGCCCAAGGCCTTTTTCGTATGTTTGCTGCCATCAGCGGCCAGAAGTAGTTTCATGGAAAGCTCCGATTGGATTGCCAGTGTTGTTGTGATGATCGCGCCTCAGGGTACTCCCATGTGCAGCATGGGGGCATGACCCAAGTCAATCCGCCGCGAATGGTCAAGCACGCAATCAACAAGTCCCCGCGCCCTGTCAGCGCCTGGCTCACGCTGGCCATCACCCTGGCCATCCAGGCCATGACGTCGATGTCGCTCGTTGCCTTGCCTGCCATGGCGCCCGTGGTGGCCGTTGCGCTTGGCGTGTCGCCGACGCTGGCGGGGGTGTACGTGGCGGTGGTGTATGCCGCAGGCATGGTGTCCACCCTGGCAGCGGGCGCCGCTGTGGCGCGCTTTGGCGCGATCCGGGTGAGCCAGTCGGGGCTGGTGTTGTGCGCAGTGGGCCTGGCGCTGTGCGCCGTGCCCTCGGTCTGGGTCACTGTGTTGGGGGCCGTGTTCATTGGCCTGGGGTATGGGCCGATCACGCCGGCCAGCTCGCACCTGCTGGCCATCACCACGCCCGCCCACCGCATGTCGCTGGTGTTCTCGGTCAAGCAAACCGGCGTGCCGCTGGGCGGTGCGCTGGCTGGCGCCATCGTCCCCAGCCTGATGTTGGTGGCTGGCTGGCAAGCCGCGCTGCTGTGCACCGGCGCGATTGCCTTGCTGTGCGCGGCTGTTGCGCAGCCCTTGCGCCACACGCTGGACGCCGACCGGCAACTGGACAAGCCCATGGCGCTGGGCAACCTGGCCACGCCGGTGCGGCTGGTGCTGGCCCACCCGGCGCTTTTGATGCTGGCCGGGTGCTCGTTTGTTTTCTCCATCGCCCAGCTTTCGCTCACTTCCTATGTGGTGGTCTACATGCATGAGACGCTGGCTTATGGGCTTGTGTATGCAGGCTTTGCCCTGTCGCTGTCGCAACTGGGCGGCGTGGCGGGGCGGGTACTGTGGGGCTGGGTGGCGGATCATTGGTTCGGCGCTCGCCGCATCCTTGCGGTGCTGGCGTTGGTCATGGCCGTTTGTTGCGGCGGCGCCGTCCTGCTGCAGGGCAGTACACCGCCGGTGCTGACGCTGGCCTTGCTGTTTGTTTTTGGCGCATCGGCGATCGGCTGGAACGGTGTCTACCTGGCGGAAGTGGCGCGGCAGGCGCCGCCCGGCATGGCCAGCATTGCCACCGGCGGGACGCTGGCCTTTACTTACTTTGGTGTGGTGCTGGGGCCACCATTGTTTGGCGCGGTTTCAGGGCTATTTGGCAGCTACCGGGCAGGCTTCGTCGCGCTGGCCATTCCGGTCACGCTGTGTGGCCTGGCGTTGTTTCGCACCCGGTCGGGTCGTTGAGCGTACTGCTGGCTACAAGCCCAACGTGAAAAGCCGCGCAACTGCGCGGCTTGCGGTTCACAGCGCCTCAGGCGCTGCTGTTGAAAAAGGCGGCGAAGCATCTGAACGCTCAAAAAAGTGCCAGTGCGCTCCGCCACCCCCCATGCCGCCCGTCTCAGGCGACGTCGAAGCGGTCCAGGTTCATGACCTTGGTCCACGCTGCCATAAAGTCGCCCACGAACTTGTCGCTGCCGTCTGCACTGCCGTAGACCTCAGCCACCGCCCGCAAGATTGCGTTGGAGCCAAAAACAAGGTCAGCGCGGGTTGCCGTCCAGCGCGGCTGGCCGCTCTTGCGGTCGCGCCCGTTGTACTGGTTCGGGTTGCCGGCCACAGCCTTCCACTCGGTCCCCATGTCCAGCAGGTTGACGAAGAAGTCGTTGCTCAAGGTGCCCGGCCGGGTGGTGAACACGCCGTCTTTGGCATCGCCCACATTGGCGCCCAGCACACGCAGCCCGCCGACCAGTGCAGTCATCTCAGGCGCGGTCAGCGTGAGCAGCTGCGCCTTGTCAACCAGCAGCACTTCGGCCGGCACGCTGTAGCGCGCCTTGGTGTAGTTGCGGAAACCATCCGCTATCGGCTCCAGCGGCGCGAAGGAGGCCACTTCGGTCTGCTCCTGCGACGCATCCATGCGGCCCGGCGTGAACACCACCTTGACATCGCGGCCAGCAGCGCGCGCAGCCTGCTCGACAGCAGCGCCACCGGCCAGCACGATCAGGTCGGCCAGCGAGATGTGCTTGCCACCCGCGTTGAACTCGCCGCGAATGCCTTCCAGCGTCTTCAGCACCTGCGCAAGTTGCTCGGGCTGGTTCACGGCCCAGTCCTTCTGTGGCGCCAGGCGAATGCGCGCGCCATTGGCGCCGCCCCGCCTGTCGGAGCCACGGAAGGTGGAGGCTGATGCCCAGGCCGTTGACACCAGCTGCGCCACCGTCAGGCCCGAGGCCAGCACTTTTTTCGATAGCGCTTCAACATCCTGCACAGTCACCAGCTCATGGTTGACCTCGGGGATCGGGTCCTGCCAGATCAGCACTTCAGCCGGCACCTCGGCACCCAGGTAGCGGGCGCGTGGGCCCATGTCGCGGTGCGTCAGTTTGAACCAGGCACGGGCAAAAGCGTCGGCTAACTGGTCGGGGTTTTCCAGGAACCGGCGTGAGATTTTTTCGTAGGCCGGGTCGACGCGCAGCGCAATGTCAGAGGTCAGCATGGTGGGCGCGAGGCGCTTGCTGGCATCGTGCGCATGCGGGACGGTACCGGCACCGGCGCCGCCCTTGGCTGCCCACTGGTGCGCGCCAGCCGGGCTCTTGCTCAGCTCCCACTCATAGCCGAACAGGTGCTCGAAATACTCGTTGGTCCACTTGGTGGGTTGGGTCGTCCAGGTCACTTCCAGGCCGCTGGAGATCGTGTCGCCGCCCTTGCCGGTGCCATAGCTGTTGTGCCAGCCAAAGCCTTGCCCGGCAATGCCGGATGCTTCCGGTTCATTGGCCACGTTTTCTGTCGGGCCTGCGCCGTGCGTCTTGCCAAAGGTATGGCCGCCGGCAATGAGCGCCACGGTTTCTTCATCGTTCATGGCCATGCGGCCGAATGTGTCGCGAATGTCTTGTGCCGAAGCCAGCGGGTCGGGCTTGCCGTCCGGGCCTTCGGGGTTGACGTAGATCAGGCCCATCTGCACGGCGGCCAGCGGGTTCTCCAGGTCGCGCGATTGCGGCGCTTCGCTGTCGTCGTCCTTGGGCAGCACGCCATGGCCTTCAACGCCGGGCGAGCCCTGCGAGTAGCGAATGTCGCCTTGCAGCCACTTGGTTTCGCGGCCCCAGTACACGTCCTCATCCGGTTCCCACACATCGGCGCGGCCACCGGCAAAACCGAAGGTCTTGAAGCCCATGGTCTCCAGCGCCACGTTGCCGGTGAGGATCATCAGGTCGGCCCAGGAGATCTGCTTGCCGTACTTCTGCTTGATCGGCCAGAGCAGGCGGCGTGCCTTGTCCAGGTTGACGTTGTCGGGCCAGCTGTTGAGCGGCGCAAAACGCTGCTGCCCCCGGCCGGCGCCGCCGCGCCCGTCGCCAATGCGGTAAGTGCCGGCGCTGTGCCAGGCCATGCGGATGAACAGCGGGCCGTAATGGCCGAAGTCAGCGGGCCACCAGTCCTGCGAATCGGTCATCAGGTCGGCCAGGTCCTTTTTCAGCGCAGCCAGGTCGAGGCTGGAAAATTCTGCGGCGTAATCAAAGTCGGCCGCCATCGGGTCGGACTTGCTGGAGTGCTGGTGCAGCAGGTCCACGCGCAACTGCGTGGGCCACCAATCACGGTTCGTGGGGCCGGCGTTGGACGCCTGGCTGAAGGGACATTTCGCTGCGGACGTGGTGTCGTTTTGGTCATGGGCCATGAGGCAACTCCTGTTTTTCGCGTTTGAAGGGACAAGTCGGATTTTGGGGGACGCATGGAGCAAAGGCGAATTGAACCCTTCAATACCGCCGATAGTGAGCGCCGATGGCATTGTCAAGCTCGCCCGGCATAGGGTCTTCGCGGGCTTTCCCGCATGAGGCGGCAGGTTGAAAGCCTATGATGCCTGCATGATGCTTTCGACCTTCATGCTAAACCACACCGAAGAGATTCTGGTTGAGTGGGAATCCTTTGCCAGGACTCTGCAGCCGGCTGCTGTGCTGATGACGAGCGAGGCGCTGCGCGACCATGCGCAGGGGATCATCAAGGCCATAGCGGCCGACATTGAGTGCTATCAGAGCGACGCCGAACAGGTTGAAAAATCCCATGGTGATGGCGAGAAGAAGTTTCCTCAAAGCGCCGCAGCGATCCACGGAACGCTGCGCGAGCTGAGCGGGTTTTCCCTGATCCAGCTGACCGCCGAGTTCCGCGCCCTGCGCGCATCGGTGCTGCGCCTGTGGCTGCCGCGGGTCAAGGAGTTCAATGAAGCCGTGCATGAGCAGCTCATGCGTTTCAACGAGGCGGTGGACCAGGCCTTGGCCGAATCGGCGGCCACTTATTCCGAGCATACAAACCATACGCGCGAGCGGTTTCTGGCGATCCTGGGCCACGACCTGCGCACCCCCCTGTCGGCCATCAGCATGACCGGCGCGTTGCTGGAGCGCACCGCCACCGGAACCCATGCCGTGCTGGGCAAGCGCCTGCAGCGCAGCGCCACCACCATGTCGTCCATGGTGAACGATCTGCTTGAATACTCCCGCACGCAGCTGGGCGGAAAAATGCCTATGGTCCCCACGCGTGGGGACATGGCTGACGTGTACCTGGCCGCTTTGCACGACGCGGCAGCTGCGCAACCCGAATGTGTTTTTGATTCTGAAATTGATGGCGACACCACTGGTGCATTCGACGCGGTGCGGATGCAGCAGGTCATGACCAACCTGCTGTCCAATGCGGCGCAGTACCGCGCCATCGGCACAAGCATCGCCTCCAGTTTGAAGAGCGACGGCGACACCCTTGTTTTTGCGGTGCGCAACCTGGGGCCGGCGATCCCGGTGGAGCAGTTGCCGGTGATCTTCAACGCGATGGTGCAGCTGCCGGTAGACGACGAACAGCAGGGCCGGCCCCGCACCAGCATGGGCCTCGGTCTGTTCATTGCGCGCGAGTCCACACTGGCGCATCACGGGTCGATTGAAGTGACTTCAACTGAAGCCGAAGGCACGGTGTTCACGGTGCGGATTCCGCGCGAACCGGCCGCGCCTGCGACCCCTCCGGTGCCGTCGTCGCCTGCGTGAGTGACATCTGTTGGGTTGTTCGTACTCGTCGCCTTTTTACTGCGCTTCGGGGTTTCCTGCGCTTCCGGGAATCGGGGGGACGCCTGTACTCCCGACTTACCCGCTCAAGCTACAAACTCGACCACTCCGTGAAGCTGGAAGGCTGCGTCGTCGGGCCTGCGTCCAGCAGGCCGCGCAGTGCGGTGCACAGGTCGTCCAGGTCGTTGGTCTTGCTCAAGACCAGCGCTGCGCCTTCGCCGTAGGCGGCCGATCGCAAGGTGTCGTCCACATAGCCCGACATGATGACGAAGGTCACCTCGGGCTGCAGCTGCCTGATTTTCTTGAGCAGCTCGATACCGGAGAAGTCCGGCAGGTTGTAGTCGCTCACCACGGCGTCGTACCGGCCCTCCTCATCCACAAAGGATTGCAGCGCCTGTGAGGCCCTTGAAAAACAGCTCACCTTGAAGCCGGCGTCAGGCAGCACCTCGCCAACCAACTCACACATGTCGGCATAGTCGTCGATGTACAGAATGTGTTTGAGCGCCGAGCCCGAACCGCTCACCAGGGCGCGGCCCAGCGGCGGCGCGGCCGGCAGGAAAATATCAAGCTCCATGCCCAGCTCCGGGTCGCTGGACACCGTAACCGTTCCCTTGTGCTGCGCGATGATGGCCTCCAGTTGCGCAAGCGTGAGCTGGTGCGGTTTGACAGGGCCTTTCACGTCCCCCAGGGGCCGGGGCACGGGCAGGTGCAAGGGGCCTATGCCCACGCGCCGGCTGTTGCTGATCAACAAACGCATGTAGCGCCGGGGCGGCAGGCCCCCCTGGAGCGTCTGCGCATCAGGTGCGAGCACGATCTCGTCCATCACCGCTTCAAACACTTCCACCACGACCTGCGCTGCAACGCCCGTCATCGAGCGCCGGACCAGGACGCAGGCATTGAGCAGCACGTTTTCCAACGCGCCCGTCTGGGCCCGCACACGCGGGTGGCTGTGCGCCCATTTATGCACCACCTCCAGCTCGTTGGGCAGCAGGGCGCGAAAGCTCTGCATGGCACGACGGAAGATCGGAGCGAACTCTTGGTTGACCATCACTTCCGGGGCCTCGTTCACAGGATTGTTCATGGGGTGTCAGGCGCCGGGCGTGTGGGGGTGGTGGCCGGCCCGGCCTTCAAGGTGAAATCAAATGTGGCGCCGCGCCCCGGTTCAGCGTCGGCCGAGATCGAACCGCCGTGGCGCTCAACGATTTTGGCCGCCGTGGTCAAGCCAATGCCAGTGCATTCCCGGCTCGCCATGATGGCGCGCACCGGTAACCAGGAACTGCAACCCAAAGATGGCCTTGCCAGAACCTGGCCCGCCTGCCAGCAGTGTCGTGCGGCCTTGCGGCAGGCCACCTCCAGTAATTTCATCGAACCCGGCGATCCCGGTTGGCGCCTTGTGAGTCCGGGCGGCAGGAGTCGGCAGTTCAGTAGTCATGGCGTCCAGGAAAATAAGGCTTAACTACAGTAGGCTTTTACAAAGAGGCCGTTACAAAACCCTTCGCGGGCTACATGTCTATCGGCTGGGGCCCAGCGGACGTGAGCATTAACTTGCCGCCAGCGAAATAAAAATCGTGCGCCACCTGTCAACCAGCGGCCCCCGCTCCGCGTTGGCTGAGGGTCAACATCCCATCTACTCCAGGAGACACTCCATGAAGAAACTGCTCATCGCCCTTACCGCATTCGCTTTCGTTGCCACCGCTGGCGCCCAGGTCGGCACCGCCGTCAAGGAAACCGGCAAGGCCACCGCTGAAACCGCCAAGCAAGGCGTAGACAACACCAAGGCCCTGGTCGCCAAAGAACCCACCAAGAGCGTGGACAAGGCCAAGGCCCGGGTGCACAAGGCCAAGGCCAAGAAGCATCGCGCCAATGCCAAGGTTGCCGCCAAGGCCGCAGTGAAGTAAATCGGCTTTCGCCGGCAAGAAAAAGGCTCCGCAAGGAGCCTTTTTTTCGTCCCCGCGTGAGGCTACATAATCCCCGCTGCTCCTCGTAGTTCAATGGATAGAACGGATGCCTCCCAAGCGGTCTGGGAGGTGGGGGAAATCGATTAACCGATTGATTTATACAGATTCGGAGCAATCGCCGACCCCTCCTGTCGTTCCAAATCCAGCCCTGTCGGGTCCCAAATTTGTCCCGGATTTGCTTAGGAGGCCGGGTAAAGAAATGGTGCCCCCGACAGGAATCGGACCTGTGACCTATCCCTTCATCCCACTTCGGTTTTCACCGCCACACATTGCGTGTGTTCGTGGGCTGGACTATGCCTTGACCAATGAACCTCGGTTCATGAAGGCCTGAGCCGTCTAGTCTCTACACCTTCCCCTACAGGGGCTTGGCTCGGCGTTGCCACGGACTGGGTCCACAGGGTTCACCGACTTTGACTCAATTCACACAAAGGCTTTCGCCTGCTGGTGCCCAAAATTCTCTAGGAGGGGATCGCTCTATCCACTGAGCTACGGAGGCACTCTTCATAGTGTACCAAGTCAGCAAGACTGATCAGTAGCCGGCCCAATGGGCGCGCTCTTTTGTGTGCAGCCAGCGTGTCGTCGGCAAGGGGGTGACCTTGCCCCTGTTGTTCGCACTCCCTGGACTGCCCACTATGCGGACTTCCTGACTTGCTGCCGGGCCGCGATCCAGCGT
>JACMQX010000321.1 GCA_014376765.1 Ramlibacter sp. | reverse complement strand
CTGGCGGTGCCCGGCATCGTGCCCAAACTCTCGCTCACGCCAGGCGGCCACCGCCGCAACGCACCCGCGCTGGGGCAGGACACAGACGCCGTGCTGCGCGAGATGGGCCTCACGCCGCTGCAGATCCATGCGCTGCGAGAACAGGGCATCGTGTCAGGTGAAAGCGCAGCGAACACACAGCAGAACACCGGAGCATCGTCATGAATGCAGAACGTATTTTCTTCAATGAAGTCGCCACCCGCGACGGCTTCCAGATCGAGCCGCTGTTCATTCCCACCGACACCAAGGTTGCGCTGTTGGACGCGCTCAGCGACTGCGGCTACGCCAAGATCGAAGTCACTTCGTTCGTCTCGCCCAAGGCCATCCCCATGCTGCGCGATGCAGAAGAAGTGATGGGCCGCATCAGAAGGGTACCGGGCGTGGAATACACCGTGCTGGTGCCCAATATGCGCGGCGCGGAGCGCGCGCTGGAGTCGCGGGCTGATGAACTCAACCTCGTCATGTCGGTCTCGGAAACCCACAACCTGGCCAACCTGCGGATGCCGCGCGAAAAAAGCTTTGCAGCGCTGGCGGATGTCGTCCGCCTGGTGAACGGCCGCACGCCCGTCAATGTGTCACTCTCCTGCTCTTTTGGTTGCCCGATGGAAGGCGATGTGCCGCTGGAAGAAGTGCTGCGCTGGGGCGAGCGATTTGCCGCCTTGGGCGTGCGCGGCCTCACGTTGTGCGACACCACCGGCATGGCCCAGCCGGCGCAGGTAACGCGCATGGTGGAGCTGGCGCAGCAGCGCTTCCCCGCGCTGCAACTGACACTGCATTTTCACAACACGCGGGGCATGGGCCTTGCCAATGTGCTCGCGTCTGTGCAGGGCGGCATCCGGCGCTTTGACGGCTCGCTCGGCGGCCTGGGCGGCTGCCCGTATGCGCCAGGCGCGAGTGGCAACATCAGCAGCGAGGACGCGCTGCACATGCTGGACGCGATGGGGTATGACACCGGGATGGACATCGACAAGCTGCTGGCCGTGGCGCGGCAGATGCCTGGCATCGTCGGCCATGAAGTGCCCGGGCAAGTCGCCAAGGCCGGGCGCATCACCGAGCTGCATGCTCCACCGGCCGAGGTTTCTGCGCTGCTGCAGGCGGGCGCCCTAGAGCTGGCTCCCTCTCCCGCTCAAGGGAGAGGGTTGGTGTGAGGGCGCAACTCCAGTCAGCTCAACGACTCAATCAAATCCACATACTGCTGCATCGCGGCGTCCTTGCCGGTGCCTTTGAGGCCATTCCACGCATCCCACTTGGCGCGCCCCACCATGTCGCCAAATCCGGGCTTCTTCTCGGTGTTGTCGCCCGTTGTGCCCTGTTTGTACAGCGCGTAGATCTTCAGCATCGTGGCGTTGTCGGGGCGATCGCTCAGTTTTTTGGAACCGGTAACAGCGGCGTCGAAGGCGGCTTTCAGATCGGCCATGGGTGCTCCTTAAAAGATGGACAGGTGGGATGTATGGACGGGGTCAATTTCGGGGAAGGCGATCTACTCCTTGGGGTAACTGCGAAGTGTCTTACGTGCAGGGTACACCCCAGAATAGGGCCCACCCCGAATCAACTGTAAAAGTGGAGCCCCCCATGGTTACCCGAATCGTCGCCAAGGATGCCGCCAGCCATGCCGCCAGGGTCGTGCGCAAGAACGTGACGGCCGCCGTGAGTGGCACGCTGGGCCTGTCGGGCGAGCGCATGACCAAGGTGGACACCGCCTGGCTGCGCATGGATTCCGAGTCCAACCTGATGATGATCACCGGCATCTGGGTGCTGGCCCCCGGCATCACCCACCAGGCGCTGTCTGAACGCGCGGGCGAGCGGCTGCTCAAGTACCGGCGCTTTGGCCAAAAGGTGGTGGAAGACACAGCCGGCGCCACCTGGGTGGACGATGCGGACTTTGACATTGCACGCCACGTCGTCATTGAAAAGCTCCGCAGGGCCGCCAAGGGCCATGAGCAGGAAGCCCTGCAGGACCGCGTGGCCGAGCTGGCCATGCAGCCGCTGGACCGCGCGCATCCGCTGTGGCAGTTTCACCTGATCGAGAATTACCGCTTGCCCGACGGCACCCTGGGCAGTGCAATGATCGTGCGCATCCACCACTGCATTGCCGACGGCATCGCGCTCATCTCGGTGACCATGTCGCTGATTGACGGCGGCGCTGCACCGCCCCCGCGTGCACCCAAGGCAGCGCGCAACGGGCTGGAAGACTGGATCACCGACACACTGATCAAGCCCTTCACCGACCTGACCGTCAAGGCACTGGGCAAGGCCGGCGACAGCGCCGCGCAGGTGCTGCAACTATTGAGTGATCCGCAAAAGGGCATGGCAGGGGGCATGGCCGGCTCCAGGGGCATGGCCAAGGTGGCCTTGCAGGTGGTGAGCGACCTGGCCGCGCTGGCCCTCATGCCTGACGACTCCAAAACCCGTCTTAAAGGCAAGCCTGGCCGCAGCAAGCGCGTGGCCTGGTGCCAGCCGATTCCGCTTGATGAAGTCAAGGCGGTGGGCAAGGCGCTTAAATGTTCGGTCAACGATGTGCTGCTGTCCTGCGTAGCCGGCGCGATTGGCGAATACCTCAAGTCGCATGGCGACGACCCGACGGGCCAGGAGATTCGTGCCATGGTGCCGGTCAACCTGCGGCCGCTGGACCAGGCGCACAAGCTGGGCAACCGCTTTGGCCTTGCGCCCCTGGTGCTGCCCATTGGCATCGACAACCCTGTAGAGCGCGTGTACGAAGTCCGCCGCCGCATGGCCGCCATGAAGGGCAGCTACCAGCCGCTGCTGGCGTTCAGTTTGCTGGCTGTGGCGGGGCTGCTCATCAAGCCGGCGCAGGATGTGATGCTCAACCTCTTTGGTAAAAAGACAACGGCGGTGATGACCAACGTGCCGGGGCCGCGCGAGAAGATCAAGTTCTGCGGCTCCACGGTGGAACAGAACCTGTTCTGGGTGCCGCAGTCTGGCGATGTGGGGCTGGGCGTGTCGATCCTGAGCTACGGCGGCGGCGTGCAGTTTGGCGTGATCACCGACTCCACGTTGTGCCCGGACCCGCAGGCCATCATTGACGAGTTCACACCTGAATTTGCGAAGCTGTCGATCGTGACGATGATGCTGCCGTGGGAGGACTAGTGCCTGTCATTGCGGGCTTGACCCGCAATCCAGGCCACTCATGAGGCCTCGCTAGTACGAAGCGTCAAAAACTCCGCTTCATAGTCCTTGGCCAAAGACATCTTCTGCCCTTCGGTCAGCACCTTGCCGGCCTCTTGGAAGAACTTGGTTTCTTCTTCCTTCAAGTGGTGTTCCACCTTCTCGCACAGCGTGCGCGCGCCGTTCATCCAGCCGGGGCCGTTGACGGGCCTGCCTTCGAGGTCTTCCACCATCTCGTCCATCTGGTGATGTTCGTGAATGGCGTGGCGCGCTGCACTTACGGTGGCGTCGTGCTCGATCAGCGGCACATAAAAGCAGCGCTCCTCAGCAGTTTCATGCACCTTGAGTTCGCGTTTCAGATCCAGAAAGATTTTGTGGCGTTCAGGTCCGTCAGGCCCGCTGGCCATGAGGCGCGCAGCAAGGGCGCGCTGGGTGTCGTGACTGACGCGTAAAGCTTCAAATATGTTCATCATTTGATTATTTGAAGCGTCAGTTGGCCCGTCATGTAGGTCAACATCCCGAAAGCAGCTTCCAAAAATCCGAAGCGCTCAGACGCGGGTCAACTCTCCAACTCGGTTTGCGCCAGCGCCACATGCAGCCGCTCGGACGCGTCCAGCGGGCTGAAGGCTGCGGCCTGCTCATAAAGCCGCGTGGCATCCATCAGCCGCTCGTCGCCTTCGAGCATGACCAGGCCATTGGCGTAGCCGATCAGCCCGATCACCGAATCAGGGTTCAGCTTCAGGCCCTCCTGAAAGAGTTGCAGGCCCGTTTCCTTGCTGGCGCCGTAGGTCATGCCGCCAATCAGGGGGCCCACCTTGTCGATCACCTCGGCATGAAAGCCGCCCAGCGCGATGTGGGCGTCGGCATGCGCGGGCTGCAACGCAATGGTCTTTTCAAGTGCGTCCTTGATCTTGCGCCCCAGCCCCTGCGCCAGCGCCTTGGCCACGCTGATGCCTTGGCTGTAGCGGGCCAGCGCATAGGCGTGCCAATACCAGGCGTTCGCATTCTCCGGCTCGGCGGCGGCTTGTGCCTCTGCGCGCTGCGCCGCTTCCGTCAGCAGGTCGAGCCTGTTTTTCTCCTTGGGCTCCAGGTAACTGGCATAGACGCAGGTGGCCTTGTTCGCCACGGTGATGCCGGCGCCGCCCGCCTTGAGGCCGGCAGCCGCCGCTTCTTCAAACTTGCCCGAGTGAAACAGGACCCAGGCCTGCAGCACCTCGGGGTCGGCAGGCAGGGGCTCGGCGTCGCCTGTGTGCAGGCGAGTCCAGTTCCGCTGGATGGAACGGGCGTCAAACGCGTAATCAGCGGTATGGGGAAAGGCTGTCCACTTGGCCATAGGTCGTTTCGTCAGGTAGTGGCGGGGGCGGCATAGGCGCCCACCAGGCCGAGCAGGTGCATGCGCTGGCCCGGCTCCAGGTAGGGCACCAGCAGGTTCAGAACGTGGTGCGCGCCGCGCAGCAGCGCCTGCTGCGCGCTCTCGGGCTCCAGCGCCCGGCGCGGGTCGCGCACGTATTCAAAACTCAGCCAGTAGGTCAGTACCACCACCATGCAGGTGGCAGTGGCCTCGAGTTCGCGGGAGTCAATGGTCACGGCGCCCGAGCGGCTCATGCCGTCCAGCATCGCCTTCACGGCGCGGGTTTTGTTCTTGAGCACCCACTGGAAGTGCGTCTCGAGCCGGCGGTTTTTGGACAGCAGGTCGTTCAGGTCGCGGTAAAGGAAGCGGTACTGCCAGATCAGCTCGAACAGTGAGTGCATGAAGAACCAGGCGTCTTCCACATCCCGCACGCCGTCGCTGGCATTGAGCAGCTCGGACAGGCCGCGCTCGTAGCGGTCAAACAGCGAGTTGATCAGCTCGTCTTTGGCCGGGTAGTGGTAGTAGAGGTTGCCGGGGCTGATGCCCATCTCGGCGGAGATGAGGGTGGTCGACACATTGGGCTCGCCAAACCGGTTGAACAGGTCAAGCGTCACCTCAAGGATGCGTTCCGCGGTCCGGCGTGGCGCTTTTTTCGCCATGGTTGTCTGCCCCTTTTGCTGTTTCAGCTTATGAAGAGGACTCTAACCCAGGCAAGCTGACGGGAGTAGTAGGGATGGCGATGACCTCATGAGGTGTCTCAAGCCGGCTTGCGTGTCGCCTTTTTCGCGGGGGCCTTCTTTGCTGGCGCTTTCTTCGCAGGCGCGGCTTTGGCAGCAGGCTTCCTTTCTGCTGGCGCCTTGCCAGCACCCTTGCCCAACTCATCAATCCGCGCATTCAGCGCAGCGATGTCCTTGGCTGACGGCACGCCCAGCTTGCTCATGGCCTTGGCCACGCGGTCTTCAAAAATGTCTTCCAGCTTGCCCCACTGGCCGGTGGCCTTGGACGAAATTTCAGTCGCCATGCTGGCCATCTTGCTGGTGGCTTCCGAGATTTTTTCTTCGGCCACGGCCTGGGTTTTGCGCTGGATTCGTACGCCATCCTTGACCAAAGACTCAAACACCTTGCCGCCTTCGTCCTGCGCCTTGGAAAACGCGCCCAGGCCGGCCAGCCAGATCTGCTGGGCCGATTCCTTGACGGTGCCCGAGAAGGGGCTGGTGGCTTTGGCGTCGCTGTTGCTGCTGGGCTTTTTCATTTTGGTGACCATGGGGGGCTCCTGGCGGTAAAGGTTGATCGGTGCACTTCGCGCGTTGGCGGTGGCAGCTGATTGCACTGTAAGCGCAGGGCAGCGCCGTGGTCTAGAGCCGGGCTCCTAATGACGCCTACGCGCGGGTTTGTGCTTAAGCCCGCTGACGGGTCTTTGGGCAAGAATCGCAGCAAACTCCTGGAGGTCTGCATGCAGTATTTCGTCACCGGCGCCACCGGCTTCATTGGCAAACGGCTCGTCAAAAAACTGCTGGACCGAAAGGGATCGGTTGTTTACTTCCTGATCCGCAAGGAGAGCGAAGGCAAAGTGGCCGCCCTGCGCGACTACTGGGCCGCCAGTGCCGCGCGCGTGGTGCCGGTGTTTGGCGACCTCACGACCAAAAAGCTGGGCGTCTCGGGTGACGACATCAAAAAACTGAAAGGTCAGATCGACCATTTCTACCACCTGGCCGCCGTCTACGACCTCTCGGCCGACGAAGAGAGCCAGACCGCCGTCAACATCGAAGGCACGCGCAACACAGTGGAGCTGGCCAAGGCAATAGCCGCCGGGCACTTCCACCATGTGTCGTCCATCGCCGCTGCGGGCCTTTATGAAGGCGTGTTCCGCGAAGACATGTTTGACGAGGCCGAAAACTACGAGCACCCGTACTTCCTCACCAAGCACGAGAGCGAAAAGATCGTGCGCAAGGAAAGCAAGGTGCCCTGGACGGTGTACCGCCCCGCCATGGTGGTGGGCGACAGCGCCAGCGGCGAGATGGACAAGATCGACGGCCCTTACTACTTTTTCAAGCTGATCCAACGCATGCGCCAGCTGTTGCCGCCGTGGATGCCGATGGTGGGCCTGGAAGGCGGCCGCGTGAACATCGTGCCGGTGGACTTTGTGGTCAATTGCCTCGACTTCATCAGCCACAAACCCGGCATCACCAATAAATGCTTTCACGTGGTGGACAGCGAAGGTTACCGCGTGGGCGATGTGCTGGATATTTTCAGCAAGGCGGCACATGCGCCCAAGATGAACCTGTTCATCAACGCGGCGCTGCTGGGCTTTATTCCCAAAAGCGTGAGCAAGACGCTGATGTCGATCAAGCCGGTGCGCCGCGTCAAGGCGGCCATCATGCAGGACCTGCGAATTCCGGAGGACATGCTGACCTTCGTCAATTACCCCACGCGGTTTGACCGCAGGGAGCTTGACACGATGCTCAAGGGCTCGGGCATTGAATGCCCGCACCTGAAAGACTACGCCTTTCGCCTTTGGGACTATTGGGAGCGCCACCTCGACCCGGACCTGGCGATCGACCGCTCGCTGCGCGGTGCGGTGCAGGGCAAGGTGGTGCTGATCACCGGCGGGTCTTCCGGCATTGGCCTGGCCTCGGCCCACAAGTTTGCTGAAGCCGGCGCCACCACCATCATCTGCGGGCGCGACCAGGACAAGCTGGACGAGGCGCAGAAAGAGGCCAAAGCCAAGGGCTACAGCTTCGTCTGCTATCCGGCCGACATTGCCGACATGGCCGACTGCGACCGCTTCGTCAAGCTCCTGATCGAGAACCACGGCGGGGTGGACTTTTTGATCAACAACGCAGGCCGCTCAATTCGCCGCGCGATCGAGAACAGCTACGACCGCTTCCACGACTATGAGCGCACCATGCAGCTCAACTACTTTGGCTGCCTGCGCATCACCATGGGCCTTTTGCCCACCATGACGGCGAAGAAGAAGGGCCATGTGGTGAACATCAGCTCGATTGGGGTGCTGACCAATGCACCGCGCTTCTCGGCCTACGTCGCCTCCAAGGCGGCGCTGGACGCGTGGACGCGCTGCGCCTCCAGCGAATACGCCGACCAGGGCATCAGCTTCACCACCATCAACATGCCGCTGGTGCGCACGCCGATGATTGCGCCCACCAACATCTACAAGAACGTGCCGACTTTGAGTCCTGAAGAAGCGGCGGACCTGGTGGCGCAAGGCTGCATCTACAAGAGCGTGCGGATCGCCACGCGCATGGGCATCACCGGGCAGGTGCTGCATGCGCTCTTCCCGCGGATCATGCAGATCGTGATGAACACGAGCTTTCGCATGTTCCCGGACTCGTCGGCCGCCAAGGGCGACAAGTCAGGCAAGGGGCAACTCTCGGCCGAGGCGGTGGCGATGCAGCAGATGATGCGGGGGATCCATTTCTGACGGCGATAAACTCCCCGCATGGATCGCAAGCTCAAACTACTGGTCACGGGCGGGGCCGGCTTTATCGGCAGCAACTTCGTGTTGCAGGCGGTGGCAGGCGGCCATGAGGTCGTCAACCTCGACGCGCTGACCTACGCGGGCAACCTTGAAAACCTGGCCGCGCTCAAAGGCCATGCGCACCATCACTTCGTCAAAGGCGACATTGGTGACGCGCAGGGCGTGCGTGCGCTGCTGGCGGAACACCAGCCCGATGCCGTCCTCAACTTTGCAGCCGAAAGCCATGTG
>JACMQX010000320.1 GCA_014376765.1 Ramlibacter sp. | reverse complement strand
TGCGTGAGAGCATGCCCTGGGTGATCTGGCTGGCGATGGAATACACGTCGTCGCGCGCGCTGCCCCGGGCCTGGGTTTGCCACAGCGTGTCGGTGGGCAGGCGGTTGATCTCGCTGCGCCAGCCGGGCAGGCCCAGCATTTCTTCCACGCCAAAGTAGGCGCGTGCCGTGGGCTCCAGGCCTGCGCCGGCTTTGTGCGAGAGGTCCACCAGATCCAGCGCGGGGATGATGTAGGTGAGCGCCGTGAGGCTGTGCGCCAGCTCATCGGCCACGCCCGCTTCTACCAGCTTGCGCGCGGCCTGCTGCCAGCTTGCCAGCGCCGAGGCAGGCAGCCAGGCCTTGAGGTTGGCGCGCATCTCGCGTGCGGCAGGCTGGTAGCGGGCAATGACGGTGGGCAGGTCGTCGGCGCTCTGGCTGGCCTGGCCGCGCAGCCGCAGCAACCAGCGCGAGGCACGCTGCGCCACTGCAACCAGCTCGCTCAGCAAGTTGAGCTGAAGCTTGGCGTCCACCTGCAGGTCCAGCGCATCAATCTGGTCCCACAGGGCTTCCAGGTCAAACACCTCGCGTGCCAGGGTGAAGGCGCGGATCACATCGGCTGCCGTCGCGCCCGCTTCAGAGGCGATGAAGTTGACGAAGGTGGCCCCCGTGCGGTTCAGCACGGTGTTGGTCACAAAGGTGGCAATGATCTCGCGCTTGAGCGGGTGGGCCGCAATCTGCCCTGCAAACTTCTGGCTCAGCACTTGCGGGAAGTAGGCCTTGAGCGCGCTGCTGAAGAAAGGATCGTCCGGCAGGTTGCTGGCCAGCAACTCGTCATATACCGACATCTTGCTGTAGGCCAGCAGCACCGCACCCTCAGGCGCTGTGAGGCCTTGTTTGGCGGCGCGGCGTTTTGCAATTTCTTCATCCGTGGGCAGGAACTCGATAGCGCGATTCAGGCGGCCTGTGACCTCCAGCCACTGGAGCAGGCGCTGCTGGCCGTCCAGCAGGTACAGCGGGCGGTTCGTGGCCACGTCAAGCGCCTGGCTCTGGTAGTAGTTGTCGGTGAGCACCAGCAGGCCGACTTCATCCGTCATGGAGGCGAGCAGGTCGTTGCGCTGCTTGAGCGTGAGGTCGCCGGCTTCAACCACGCGGTCGAGCAGCACCTTGATGTTGACCTCGTGGTCCGAGCAGTCCACGCCTGCGGAGTTGTCAATTGCGTCGGTGTAGATGCGGCCACCAGTGCTGCCCGCGCCTGCATTTTTCCGGGCAAATTCAATGCGCCCGTTCTGCGTCGCGCCCAGGTTGCCGCCCTCGGCCACCACCTTGCAGCGCAACTCGTCGCCGTTGACGCGGTAGGCGTCGCCGGCCTTGTCGCCCACCTGCGCGTGTGTTTCAAAGGTGGCCTTTATATAGGTGCCGATGCCGCCGTTGTAGAGCAGGTCAACGGGGGACAGCAAAATGGCGCGTAGCAGTTCGACCGGGGCGAGTTCTTCAGCCTCAATGCCCAGGACAGCACGCGCCTCGGGGCTGAGTGCGATGGACTTTGCGCCGCGCGGGTACACACCGCCGCCTTTGGAAATGAGCGACTTGTTGTAGTCATCCCAGCTGGAGCGCGGCAGCTTGAACAGGCGTTGCCGTTCGGCAAATGAGGTTGACGTGTCAGGCGCTGGGTCAATGAAGATGTGGCGGTGGTCAAACGCCGCAACCAGTTTGATGTGCTGCGAAAGCAGCATGCCGTTGCCAAACACGTCGCCCGACATGTCGCCAATGCCGGCCACGGTGAAGGGCGTGCTCTGCGTGTCAACACCCAATGCCCGGAAGTGGCGCTTGACGGACTCCCATGCGCCGCGCGCGGTGATGCCCATCTTCTTGTGGTCATAGCCCACCGAGCCGCCAGAGGCAAAGGCATCGCCCAGCCAGAAACCATAGTCGGCGGACACTGCGTTGGCGTAATCGGAGAACGCAGCGGTGCCCTTGTCAGCTGCGACAACGAGGTAGGGGTCATCTTCGTCATGCCGCACCACGTTCAGCGGCGGCACCACAGCGCCCTTGACTATGTTGTCCGTGATGTCGAGCAGACCTGACAGGAAGGTCTTGTAGCAGGCCACGCCTTCGGCCAGATAGGCCTCGCGTTCAGATGCGGGCGGCGCGTTCTTGAGCACAAAGCCGCCCTTGGAGCCCACCGGCACGATGACGGTGTTCTTGACCTGCTGCGCCTTGACCAGGCCCAGAATCTCGGTGCGAAAGTCTTCCCGCCTGTCGGACCAGCGCAGCCCGCCGCGCGCGACTTTGCCGCCGCGCAAATGCACGCCTTCAACCCGGGGCGAATAGACCCAGATCTCGAACAACGGTTTGGGCTCGGGGACACCTGGCACTTCGCGCGGGTTGAGCTTGAAGGACATGTAGGGCTTGAAGCTGGTGAGTGCTCCGTCCGATGTTGCAGCATTGGCACCTGCCAGCGTTTGCCACGCATTGGTCCGCAGCGTCGCCTGAATAGTGCTGAAGAACTGCCGCAGGATCTTGTCTTCATCCAGGCTGGCCACGTCAGCGAGGTGGTGCTCGATCTGCCCGCTCAACTGCTTCAGGTTGTCTTGCCGGCCCGAACGCACGCCCGGGTCAAAGCGCGCGGAGAACAGCTTCATCAACTCCTGGGCAATGGCAGGGTTGCGGTTGAGCGTTGCCTCGATGTAGCTTTGGCTGAACGCAAAGCCCAGCTGCTTGAAATAGCGCGTGTACGCGCGCAACACCGAGATGGCCCGCGCATCCAGCGCGGTGGTCAGCACCAGCTTGTTGAGGTCGTCACTTTCCACCTGGCCGCGCCACACGGCGGCAAACAGCGATTCGAAACGCGACTTGACGGCAGACAGCTCCACGCTGGCGGGCAGCTGTAAGCCCAGGTCGTGGATCCACAATCCCGAATCGCCAACTTCAGCAGAGCCGCGAGCCTGAATCAGGTACGGATGCTCGTCCAGCACGCGCGCGCCCATACGCTCCAGCACGGGTAGGGAGTCAGACAGCGGCACCTTGGCCGTGCTGTACACCTTGAAGCGCAAATGCCCCTCGCTCGCGTCCAGCGGGCGGTAGAGCTTGACGGCCAGCGGCGATGCAGGGCTCAGCGCGACCAGCATATCGGCGTCTTCAGCCGCAGCGGCGGCCGAGAAATCTTCACGGTAGGCGGTGGGAAAAGCCGTGGCAAACCGGTGCGCCAGCGCCAGGCCCTGGCCCTCGCCATGGGCGCGCAGCAACTCGGTGGTGGCGTCGTCTTCCCAGCGCTGGGCCAGGCGTGCGAGGCGGGCCTCCAGTGCCCGCAGGTTCACATCAAGCGGGGCGTGGTCTTTGGCGCGCACCAGGTAGTGGATACGTGCGAGCGGGCTGTCGGTCAGCATGGGCGTGAACTCGAGCGACTGGCCGTCCAGCGCGGCCATCAACTCGTTGCCCATCTTGACGCGCAACTCGGTGTTGTAGCGGTCACGCGGCACAAACACGATCGCCGAGGTAAAGCGGCCAAACGGGTCGCGCCGCAAGAACAGGCGCGTGCGCTGGCGCTCCTGCAGGCGCAGGATGCCAATCGCGTGTTCACACAACTGGGCGGTGGTCATCTGGAACAGCTCGTCGCGCGGGTAGGTTTCCAGAATGCTCTGCAGCGACTTGGCGGCGTGGCTGCCGGGCACCACGCCGGCATGCTGCACCACCTCGTTCACGCGCACGCGCACCTGCGGGATGTCGGCCAGCGCCGCTGCATAGGCGGTGGCGGTGTACAGGCCCAGAAACCGCGTCTCGCCCACCACTTGGCCGGCAGCGTCAAAGCGCTTGACGCCCACATAGTCAAGCCAGGCCGGGCGGTGCACTGTGGCGCGCGTCATGGCTTTGGTGACCACCATGAGGTCATCGGATGAAAGTTGGGCCACAGCCTCGGCTGGCAGATACTCTTCGGCCGTTTGCGGCTGCCCACGCAAGATGCCCAAACCAGACTCGGGCCTGGCGGTGAGGCTGACCTTGTCGCCATCGCGCTTCAGGTCGTATTCACGCGAGCCGAGGAAAGTGAAATGGCGGTCTTCCAGCCAGCTTAAAAAATCGAGGCCTTCCTGGCGGTTGACGGCGGGCACGGGTGCATTGGCGGAAGCAGCACGCACCTGCTGCACGCGCTGCATCAGCGCGGGCCAGTCTTGCACGGAGGCCCGCACATCAGCCAGCACGCGGGCCAGCTCTTCAGCCAGCGCAGTGCGTTCGGCCGCGCCAACGATGCGGTCGCATTCCACCATGATGAGTGACTCGTCCGAGGTGCTGTCACCGCCTGCGTCCTTCACCACTTGCGAAGAACCTGTCATCCCGGGCTCGACCCGGGATCCACCGTTGCCCGCCAACCCCGCCACCGTATCCACCCGCCCATTCGCCGCGCGCACGACCCGCATCAACGGGTGAACAATCCAGTGCGCAGTCCGCCCGCCCCGGTTGATGGCCATGGTCACCGAATCCACCAAAAACGGCATGTCGTCATGAACAATCTGTACCGACGTGTGGTCACTCACAAACCCGTCTTCAGCCAGCGTCGGGTTGAACACGCG
>JACMQX010000319.1 GCA_014376765.1 Ramlibacter sp. | reverse complement strand
TTGTCACGCATGGCGATGATCTCGCGGCGCAGCAGGGCCTCGTCGCGCGGGGCGGTGATCACCGCCTGGCGCACCGCATCAAACTTGGTGCGCAGGGGCTCATACCCCATCACAAACCGCGCACGGGTCATGGCCTGGTGTTCCCAGGTCCAGGCGGTGTTGCTGCCGCGCTGCTGCTGGTAGTTGGCATAGGACTCAAAGCTGGTGATCAGCAGGCCCGAGTTGCCATTCGGACGCAGCGCAGTGTCGATCTCGAACAGGTCGCCCTCGGCGGTTTTGACGCTCAGCCAGTTGATCATCCGGCGCACAAAGTTGGCGTAGACCTCGGGCGCCCGCTCGTCATCGTCTTCATACACAAACACGATGTCCAGGTCGCTGCCGTAGCCCAGTTCCTTGCCGCCCAGCTTGCCGTAGCCAATGATGGCAATGAGCGGCACGTCGCGGTGCCTGTTTTTCAGGCGCTGCCAGCACCAGTCGGCCGTGAGGCGCAGCACGGAGTCGGCCAGTGCGCTCAGGTCGTCCGCCACGTCTTCCACGGCCAGGCGCCCTTCCACGTCACGCGCCAGGGTGCGAAAAACTTCGGCGTGGTGGGCGCGCCGCAGCAGGTTGAGCAGGGCTTCTTCGTCGTCCTCGCCGGTGGCTTGCAGTGCCGCGCGGCGGTGCGTGAGCTCGCGCTCGAAGTCCGCCGCCACAAAGCGCTCGCCAACCATCGCGTCATTGGCCAGTTCGTCGATCACGCCGGGGTGTTGCAACAAATAGCGCGCCGGCCATTTGGCCGCGCCCAGCAGGCGCAACAAACGCTCATGCACCGAGGGGCGCTCCAGCAGCAGCGCCAGGTAGCTTTCGCGGCGCAGCAGCGGCTCGATCCAGTCGGCGATGCGCACGGCGGCTTCTTCGCTCACGCGGCCTTCGCGCAGCCAGTCGCCGGTGCGCTGCACCAGGCGCACCAGGCGGTTGCGCGTGTCTTCACGCAGGGCGAGCACGCGCGGGTGGGAGCGCCAGCGCACCACGCGTTCGCGGAATCTGGCGGGCAGTTCGTCCAGCAGATCGTCCAGCTCGACGGCTTGCGCCTTGCTGGACCTGGGGCCGGAGCAGCCGCTGCACTCCTTCTCGCCGGCGCCGCGCAGCAAGGTGTCAAATTCCTGCGCCACCAATTCGCGGTGCGTGTCCAGCTCGCTCAGGAAAGGGCGGCAGCTGGCGTAGCCCATGGTGTGGGCTATCCAGGCCAGGTCGTCGTCGGTGGTGGGCAGCACGTGGGTCTGCTGGTCGTCCAGGTACTGGATGCGGTGCTCCACCCGGCGCAAAAATTCATAGGCACGGGCCATGGCGTCGGCGGTGGCCTGCGGCATCAGCCCGGCCTTGGTCAGCCGTTGCAGCGCGTCCAGCGTCGGCCGCGTGCGCAGCTCGGGAAACTGCCCGCCGCGCACCACCTGCAGCAGCTGCACGGTGAACTCGATCTCGCGGATGCCGCCGCGCGAGAGCTTGACGTCATTCGCCCGCTCCGGGTGCCCCGCGCTGCGGCGGGACGCATGCTCGCGGGTCTGCTTGTGCAGCACCCGCAGCGAGTCAAACACGTTGTAGTCAAGGTAGCGGCGAAACACAAAGGGCAGCACCACCTGGCGCAGCGCAGCGGCGGTGCCGTCGCGCAGGCCCCTGGCGCGGTTGCCCTCAACGCAGGCCAGCGGCGCAACCACGCGGCTTTTGAGCCAGGCAAAGCGCTCCCACTCGCGCCCCTGCACCTGCAGGTATTCCTCCAGCGCGCCCAGCGACACGGCAGGCGGCCCCGAGTTGCCGTTGGGGCGCAGCGCCAGGTCCACGCGGAACACGAAACCATGCTCGGTGATGTCACCGATCAAGCTGAAGATGATCTTGACGGTCTTGGCGAAGTACTCGTGGTTGGAGATGCTGCCAGGCGCCGGATGGCCTTCCAGCACGCGCGTTGTTTCCCCTGCCCGCCCCGCCGTCTCGCCGTCCTGGTCATAAACGTAGATCAGGTCGATGTCGCTGGACACATTCAGCTCGCGCGCCCCCAGTTTGCCCATGCCCACCACCCAAAACTCGGCGCGGCGGCCGTCGTTGCCGGTGGGCGCGCCGTGCAGTGCGTCCAGCTCCAGCAATGCTTGAGTGCAGGCTGCGTCCAGGGCAAATTCAGCAAGCTCGGTCACTGCGGTGGTGACTTGTTGCAGCGTTGCGCCCTGGTCGCAGTCCAGGCGGCACAGCCGCTCCATGACCAGCTGGCGCAGGATGCGCAGCGCTGCGCCAATGTCGTGGCCCTGGGCACGCAATGCCTCAAACACCTGCGCCATCGCGGCCTTGACCGGTGGCCCATCAGGCAAGAGGGGCAGCAGGTCGGCATAGCGGCGGCGCAGCCGCTGTACAAAACGTGAGTGGGACGAAAGCGCAGAAGCCTGGCCCGCATTGGCCGAGTGGTTCGCAGGGGCTGGCACAGCGCCTGAATGGGTAAGGCTGGCCGCTTCCGGCATTGCGGCAGCCGTATTTTCATCAGTATCTTTGTTTAACAAAACTTCACTGGCCTGCATAGAGCCCACCTGACCACTGCGGGTCATAATTCCTGCACATCCCCAAGCTCCCATGACTGACGCCTTGCCATCTCCCAATCGATTGCTGAGATCCATCGCAATCGCCCTCAGGTGGATGTTCAAAGGGCTGCTGGTGGGCTTGCTGGCCTTCACCGCTGCCTGGGGGGCACTTCATTTGTGGATTGTGCCGCGAATCGGCGAGTTTCGCGCGCAGCTGGAAACGCAAGCCAGCAAGGTTCTGGGGGTACCTGTTCGCATCGGCGCGATCACGGCGCAATCCGAGGGGCTGATCCCATCTTTTGAACTCATCAACGTGGCCCTGCTTGATCCTCAGGGCCGCGAGGCCTTGATGCTGCCGCGGGTGCTGGCCTCGCTGTCACCGCGCTCGGTGTGGAACCTGGGCTTTGACCAGCTCTACCTGGACAGGCCCGCGCTGGATGTGCGCCGCGCGGGCGGCAAGATTTATGTGGCGGGGCTGGACCTCACCCATGAAGGCGCCAACGATGGCCGGGCAGCCGACTGGTTTTTTTCGCAGACCGAGATTGCCATCCACCAGGGCACCTTGCGCTGGACTGACGAGCAGCGCGCCGCGCCGCCGCTTACGCTTACGCAGGTGGACGTGGTGCTGCGCAACACCACGCGGCGCCACGGCATGCGCATTGACGCCACGCCGCCGCCCGGCTGGGGCGAGCGCTTCAGCCTGCGCGGACTGTTCCGCCAGCCGCTCTTGTCTACCCGCAGCGGCTTCTGGCAGGAGTGGGACGGCCAGCTCTATGCCGAATTCCCCCGCCTGGATGTGTCGCAGCTGCGCCGCTATGCCGACGTTGGCGTCAACGTCACCGAAGGCAATGGCGCCGTGCGTGCCTGGGCCGATGTGGACAACGGCCAGCTGGTTGGTGGCACGGCCGATGTGGCGCTGGCTGAAGTGTCCGCCACACTGGGCGCGCAGTTACAGCCGCTGGCGCTGCAGTCGGTAGCAGGCCGCATGGGCGGGCGGCGGTTGGCCGGCGGCTTTGAGTTCACCACCCAGGGCCTGCAATTCCAGACGCAGGAGGGCCTGCGGTGGCCGGGCGGCAACGTGTTTGTGCGCTGGACCGAGGCGCAAGGCAATGCCCCCGCACAGGGCCAGTTGCGCGCCGACCGGCTGGACCTGGCGGCTCTGGCGCAGGTGGCCAACCGGCTGCCGCTGGGCACATCCACCCACGCCGCGCTGCTGGCATACGGGCCCAAGGGCCTGGTTAACAGTGTTGAAGCGAGCTGGAAGGGGCCGCTGTCGGCGCCGCAGCAGTACATGGCGAAGGGGCGCATCAGCCAGCTGGAGCTTGCCGCCCGACACGGCGGTGTGCGGCCAGAGACCAACCCGCCGCGGGAAGCGGTGGGCAGCCCCGGCATCAAGGGGGCGGACATCGAGTTCGACCTCACCCAGGCGGGCGGCAAGTTGAAGCTGGCCGTGAACAAGGGCGCGCTAGACCTGCCCGGCGTGTTTGCAGAATCGCTGGTGCCGTTTGAATTGCTGCAGGCCGATGCCAACTGGCAGATAGATGGCGAGAAAATCCGCGTGGATTTGCCCGCCATCAAGTTTGCCAATGCCGACTTTGCGGGCGAGGCGCATGCCAGCTGGCGCACCAGTGAGCCCGCCCAGTCGTCCGGCCACGGCCGCTTCCCCGGCGTGCTGGACCTGCAAGGCAGCATGAGCCGGGCAGCCGGCACGCGGGTGTACCGCTACCTGCCGCTGAGCATTGGCGCCAGCGTGCGCCAGTATGTGCAAAACGCGGTGGTCAAGGGAGACGCAACCGGTGTGAAATTCCGCGTCAAGGGCGACCTGCATGACATGCCTTTTGCCGACCCCAAGCGCGGCGACTTCCGCATCTCCGGCAAGATCAGCGACGCAACGCTGGCCTATGTGCCGCGCAGCATCCAGCCCCCCGGCGCGCGCGAATGGCCCGCCCTCACCCAACTGTCGGGCGAACTGATTTTTGAGCGACAAGGCATGCGTGTGGAGGGCGGGATTAGCCGCATGGCCGGCGCGCCTGGCCTGTTGTTCAACAAGGTCGGGATGGAGATTCCCGATCTGGCCCGCACCACGGTCCTGGTGCGCGCCGACGGCCGCGGCCCGCTGAGCGAGGCGCTGGCTGTGGTGATGGGATCACCTCTGGGCGTCATGGCCGGCCCGGTACTTGAAAAAACCACGGCCAACGGCGTGGCGGGCTACCAGCTGCTTTTAAATCTGCCTGTGGCCAATATCGCCCAGTCGCGGGTGCAGGGCAGCGTCACCCTGGCCGGCAACGACCTGCAGATATCGCCCGCCGCGCCGCAACTGGGGCGTGCGCGCGGCCTGGTCACCTTCAGTGAAACCGGCTTTGGGGTGAGCAACGGCCAGGCCCGCATGCTGGGCGGCGATGTGCGTATCGATGGCGGCACGCGTACGGGGCCCGGCAACCCCGGCGAGACGTCCACCATGCTGCGGGCGCAAGGCCAGTTCACGGCCGATGGGCTCAAGCAGGCCAGGGAGATGGGCTTTGTCTCGCGGCTGGCACAGAACATGAGCGGAGGTGCCAGCTATGCGGCGGTGCTGGGCGTTCGCCGGGGTGTGCCCGAACTCATGATTACCAGCAATCTGCAGGGTCTGGCTCTCAATCTGCCGGCGCCGCTCAACAAGCCGGCCGATAGCGTCATGCCGCTGCGTTTTGAGAACACGCTGGTGCGCGAGTCGCTGTCGGCAACGCCCGCAGGGCCGCAAAAGCTGATGGATCAGCTGCTGCTGGATATAGGCCGTGTGGTCTCCGTTTCCTACATTCGCGACGTGTCCGGCGCTGACGCCCGCGTGTTGCGCGGCGGCATTGCCGTGGGCCTGCTGCCGGGCGAGTCGGCACCTGCGCCTCAGGAAGGGGTGGTGGCCAACGTCAACCTGGCAAGCATCAACCTGGATGCCTGGGAGACCGTGCTCACCGGTGCTGCGGGCGCGAGCATCTCGGGTGCGGCGGTGGAAGCCCCGCGCGCTGCGCCGGCACCGGGTGCTGCAGCAGCAGCAGGTGCTATTGCTGCTGCGCCGGCCGCTGCCGGCAGTGGCGCGGCATCAAGCTACCTGCCCACCAGCATGGCGATCCGCGCCAGGGAGCTCACGCTGCAAGGCCGCACGTTGCACAACGTGGTGGTGGGCGGCTCGCGCGAGGGCCTCAACTGGCGCGCCAACCTGGACGCAACCGAGCTCAACGGCTACCTGGAATACCGCCAGGCCACGGGTGCCGGCGCGGGCCGCGTCTACGCGCGCCTGGCGCGGCTGACCATTGCGCCCGGCGGCGCGACTGACGTCGAAGCCCTGCTCAACGAGCAACCGGCCAACATCCCGGCGCTGGACATCATCGTGGACGAACTGGAGCTGCGCGGCCGCAAGATGGGCCGGCTCGAGATCGACGCGGTGAACCGGGGCGCTGGTGCAGTGGCGCGCGAAGGCGGCGTGCGCGAGTGGCGGCTGAACAAGCTCAACTTCACCTTGCCCGAGGCGGCCTTCACAGCCAGCGGCAACTGGGCGGCAGTCAATGCGGTGTCTGCCGCCCCGGGTGGCCCCAGGCCTGGCCGGCCCGCAACCGAGGCGCGCCGCACGGTGATGAACTTCAAGCTCGACATCAATGACTCGGGTGCCTTGCTGGCGCGCTTCGGGATGAAGGACGTGATCCGCCGCGGCAAGGGCAAGATGGAAGGCCGGGTCGCCTGGACCGGCTCGCCCCTCTCGCTGGACTACCCGACGCTCGACGGCAATTTCAACGTCAACATCGAGTCGGGCCAGTTTCTGAAAGCTGATCCGGGTCTGGCCAAGCTGCTGGGTGTGCTGAGCCTGCAAGCCTTGCCGCGCCGCCTGGCGCTGGACTTTCGCGATGTGTTCACCGAGGGCTTTGCCTTTGACTTTGTGCGCGGCGACGTCACTATTGAAGACGGTATAGCCGCCACCAACAACCTGCAGATGAAGGGTGTCAATGCGGCTGTGTTGATGGAAGGCCGCGCCGATATTGCCAAAGAGACACAGGACATCAAGGTGGTGGTGGTGCCTGAGATCAACGCCGGCACCGCCTCGCTGGTGGCTACGGTGATCAACCCGGCGATCGGCATTGGCACCTTCCTGGCGCAGGTCCTGCTGCGCCGCCCGCTGATCGCGGCCAACACGCAGGAGTTTCATATTGATGGCACTTGGGCGGACCCCCGCATCACCAAGGTGCAACGCAGGGTGGCGGCGCAGCCGCCCGCTGGATCCGATGGCAAACCAGGCGTCACGCAATGAAAGTCGCCGGCATCCAGATGGTGTCCGCCACCAGCCTGCAGGCCAATCTGGATGCGGCGCGCGCACTGCTTGAAGCGGCGGCGCAGGCCGGCGCCGAACTGGCCGTGCTGCCCGAATACTTCTGCCTCCTCGGGCGGCGCGATACCGACAAACTCGCCCTGCGCGAGCCTTTTGCTCCGGTTGGCGCCACCCAGCCTGGCCCGTCGGACAACGCGCCCATCCAGCAGTTTCTGGCGAAGGCCGCGCGGGAGCTGGGCTTGTGGATCGTGGGCGGCACCATCCCGCTTGAAGCTGGCGATGAAGGCCATGTGCGCAACACCAGCCTGGCCTATTCGCCGGCGGGTGTTTGCGTGGCGCGCTACGACAAGATTCACCTGTTCCGCTTTGACAATGGCAGTGAGCGATTCGATGAAGCGCGCACCATCGAGCGCGGCGACACGCCGGTGCTGTTTGACCTGCCCTCGCGCGACGGCCACACCTGGCGCATTGGCATGAGCGTCTGCTACGACCTGCGTTTCCCCGAGCTGTACCGGAGCCTGGTGGCCAGCGGCGCGCAATTGCTGCTGGTACCCAGCGCGTTCACCTACAGCACGGGCCTGGCGCACTGGGAGGTGCTGCTGCGTGCCCGCGCGATCGAGAGCCTGGCTTTTGTGCTGGCGCCGGCGCAAGGCGGTGTGCATGAAAACGGCCGCCGTACCTGGGGCCACACCCTGCTCGCCGACCCCTGGGGTGTGGTGCTCCAGCAGAAGGCCGAAGGCGAAGGGCTGGTGGTGGGCGACATCGACATTGCCCGGCTGACGCAATGCCGCGCGCAACTGCCTGCCCTTGACCACCGTGTGATGTGATGACCGCCCGCTTGCTGCGTTTGTGGAACCGCTGGGCACTTTGGATAGTGCTGGTCAGTTTGGTGTTGTCGCTGCTGGTCACTTTGGTGTGGCTCGCCGGCCGATACGAAGCCAGCCAGGTGCAGGACAAGCTGGACCGCGACAACGCCGACGCAGTGGGCGACATCCGCTCGGCGCTGACCCGCAACGAGCAAAGCCTGCAGGCCTTGCAAGCCGGCAACCCCACGCCGGCCGCCTGGGAGAGTGCAGCCAACGCCCTGCTGCGCGAGCGCCGTGAGTGGGTGCGGCTGGAGTGGCGCGACGCGGCGTTGCAGACGCAGGCGTTTGTCAACTCCCCGTTTCGCCCTCCAGCGTTTGACCGTCTGGGCCGCGACACCACCCAGTCCGACCTTGCGCTTGCCTGCGCGGCGGCGCGGCGGCAAAGCGGCGCCTACTACACCCGCAGTTATTTCGTCCCGCAAAACGACGGCCTGGGGCTGGAGGTGATGGACATGTGCTTGCCATTGGTGACCAGCAACACTCTCAAGGGGTACTTCATCGCGAGCTATTCGTTGCAGGAGGTGCTGACCAGCCTCGTTGGCAGGCAACTCACGCGCAGCCAGGAAGTCTCTTTCACCGAGGTGGACGGCACCCGCCTGGCCATGAACGGCCTGGCGCGGCGCACCACGCGCGTGTTCACCTCACAGCAACTGCTGGATTTGCCCGGTTTCACCGTTGTGCTGCGCATGGACAGCTGGCGTTCGGCACCCGACATTTTCCCCAATGTGCTGACGGCGCTGGTGACGGCCATGTCAATCGCGCTGGTGTCGGTGCTGGCGCTCCTGGGCAAGGACATACGCCGGCGCCTGAAGGCCGAGCGGGACCTGGCCGATGCGCTGGCCTTTCGCAAGGCGATGGAAGACTCGCTGGTCACCGGGCTGCGTGCGCGCGACCTTCTGGGCCGCATCACCTATGTGAACCCGGCCTTCTGCGACATGGTGGGCTTTGGCCCGGAAGAGCTGCTCGGCCACAGCGTTCCTGCGCCCTATTGGCCGCCGGAGCTGGCCGATGAATACCAGAAGCGCCAGGAAGTGCGCCTGGCCGGCCAGCATGCGCCGCCGCGCGAAGGGTATGAGTCGGTCTTCATGCGCAAGGACGGTTCGCGTTTTCCGGTGCTGATCATCGAGGCCCCGCTCATCAATGCACAGGGCACGCAGACCGGCTGGATGAGTGCCTTTCTGGATGTGAGCGAGCAACGGCGGATTGAGGAAATGTCACGCGCCAGCCAGGAGCGTTTGCAGGCCACGGCGCGGCTGGCCACGGTGGGCGAGATGGCGTCGCTGCTGAGCCACGAACTCAACCAGCCGCTGGCTGCCATTTCAAGCTACGCCACGGGCTCGATCAACATGCTGAGGGCGCAGCCGCAGCACCCGTCAACCCGGCATCTGGGTGCGGAGACCAGCGACGGCCTGGAGATGGCGATGCGCCGCATTGCCGAGCAGGCCGAGCGTGCGGGCAAGGTCATCAAGAGCGTGCACGACTTTGTCCGCCGGCGCGACCAGGCCCGCGAGCCGATTGCGCCGCAGGCACTGCTGGACGCGATCATGCCGCTGGTGAGCCTGCAGGCGCGCAAGCTGCGGGTGGAAATTCAGACCCGCATCGAGCCGCGCCTGCCCGACGTCATGTGCGACCGCACCATGGTCGAGCAGGTGTTGCTCAACCTGGCGCGCAATGCGATGCAGGCCATGGCAAGCGAGGAACAGCCGCCCTCGGTCGAGCGGATGGTGGTGCTGCAGGCGCGGCGCTCACCCACCAGTGAGCGCACCGCGCATTCGGCCGGCTGGGTGGAGTTTTCGGTAGTGGATTGGGGGCCGGGCATTACCGATGAAGTGAGCCGCCAGCTGTTCACGCCCTTCTTCACGACCAAGCTGGAGGGGATGGGCCTGGGCTTGAGCCTGTGCCGCACGGTGGTGGAGCAGCACGGGGGATTTCTCGGGTTTGAACCCAACGCACCGCGCGGTACGATTTTCAGGTTCACCCTCCCGGTGTGGCAGTCGCCACCCAGGGCTCCGCCCAACCTGTCCGCCAACTCGCCAGCCAACTCACCGCACAGCCTGAGCCACCATGCAGCCAACCCTTGATGCCACCGTCTTCATCGTCGATGACGACGCCAGCGTGCGCGAGGCCCTGGCCTGGCTGCTGCGCTCGCGGCGGCTGTACAGCGAGTTGCACGACAGTGGCGAGGCCTTCGAGCGCATGCTCGATCAGGGCTATGTGCCAAGCCAGCCCTGCTGCCTGCTGCTGGATGTGCGCATGCCGGGCATGAGCGGCCTGGCCCTGTTTGACAAGCTGGTCGAGCGCGGCCTGGTGGATGCGATTCCCGTGATTTTTCTGACTGGCCATGCCGATGTGCCGACGGCGGTGGACGCGGTCAAGCGAGGCGCCTTTGACTTCTGCGAGAAGCCGTTTTCAGACAACGCGCTGGTGGACCGTGTGGAGCAGGCCATCAAGTTGTCGGCTGAGCACATCGAGGCGCAGCGCCACAAGGCAGGCTTGCGCCAGCGGCTCACGGACCTGACGGAGCGTGAGCGCGATGTGATGGGGCTGGTGGTGGAGGGCTTGCCCAACAAGCTGATCGCCGACCAGTTGGACATCAGCGTGCGCACCGTGGAGGTCCACCGGGCACGGGTGTTTGACAAGATGGAAGTGAAGTCGGCGGTTGAGCTGGCCAATTTGCTGCGGATGTTGTAGGGGCTCTCGTTTTTTGGCGCTGCTGTTTCTATAGCAGCGCCTTCGGCGCTGAGATCTGGTAGCCGCGCTGTCGCGCGGTGTGTTAATCACCTCACATGGTTTTAGCCCCGCGGGATAGCGGTGGCGGGTACCTGCCTTCGTTGGTGTCCCCCGCGCTACGCGCTCCTCATTTACTCACTACGGCAGGCACCCGCCACCGCCATCCCGCTACGCTAATTCACGCGGACGAAGATCGCCTCCGGCGCACGCGGCTGCACGGCGAGATGGATGTTCGCTCGCGCGGTGCCGAACGTGAGTAATTGGGAGTAATTGGGGTCAGATTCCAATTCAGGACAGTAGCGCTGCCGGCGCCAAACCACGTCAAACGAAATTGGACTCTGACCCCAATTACGCCAATTACGTCGTTGCCGGAGAAAAGCATTTCGCTCCACGCGCACAGCCCGGTGGTTGTTACGGCGCCACGTCGTTGTCTGGGCTCTTCTTGTCCGGCGGCAGCTCCCCCTTGT
>JACMQX010000318.1 GCA_014376765.1 Ramlibacter sp. | reverse complement strand
CTTCCGAGCCATGGCGGCAACTGACGCAGGGCGTTGTCTTCAGGCTGGGCAGCGGCGCAGAGGAGTCGGCCAACAGTACCTTGACCATGCCGCGCGTCGCAGCGCGCTGGCTCCGTGTGGAAGCCACACTGGGGCAACGACTGGATGGCGTGCCGCTGTCGGCGCAAGCGGTGTTCGACCCAGTGGAGCTGATCTTTGTCGCGGGCGGAAGCGGCCCCTATGAACTGGCTGCGGGCCGCGCCGATACCAATGCAGTTGCCTTGCCGTTAGCGATGGTTTCCGCCGTGGCTGCGACGCGGCTTGAGGCGTTACCTGTCGCGCGAATCACTACTGTCAACTTGCGTCCTGATGCTGCGCCTTCCGCCCTGGAGCGCATGCTGCCGCGTAGTGTGGATTCGAAGTCCGCCTTGCTGTGGGGCGTGCTTCTTCTGGCGGTAGCGGTCCTGGGGGGCGTTGCTTGGTCACTGATGAAACAGCTGGGCAAGGGCAAAGTCAGGGACTCGGCGTGAACACGCGAACCCGTGCCTCCGACCTCAAGCCAGCAAGGCCACCAGATCGTCCATCGACGTGAAGATATGCACGGCGCCCGCCTGCCGCAGTTGGCCGGGTGCGTCATGCCCCGCTTCGGGCGGGCTGTAGCCGAACACGGTAGCGCCAGCATCGACGCCGGCCATCACGCCGGTGACGGTGTCTTCCACAACCGCACAGCGCGCCGGATCCACGCCCAGCGCCGCAGCTGCGGCGAGGTAGACGTCGGGCCAAGGCTTGGAGCGCGGCGTTTCATGGCCGCTGAAGATGCGGCCCCTGAAGTAAGGCATGAGGCCACACTTGTCCATCTGCAGTTCCACCTTGTAGCGGTCCGCACCCGAGGCGCAGGCAATGCGCCCGCCATACAGCGCGTAAATGGCAGCAGCCGCCTGCAGTGCGCCGGGTATGGGCGTTACGCGCTCTACCAGCCTTACATTGCGCCGCTCGCGGAAGCTGGCGAGCCAGGCCTCGGTAACGGGCTGGCCGGTGTGCGCCTCAATCAATGCAGACTCGTCTTTGACTGCCTTGCCAACGAACAGCCGCATGCACTCCTGCACGGTGAGCACCCAGCCGCGCTCAGCCAGCATGTCGCGCAAGACACCGTTGGTGATGGGCTCGGAGTCCACAAGGACGCCATCGCAGTCAAACAGTACAGCTTCGAATTTCATGCGTGTGTTGTTTTGAAGGGCTCAGGGCAGCATGTCGCCATCCAGATAGAACCAGTGGCCTTGCTCTTGCACAAACCGGCTGCGCTCGTGCAGCCGGACGGCGCTACCGCCGCGGACTCGCTGACGGGCCACAAACTCGACCTCGGCATGCGTCGCATCCGTCTGCTCCTGCCAGCGCACCTCCAGGCCCAGCCATTTGACGCCCGGCTCGAAGTCGATGCGTGCGGGCCGCTTGCTGGCATGCCAGCTGGCCAGCAGGTAGTCAGCCCGCTCCAGTACAAAGGCCGTGTAGCGCGAGCGCATGAGCGACTCGGCGTCAGGCGCCGCAGTGGTGGCGTCCAGCCAGCGGCTGCAGCATGCGGCGTAAGACAAGGCGCGGCCGCGAGGATCAAGGCGGCTGCAGGGGCAGGTGCTTGCAATGTCCACGTGGTTCTGCCCCTGCCTTACAACGCGCGCTGGATGATGATCTTCTGCACGTCAGACGTACCTTCATAGATCTGGCAGACGCGCACATCGCGGTAGATGCGCTCGACCGGAAAGTCGTTCACGTAGCCGTAACCACCCAGTGTCTGGATGGCGGCACTGCAGACCTCCTCAGCCATTTCGCTGGCAAAGAGCTTGGCCATGGCGGCTTCCTTCAAACACGGGCGGCCCGCGTCGCGCAGGGCGGCTGCGTGCCAAGTAAGCTGGCGCGCAGCCTCGATCTTCGTCGCGCATTCAGCCAGCCGAAAGCCCACTGCCTGGTGGTTAAAGATAGGCTGGCCGAAGCTCTCGCGTTCCTTGGCATATTGCACCGCCACATCGAACGCGCTGCGCGCCATGCCGATGGCTTGTGACGCAATCCCAATGCGCCCGCCCTCCAGCCCCCCGAGCGCAATGCCGTAGCCCTGCCCTTCCAGGCCGATCAGGTTGTCGGCCGGAATGCGGCAGTTGTCAAAACGGATTTGCGCGGTGTCGCTGGAATGCTGGCCGAGCTTGTTTTCAAGACTTGCCACGACGTAGCCGGGCGCATTGGTCGGCACGATAAAGGCGCTCATGCCCTTCTTGCCAGCGCCTTTGTCGGTGACCGCGATGACGATGGCGACGTCACCATATTTGCCGCTGGTAATGAACTGCTTGACGCCATTGAGGACGTAGCTGTCGCCGCCTGCTCCTTTTTCCAGCTTCGCTGTGGTCTTGAGTGCAGATGCATCACTGCCCACATGCGGCTCAGTCAGGCAGAAGGCACCCAGCAGCTTGCCTTGCGCCAGCGGTGTGAGCCACTTTTCCTTTTGCGCGGCATTGCCGTAGCGCAGCAAGATGGCGTTGACCGGGCAGTTGGTCACGCTGATGGCGGTGCTGGTGCCGCCGTCGCCCGCCGCGATTTCTTCCAGCACCAAAGCCAGCGTGACGTAGTCGAAGTTGGCGCCGCCAAACTCCTCGGGCACGCAGATGCCGTAGGCGCCGAGTTCGGCGAGGCCCTTGTGCGCGTCTTTGGGAAAGTGATGCTCCTTGTCCCAGCGCGCAGCGTTGGGCCAGAGTTGCTCCTGCGCGTAAGAGCGAACAGCGTCGCGCACCATTTCCTGGTCGGGCGTCAGGAGCATGGCGTCACACCAGCTCGACGGCCATGGCTGTGGCTTCGCCGCCGCCTATGCACAGGGTGGCGATGCCCTTCTTCTTGCCATGCGCCTTGAGTGCATGCAGCAAGGTCACCAGGATGCGCGCGCCGCTTGCGCCGATCGGGTGGCCTAGAGCGCAGGCGCCGCCGTTCACGTTGACGATGTCATGCGACAGGTCCAGCTCTTTCATCAGCGCCATGGGCACCACGGCAAAGGCTTCGTTGACTTCCCACAGGTCCACGTCGCCCTTTTTCCAGCCGGTTTTTGCAAGCAGCTTCTGCACTGCACCCACGGGAGCGGTGGCAAACCATTCCGGCTCCTGCGCATGCGTGCTGTGGCCGACGATGCGGGCCAGCGGCGTGGCGCCCAGCCGCTTGGCAGTCGACTCACGCATCATCACCAGCGCGGCAGCGCCGTCGTTGATGGACGAGCTGGAGGCGGCAGTGATGGTGCCGTCTTTCTTGAAGGCCGGCTTGAGCGTGGCGATCTTGTCGAGCTTGATCTTGCCCGGGCCTTCATCAATCGCGATCACGGCCTCACCGGCGCGGCTCTTGACGGTGACGGGCACGATCTCGGCCCTGAAAGCGCCGGACTCGGTAGCGGCCTTGGCGCGTTGCACGCTGGCCGTGGCGAAGGCGTCCTGCTCGGCGCGGGTGAAGTTGTATTTGGCGGCGCAGTCCTCGCCGAAGGTGCCCATGGAGCGGCCGGCCTCATACGCGTCTTCCAGGCCGTCGAGCATCATGTGGTCATAGATTTTGTCGTGGCCCATGCGGTAGCCGCCGCGGCCCTTGAGCATGAGGTAAGGGGCGTTGGTCATACTTTCCATACCGCCTGCAACCATGACCTCGTGCGTGCCGGCCAGCAGCATGTCGTGCGCCATCATGGCTGCCTTCATGCCCGAGCCGCACATCTTTGACAACGTGACCGCGCCGGCGCCCTTTGGCAAGCCGCCCTTGAACGCAGCCTGGCGGGCCGGTGCCTGGCCCTGCCCGGCCATGAGGCAATTACCAAACAGCACTTCGCCCACAGCATCTGGCGAGACACCCGAGCGTTCCATGGCGGCCTTGATGGCGGCGCCGCCCAGATCGTGCGCGGCCAGCGGCGAAAAGTCGCCCTGGAATCCGCCCATTGGGGTGCGCGCTGCGCCGACGATGACGATGGGATCTGACATGGTGATTTACTCCTGGGAAAGTTGGATGACAGGGCCGCGCTCTTCCTGTGCCACGCGGAGGATGTACTGTTGACGAACAACGAGATCTGCATTTCGTAGATGACGAGGTTGCACTCGTTCTGTGCGGGTGTCGGATCCGTGGGCGGCACGCGTAAGGTCATGCATGTGAGGCCTCATAGGTGACATCACGCATCTGATGCCTCCTCCTGCTCCACCAACTGCTTGGCGATAAAGCGCTTGTCGCGTTCATACGGAAACACGTCATACACATGCCCCGCCTGAATGCGTTCCTTGTGCTTTTGCCAGAAGGCAGCATCGAGCAGGTCAGCATGGTGGCGCATGAACATTTCCCGAACTGTCGGGTTGCCCAGCAGGAATGGCCCGAAGGTTTCGGGGAACACGTCCTTGGGGCCGACGTTGTACCAGACCTCCCCGCTCATCTCTTCTTCCTCATTGCGTGGCAAGGGGACGCGGCGGAAGTTGCAGTCGGTGATGTACTCGATCTCGTCGTAGTCGTAGAACACCACCTTGCCGTGGCGTGTGATGCCGAAGTTCTTCCACAGCATGTCGCCCGGGAAGATGTTGGCCGCCACCAGGTCCTTGATGGCGTTGCCGTATTCAATGACGCCGCGCTCGATCTGCTCCAGCGCGCGTTCATCATCCGGCCCGGCGTCAAAAGCTTCCTGCAGGTAGATGTTGAGCGGGATCATCCGGCGCTCGATGTAAACGTGCTTGATGATGACCTCGACATTGCCATCCCCGTCTCGGTCGCTGATCTCCAGCTGGCTGGGGGCGAACTTCTCAATCTCGGCAATCAGCTCGTCATCAAAGCGGTCGCGCGGAAAGGCCACCTCGCTGTACTCCAGTGTGTCGGCCATACGACCCACACGGTCGTGTTGCTTGACCAGCAAATACTTGCCCTTGATCTGATCGCGCGTCGTGTCTTTTTGCGGCGGGTAGTAGTCCTTGATCACCTTGAAGACGAAGGGGAAGGAAGGCAGGTCAAACACCAGCATCACCATGCCCTTGATGCCGGGGGCGATGCGGAATTTGTCGGTGCTGTGCCGCAGGTGGTACAAAAAGTCGCGGTAGAACAGCGTCTTGCCCTGCTTGGCCAGGCCCAGCGCGTTGTAGATTTCGGCGCGCGGCTTGCGCGGCATCATGCTGCGCAGAAACTGCACATAGGCCGAGGGGATCTCCATGTCGACCATGAAGTAGGCGCGCGCGAAACTGAACAGGATGAGCAGGTCGTCCTCGCCGAACAGCGCGGCATCAATCACCAGTTTGCCTGCCTTGTTGTGCAGCACCGGCAAGGCAAACGGGATCTCGTTGAAGCCGTTGATGATCTTGCCCACCACATAGGCGCCCTTGTTGCGGTAGAACAGGCTGGACAGCACCTGGATCTGGAAGTTGGCGCGCAGCTTGACCTGGTAGATGCGGTTGCTCATGGCTTCCAGGACAAAGCCGGCGTCGCGGTCTAGGTCTTCAAACTCACGGCGCAGGTCAAAGTGCTGGATCACTTCAACAATCGTTTCCTTCATCGATTCACGCGTCGGGTACCACGCAACATAGGTCGGCCGCGCGCTGGGCTCTTCGTTCTCGATGTATTCGGTGCTGACTGCGGGGCGCACAAAGATGAAGTCATTGTGAAAGTGGGTGCGGTGCAGGATCTTGGTGGTGACCGAGTTGAAAAATGTCTCGGCCAGTTCGGGCTGGTAGTGGTTCACCAGCAGGCCGATGTAGTGCAGCTTGACCTGGTGCCAGATGTCCATGGGCTGCTCGCCGGCCTTGAACTCGCGCTCAAGGCGGGTGGAGCATTCGCGCACACGCAGGTCATAGAACTCGATGCGTTCGCGCTGGGCCCGTTGCTGGCCATGCCAGTCAGCCGTCTCAAACCGGTGCTTGGCTCGCGAGGACTCGGTGCGAAACAGGCGGTAGTGACGGTTGAAGCCGTCCATCATCGCCTTGGCGATGTCGTAGGCGAGGCTGGAGTCAAGGCGTTGCGGGAACATGGTGGCGCTGCTCAACGGGGCTTGCGTGAGTCAATGACGCTGTCGATCGCCGCCCGGTACAGCGGCTCGATCGAGGCGGTGCTGTCCACCGTCATCTTGAGGTCCTGCAGCAGGCCGTCGTGCACACTGAAGGCCCAGCCATGCACCTTGACGTTTTGCCCCTTGGCCCAGGCGTCCGTCATCACCGTGCTGACGCAGACGTTCACCGCCTGCTCGATCACGTTCAGCTCCACCAGTGCGTCGGCCCGCTGCGCTTCGGGCATCGCATCAAGCAGCGGGCGATGCCGGTTTCGCACATCCTGGATGTGGCGAATCCAGTTGTCAGCCAGCCCCACGCGCACATTGCCCAAGGCCGCCATCACGCCACCGCAGCCGTAGTGGCCCACCACCATGATGTGTTCGACCTTGAGCATTTCCACCGCGTACTGGATGGCCGACAACGTGTTGAGGTCAGAGTGGACGACGATGTTGCCCACGTTGCGGTGCACGAACACCTCGCCGGGCTCAAGGCCCGTGATCTGGTTGGCCGGCACCCGGCTGTCGGAGCAGCCGATCCACATGAACTTGGGCGTCTGCTGCTTGATCAGGCTGGTGAAGAAGCCCGGACGTTCATGCTCCATCTGCTCGGCCCAGGCGCGGTTGTGGGTGAAAAGGTCCTTGATGTTGCTGATGGTCATATGAGTTAGTTTGCCTGCGTGGTAGGTCCGGCATGGCATTGCCAGGGGGTGCTTATGAAAAGGCCTCTGCTACATCGTTTCGGCGAACAGCTCGCGGCCGATCAGCATGCGCCTGATTTCACTGGTGCCTGCCCCGATCTCGTACAGCTTGGCATCACGCCACAGCCGGCCCAGCGGGTACTCGTTGATGTAGCCATTGCCGCCATAGATCTGGATGCCCTCGCCCGCCATCCAGGTCGCCTTCTCGGCGCACCAGAGGATGACCGAGGCGCAGTCCTTGCGCACCTGGCGCACATGGTCAGTGCCCAGCATGTCGAGGTTCTTGGCCACGGTGTAGGCAAAGGAGCGGCCAGCCTGCAGTACGGTGTACATGTCAGCCACCTTGCCCTGGATCAGCTGGAACTCGCCGATGCTCTGGCCAAACTGCTTGCGGTCGTGGATGTACGGGACGATGTTGTCCATGACGGACTGCATGATGCCCAGCGGCCCGCCGGTGAGCACGGCGCGCTCATAGTCCAGCCCGCTCATCAGCACCCTGGCGCCGCCGTTCAGGCTGCCCAGCACGTTAGCCGCAGGCACTTCCACGTTTTGGAATACCAGCTCGCCGGTATGGCTGCCGCGCATGCCGAGTTTGTCGAGCTTTTGTGCGACCGAGAAGCCGGGCATGCCCTTTTCTATGAGGAAGGCAGAAACACCGCGCGCACCCAAGTCAGGCTCGGTCTTGGCATAGACCACCAGGGTGCCGGCATCGGGCCCATTGGTGATCCACATCTTGCTGCCGTTGAGCAGGTAGCTGCCGCCGCCCGACGTACTCGGCTCCTTCCATTCGGCCCTGAGCTTCATGCTCAGCACATCGCTGCCCGGCCCCGGCTCACTCATGGCCAAGGCACCCACATGCTCCCCACTGATGAGTTTGGGCAGGTACTTTTGACGCTGCTCAAGCGTGCCATTGCGCT
>JACMQX010000317.1 GCA_014376765.1 Ramlibacter sp. | reverse complement strand
GCTGGAAAAGATTTCCCCCAGCAAATCGTCGCTGGAAAACTCTCCGGTAATCTCGTTGAGCGCACCCTGAGCGAGCCGGAGTTCTTCGGCCAGCAAGTCCAGAAAACGCGCCTTCCCCTCCAGATGCTGCGCGGCAGCCGCAAGATGCGCATCCACTCTCAGCAAAGCCTGCACGTGGCGTGCCCGTGCGATGTAAAGGCCCTCCGACGCCGACTGCCAGCCAACGACCTCCAGCAGCATGGCGCGCAAGGTGTCCAGCCCTGCGCCGGTCCTGGCTGAGATTGACAAGCCTCGTGAACTGTCAGCGTACGCTGCCGGCAGCTCGGGGGTTTCAGGCGCAGCATCACACTTGTTCCATACGTCGATGACCGGCACGCTCGCGGGAAGAACCTGCTGGAGTTGACGGGTAATGGCCGTCTCACCCTGAGCATAGGCATGGGACTGGCACCGCGTGAGGTCATGAAGAAACAACACGGCATCTGCACTCGCAATCTGGCCCCAGGCGCGTTCAATACCGATCTTCTCCACTTCGTCGTCGCTCTGGCGCAGACCGGCCGTGTCGATCACGTGCAGGGGCACGCCTCCGATCTGAATGGTTTGCGTGACCACGTCGCGTGTAGTCCCCGGCACAGCCGTCACAATCGCCAATTCGGCACCTGCCAGGGCATTGAGCAGGGACGATTTGCCGGCATTGGGCTGCCCGGCAATCACCACTTTGATCCCTTCGCGAAGAAGCGCGCCCTGCCTGGTGCGTTGCATCACAACCTGCAAAGTTTGCTGGAGCCCAACCAGTTGCCCGCCCGCATCCGCCTTTTGCAGAAAGTCGATTTCTTCATCGGGGAAGTCGAGCGTCGCTTCGACCAGCATTCGAAGGTGAATCAATGCGTCTCGCAGCGTATGGATCTGTTTTGAAAATTCGCCGGCCAGCGAGCGTGAAGCGCTTCGCGCAGCAGCCTCTGTACTGGCGTCAATCAAATCGGCCACAGCCTCGGCCTGGGCAAGGTCCAGCTTGTCATTCATGAATGCGCGCTGGGTGAACTCACCCGGCAGGGCCACCCGCAGGCCGGGCAGGGCCTCCATGCAGCGGGCCAGAAGCAGCTGGAGCACCACTGGACCACCATGGGCCTGGAGCTCCAGCACATCTTCGCCTGTGTAGGAGGCAGGCGCCGGAAAGTGGATGGCCAGACCTTGATCGATCACGCTCGCATCACCTGCGAGAAACGGCAAATAGGTCGCTTCTCTTGGTTTCAGCTGGCGCGCACAGATCGCCGTGACCACGGCTGCGATGTTGGCCCCTGAAACGCGAACAATCCCCACCGCGCCGCGCCCAGGCGCAGTAGCGATCGCAGCAATAGGGTCAGCGTGTGCTGTGAACATGGGGTGATGTTAAGCGCCATGGAAAAAGGGCCTTTCGGCCCTTCTTTATTTATATCTAACGTATCAAGTGAACTTGGGCAAGTTGAACTGTGGCGGCACGCCCATCCGGGTATTGATCACCCACTGCTGCGCAATCGACAGAATATTGTTGGTGATCCAGTACAAAACGAGACCCGCAGGGAAGAAGAAGAACATCACGCTGAAAGCCAACGGCATGAACCACATCAGCTTGGCCTGCATCGGGTCAGGCGGCGCGGGGTTCAGTGCGGTCTGCAGCATGGTGGTCAAGGTCATCACCAGCGGCAGGATGAAATACGGGTCGGGCGACGAAAGATCCTTGATCCACAGTACCCAAGGCGCATTGCGCATTTCGACGCTGGACAGCAGCACCCAATACAAGGCGATGAACACAGGAATCTGGACCAGGATCGGGAAGCAACCGCCCATCGGGTTGACCTTCTCATCCTTGTAGATTTTCATCATGGCCTGCTGCATTTCCTGCGGCTTGTCTTTCAGGCGTGCGCGCAGCTCCATCACCTTGGGATTGACCGCTTTCATCTTCGCCATGCTGGCGTAGGCCTTGGCGTTGAGCCAGTAGAAGGCCAGCTTCAGCAGCGCGACCAGGGCAACAATGCTCCAGCCCCAGTTGCCCAGGAACGTGTGAAGGGTGCTGAGCAGCCAGTAAAGCGGCTTGGAGATGATCGCAAAGTAGCCGTAGTCCTTGACCAGATCCAGACCTGGCGCCAGCGCTTCCAGCTTGCGCTCTTCTTCCGGGCCGGCAAAGAGAGTGCTGTTGACCACCTGCGTAGCGCCCGGTGCCACCACTGGCAGTTTGGCGACCATCGCGAGGGAGTACAGGTTGTTACCCAGCTTGTCGGGGCCCTGCACTGTGAAAGTACGGTTGAGTGTGTTGCTCTCGCCATTGAGCAGCCAGGCAGAGACAAAATAATGCTGCACCATAGCGACCCACCCATCGGCGGCCGGGGGAGGAAGCTCGGCTTTGGCCTTGGCAATGTCACTGAAGGCAATTTTCTGGAAATGCTTTTCGTTGGTGTAGACCGCAGGGCCGTTGTAGGTGCTGGTGCCGAACATGCTGACGGCCTCCTCGGTGCCGTGGCGACGCAGTTCCATGTAGAGCTGCAAGCTGCGCGGCTCGTCGCCGGTGTTGACGATTTCATGGCGCACACCGATGGCGTAGTTGCCGCGTTGGAACAGATAGGTCTTGACGTACTTGATGCCGTTGACCGGCTGGCTCTCAAAACCAACTTCCAGGATGTCCTGGCCATCTGCCATTGAACGCGGTCCGGGCTTGGGCGCCATAGGCGTTGTGTGGTTCGGGTAAGAGAGGCCGCCGCTTTCGCCTTGGTAAAGAATGCCCGTTTGCGCGACATAACGCGTGGCAGCCGACCCGTTTTCAAACAGGACAACGCGCTGGGCAGGGTCCTTCAGGTCAGCGTATTTGAGCAAGGCCAGATTAGTCAGCGACGCGCCATCGGTGTCGATCGTCGCGCTGAACAGGTCTGTGTTGATCGCAATGCGTTCACGCGGAATGTTGACAGCCGGGGCTGGCTGGCCCGGAACTGTTGACGCGCCGGCAACGGTGCCGGCAGGAACGGGCGCACTGCTTTGTGCGGGGAGAGTGTCTGGCACAGCTTTAGGAACACCAGCAGCTGCAACAACCGCGGGCTTGGACGCAGGGAAAAACGTGGCTTGTTTGCCGTTGAAAACTTGCCATTGGTCCCACAGCAGCACCATGGAAAAACCAAAAATCACCCACAGGATGGTTCGGCGGATGTCGGTCATGAAGATTTCTTTTGAGGAGGTTGATGCGGTGCGCAAAACGGCAGGTGAGTGAACAGCCGCGGTTTTTCAAGAGGGACCGGGTCATGGCCCCCGTCGCACCAGGGATGGCAGCGCACCAGGCGCGCCAACGTGAGGTAGGAGCCCGCAGCAGCACCATGCTGCTCGAGCGACTGCAGTGAATAGGCAGAGCAGGTCGGCTCAAAGCGGCAGGCTGAACCCAGTGAGGGGCTAAGCAGCAGCCGGTAGGCCTTGACCAGATAGATGAGGAACGCGCGGATCATGCCAGTGCCTTGCTGAACAGCTGCTCGAGCTCGGTGCGAACCGCCAGTTTGAGCACCTCAGATGTCGCGCTGAAGAACTGCTTGCGGTCAAAACCCGTGCGCAGGCGTACCACGTGCGCGGCTTGCGGCAGTCTGGTTTCAAATAAAGCGCTCACGTTGTAGATCTGGCGTTTGATGGTGTTGCGTGTGACGGCCCGTTTGGCCCAGCGCTTGGGGACTAAAGCACCCAGCCACACATCCTGAACAGCAAACAGGGCCTGCGGTCTGTACGACTCAGGCCCTGTGGAAGAGCTGGCTGGCAAGGCGGCCGGCGCCGCCACCGAAGTGTCAAGTGCCAGGCGGTGCAGCACAAAGTGCGTGGTCCGCGATACCGTGCCGCCTGCCATTGCAGCCTGGAACTGGGCCCGCGTTTTCAGGCGTTGCACTGTCCAGGCAAACCTGCGTCAGACAGCCAGGCGCTTGCGGCCCTTGGCGCGGCGTGCATTGATCACAGCGCGGCCGCCGCGGGTCTTCATGCGAACGAGGAAACCGTGGGTACGGGCGCGGCGGATTTTCGAGGGCTGGTAAGTGCGTTTCATGATTGACGTCCTGGAAGGTTGGGTGCGGCTGCCCGTAGCTTTGAAGTCGCATGGCAGCCTGTTTGAGCGCCCTGAACACATTCAGGGAAACCCGTGATTATCGCCACATTTGTGAGCAGCGGCAAGACCTTAGGGCGATTATCGCTCGTGGCGGGTGAGGTCTGGACGTTATCCTCACGATTGTGGATAAGGCTTTGATAAATTACAATCCGCAGCCACAAGAAGTTATAAATATCCACAGAAGCAAACAAGAATGACAGAGGGACAAAATTCCAGTCTGGCGGCCTCCGGGAACCAGAGTGCCGGGCAGAGCCTGTGGCAGGCCTGCATCGAGCAGCTAGCCCAGGAATTGCCCGAGCAACAGTTCAATACCTGGATCAAACCGCTGGTCGCCCAGGTCTCTGACGATCTCACCCGCTGCACCGTGTTTGTGGCCAACCGGTTCAAGCTGGACTGGGTCCGGGCACAGTATTCAAGCCGCATTGCAAGCTTGCTTGAAAAGCTTTACGGGCAACCCATCCAGCTAGAGTTAGCGCTTGCTCTGCGTGAGGCGCCGGTGCGTTTGTATGTCACTCCGACCATCGCCGAGATGGGTGCCGCTCCAGAGCCTGCGGGGCTGGGCGAAGACACCGGGCCTGCGGCTTTCAAGAATCGCCTCAACACCGCGCTGACCTTTGAAACTCTGGTTGAAGGCACAGCCAACCGCATGGCGAGAGCCGCTGCCATGCATGTTGCCGGCACCCCCGGCCAGCTGTACAACCCACTTTTCATTTATGGCGGAGTTGGCCTGGGCAAGACACACTTGATGCACGCTGTGGGCAACTACCTGCTGGCAGACCGCCCGGACGCCAAAGTTCTCTACATCCATGCCGAGCAGTTTGTGTCGGATGTGGTCAAGGCCTACCAGCGCAAGACCTTCGACGAATTCAAGGAGCGCTACCACTCGCTGGACCTGCTCCTCATTGACGACGTGCAATTCTTTGCCAACAAGGACCGCACGCAGGAAGAGTTCTTCAACGCCTTTGAGGCGCTGCTGGCCAAGAAGTCGCACATCGTCATGACGAGCGACACCTACCCCAAGGGCCTGACCGACATCCATGAACGCCTGATCTCACGCTTTGACTCCGGCCTCACCGTCGCCCTTGAACCGCCTGAGCTGGAAATGCGCGTGGCCATCCTGATCAAGAAGGCGGCGGTTGAAGGCACTGAGATGCCCGAGGAAGTGGCTTTCTTCGTGGCCAAAAACGTGCGCTCCAACGTCCGCGAGCTGGAAGGTGCCTTGCGCAAGATCCTGGCGTACTCACGCTTTAACCAGAAGGACATCTCCATCCAGCTGGCGCGCGAGGCCCTGAGGGACCTCCTGTCGATCCAAAACCGGCAGATCAGCGTTGAGAACATCCAGAAGACGGTAGCCGACTACTACAAGATCAAAGTGGCCGACATGTACAGCAAGAAGCGCCCGGCCTCGATTGCCCGGCCACGCCAGATTGCCATGTACCTGGCCAAGGAACTGACCCAGAAGAGCCTGCCCGAGATCGGCGAGCTGTTTGGCGGGCGCGACCACACCACGGTGCTGCACGCGGTCCGCAAGATAGGCGGTGAGCGCCAGCAGATGACCGAGCTCAACCAGCAACTGCACGTGCTGGAACAGACGCTGAAGGGATAGCATGAAAACGCATGTAAACGCCTCTCTAACAACTCTGGGGATAGTTCCGGCACAACATGCCACTTGTCCACAGGCCCGGCCAGTTGCCCAAAGTTGTTCATGAAACCGGTACACCACGAAGCATGGGCTGCACACAGTGTTCCAAAGCATCCAAGTGCTTGATAAAAAAGGGGAAAATGCAGCTGTCCACAGCGCGGTGCTCCCCTTATCTACTACTACTAATTTAAATTAAAGAAATTAAGAAGAGGTTGACATGATCGTCCTGAAGGCAACACAAGACAAAGTCCTCTCGGTTCTGCAATCGGTGGCGGGCATCGTTGAGCGGCGGCACACGCTGCCCATTCTGGCCAACGTGCTGATCCGCAAGACCGGCAGCTCGTTGCAGCTCACCACCAGCGATCTTGAAATCCAGATCCGCACCACCGCCGAGCTTGATGGCGACAGCGGCAGCTTCACGACGACAGTCGGCGCGCGCAAGCTCATCGACATTTTGCGCACCATGCCGGCCGACCAGACGGTGAGCCTCGAATCCAGCGCCGCCAAGCTGATCCTGAAGGGCGGCAAAAGCAAGTTCACGCTGCAGACGCTGCCGGCTGAAGACTTTCCCCTGGTGCAGGAAGCCGCCAGCTTCGGCCCCGTGTTCAGCGTGCCGCAGAAAACGCTCAAGGACCTGCTCAACCAGGTGAGCTTTGCGATGGCTGTGCACGACATCCGCTACTACCTCAACGGCATCCTGTTCGTGGCTGAAGGCAAGCAGCTCAGCCTCGTGGCAACTGATGGCCACCGGCTCGCGTTTGCGTCGGCCATGCTTGACGTTGAAGTCCCGCGGCAAGAGGTGATCCTGCCGCGCAAGACGGTGCTGGAAATGCAGCGGCTGCTGAGCGATGCTGATGGCGCGATCGAAATGCAGTTCGCCAGCAACCAGGCCAAGTTCAGTTTTGGTGGCATGGAGTTCGTCACCAAACTGGTTGAGGGCAAGTTTCCCGACTACAACCGCGTCATCCCCAAGAACCACAAGAACAGCATCACGCTGGGCCGTGTGGCCTTGCTGGCCAGCTTGCAGCGCACGGCGATCCTGACGAGCGAGAAGTTCAAGGGCGTGCGCCTGAACATAGAGCCCGGAACGCTGCGAGTTGCCTCCAACAATGCCGAGCAGGAAGAGGCGGTTGACGAGCTGGACATCGACTACGGCGGTGACGCCATCGAGATCGGCTTCAACGTGACCTACCTGATCGACGCGCTGACCAACATGACGCAGGAAATGGTCATGGTCGAGTTGGCAGACGCCAACAGCTCGGCGCTGTTGACCATACCGGACAACGCCACGTTCAAGTACGTCGTGATGCCGATGCGGATTTAAGAGATAGAACTGGCCCAGACATGACCGAACAAAACAAGCCCGAAGAGGGCAAGCAGACGCCCAAGCCTGACGACGAAGTCCACCAGGGCGCGGCCGCAGAGGGAAGCAGCAATTACCAGCCCACCATCGACGCCCACCAGGAAGGCGCCAGCGCCGCCTACGGCGAAGGATCGATCCAGATCCTGGAAGGCCTGGAGGCCGTGCGCAAGCGCCCCGGCATGTACATCGGCGACACGTCTGACGGCACAGGCCTGCACCACCTGGTGTTCGAGGTGGTCGACAACTCGATTGACGAAGCCTTGGCCGGCCATTGCGACGACATCTCCGTCACCATTCACTCCGACAACTCCATCAGCGTGGTCGACAACGGCCGCGGCATCCCGACGGGCGTGAAGATGGACGACAAACACGAGCCCAAGCGCCCGGCGTCGGAAATTGCGCTGACCGAACTGCACGCCGGCGGCAAGTTCAACCAGAACAGCTACAAGGTATCGGGCGGCCTGCACGGCGTGGGCGTGAGCTGCGTCAACGCGCTCAGCAAGATGCTGCGCTTGACGGTGCGGCGCGAAGGCAAAGTCCATGTGCTGGAATTCAGCAAGGGCTTCGTCCAGAACCGCATTATTGAGAAGGTGAACGGCGTTGAGATATCCCCCATGCAAGTGCTGGGCGACACCGAAAAGCGTGGCACCGAAGTGCACTTTTTGCCCGACACCGACATCTTCAAAGAGAACAACGATTTCCATTACGAGATACTGAGCAAGCGCCTGCGCGAACTCAGCTTCCTGAACAATGGCGTGAAGATCCGCCTGCATGACGAGCGCACCGGCAAGAGCGACGACTTTGCAGGCGCTGGCGGCGTCAAGGGCTTTGTTGACTTCATCAACAAGGGCAAAACCGTTTTGCACCCCAATGTCTTCCACGCCATGGGCGACAGGCAGAGCGACCAGCAAACCAACATCGGCGTTGAAGTGGCCATGCAGTGGAACAGCGGCTACAACGAGCAGGTGCTGTGCTTCACCAACAACATCCCGCAGAGAGATGGCGGCACCCACCTGACGGGCCTGCGCGCCGCGATGACGCGCGTCATCAACAAATACATCGACGACTCCGAACTGGCCAAGAAAGCCAAGGTCGAAGTCACCGGCGACGACATGCGTGAAGGCCTGTGCTGCGTGCTGAGCGTGAAAGTGCCCGAGCCTAAATTCAGCAGCCAGACCAAAGACAAGCTCGTTTCCAGCGAAGTGCGCGGCCCGGTGGAAGACATCGTGAGCAAGCTGCTGCACGACTACCTGCAGGAACGCCCGAACGACGCCAAGATCATCGTCGGCAAGATCATTGAAGCGGCCCGCGCACGTGAAGCCGCCCGCAAAGCCCGCGACATGACCCGCAGAAAAGGCGTGCTCGACGGCATGGGCCTGCCCGGCAAACCCATGCCGTCGAGCACGCCCTTTCTGCGGGTCATCTCTCGCGCCTTGCGAGCTGCTTCACGCGCGCGCGCTGCCTCGATGATTTTGCCGACGATGATCTTCGCGTCGGTCGGGCGTTCCTGCAGGTAGTCGCCGAGCATGCGCGCGATCACGTCTTCGACGGGGCCGCGCACTT
>JACMQX010000316.1 GCA_014376765.1 Ramlibacter sp. | reverse complement strand
CAAGGCCAAGAAGATAGCCCCCAGCGCGAGCTTCGCGTTCTCGGGCAAGGCCAACTCGCTGTACCTGGCCGGTGTTGAATTCATTGAAGCCTGCAAGGAATACCCCATCGTGTTCACGCAAGTCGGAGGCGACAAGATCGTCCCCGTGGCGATGCTCGGCCTGCGTGAAGGAGAAAACCTCTATGTAGCTGCTGACGGCAAATGGAGCGCCGGCTACATCCCCGCATTTGTTCGCCGCTACCCCTTCGTGCTGGCAGAGCTTGAAGGCCAGCAAATGGGCGTGTGCATTGATGAGGCCTATTCCGGGCTGAACGAAAAAGACGGCGAAGCCTTGTTTGACGACAAGGGCAACAACACTCCCTTCCTGCAAAACGCGCTGGACTTTCTGAACCGCTACCAGGTCGAGTACATGCGCACGGACCGCTTTTGCCAGCGCCTGAAGGATGCGGGCCTGCTGATGGAAATGAACGCCAAGGCCGATCTGTTTGACGGCACCAGCTTCATGGTCAACGGCCTGATGATTGTTGACGAGCGCAAGCTGCTGCAGTTGAGCGACAAGGACGCGCTTGAGATCTTCCGTTCGGGTGAACTCAGCTGGGTGTATGCGCACCTGGTGTCGCTGTCCAACATGAACCGCCTGGTCGACAAGCTGGCCGACCACAAGCGCGCCGAGCCCAAGACCGCCTGATCAGGAGGCTGCAGCGATGGTGACCAAAGCCAGCAAGGGGGCAGAAAAGCTGCCCGCAAAGCTTGCCGCAGTGCCGGCCGCCAAGGCCGCCACCCGTACGGCCGTCAAGGCGCGAGCCGAGGTGCCCGCCAAAGCTGCGGCGCCCACACCCAAGCCGTCCGTAGCGGTTGACGTTGCCGCTCCTGCGCCCATCGATCGCATCGCCAAGGCCTACGACGAGCTGCCCTACGCGTCCAAACCGTTCCCGCAGTCAACGCCCGAGCAGTTGGCCATCATGGCGCGCCTGTTCAAGCTGGACGCGCCCGACATCGCCACTGCCCGCGTGCTGGAGCTGGGATGCTCGGCCGGCGGCAACCTCATCCCTCTGGCGGTGCGTTACCCCAAGCTGCGCGCCGTCGGAATCGATTTTTCCAACGTGGAGATCGAGCAGGGAAAAATCCAGCTGGTGAAGCTGGGCATTGAGAACTGCACGCTGCACTGCCTGGACATTTCGCGCGCGGCCGAAAAAATCGAGGGCACCTTCGACTACATCATCTGCCACGGCGTCTTCAGCTGGGTGCCGGAGCCCGTGCGCCAGGCGATCTTGAAGCTCATCAAGGACCGCATGTCGCCTACCGGCGTGGCCTATATCAGCTACAACGTTTACCCCGGCTGGAAGATGCGTGAGGTCATTCGCGACATGATGGTGTTCCACGCCGGCGGCCTCGCTGATCCGGTGCAGCAACTCGCGCAAGCCAAGGCCATTCTGGAATACACCAAAGGCATCACCGGCGAGACCTCCACTTACGGCAAGATGCTGCGCGACGAGGCCGGCATCATGGCCAAGGTGTCAGACGACTACCTCATGCACGAGCACCTGTCGCAGGAAAACAAGCCGATGTACTTTCGCGAGTTTGTGCAGATGGCGGCGGACCACAAACTCTCCTACCTGGGCGAGGCGCAGCTGGGCGACATGGCGCCGCAGCGCCTCGGGGCTGATGTGTTCAACACCTTGTCCACGCTATCGGCGGGCAACATTCTTGCCACCGAGCAGTACATGGATTTTTTCACCAACCGGGTGTTCCGCCAGACGCTGCTGGTGCACCAGGCGGTGGTTGCCGGCATAGACCGCGGCATGAAGCCGGAGATGCTCGGCGGGTTCTGGTTCTCCAGCGTGTTGCGGCCGGACCCGCAGTTTGACGCCGCCAGCACGCCCGGGGTGCTGGCCCAGTATGTAGACACGGCTGGGCGCACACTCACCGTGCGAGGCGCCGTGCCGCATGCCTTGCTGGCAAAGCT
>JACMQX010000315.1 GCA_014376765.1 Ramlibacter sp. | reverse complement strand
TTCTGGTACGAGGAAGCCGGCGACCCGCTGGATTTTGAGCTGCAGGCGAAGCTGGGCGAGAGCTACAGCGGCCCCATGGCAACCGGCGAGAACCTGTTTTCAATGCAGGACGCGCGCAACCTGATCCGCTACGGCGGCATGCACAAAGAACGCGACTACCTGCAGTTTGACTGCGCACTGAGTTATGGCCTGGTTGAATACCTGCGCACGCTCGACATGCTCAAGGAACACGGCTGGTCGCCCAGCCGCTGCGTGCCGCATGGCGGACACCAGATGTCGCTGGCGATTGCGGCGGGCCTGGGCCTGGGTGGCAACGAGTCCTACCCGGACTTGTTCCAGCCTTACGGCGGTTTTCCGGATGGCGTGAAAGTGGACAACGGCTACGTCACCCTGCCCGCGCTGCCAGGCATCGGGTTTGAAGGCAAGGCGGATTTGTATGCAGAGATGAAGGCGCTGGCGGGCTGAAGCTTTCTTGTCCCTCCCCGTTGGGGGAGGGAGCCAGTGACGTTCAGGCCGCGAGCAGCCCCGTCCTCGCAAAATCATTCACCGTATTCGCCGTCACCGTCTTCACCACATCCGCCACCACCGCCGGATCTGTCAAGGGCTGCCCATCACGTGAGGCATTGAATTGCCCCGCCTTGAATTTGCCGAGCAGGTCTTCTTCCAGCTGCGCAACCGTCTTCTTGCCATCCATGCTGGCCAGCAATGCGGCCTGCACATCATTGATGCCAGAAACCTGGTGGAAGGTGTTGGCCACCACACGCAGCCCCTGCCCGGCGGCAAACATCGCCGGGCCAAACGCGCGCGGCTTGTCAGACACGGCTACAGCCGACTTCTTGCCAAAGCGGATCTTCACCAGACCCTGCAGCAGCAGCGTGATGAGCTGCGCGCCCACCGCCTCGGCCAGCGTTTCATCGGTGTGCTCGGGGCCGACCTTGCGCTCGCGCAGCAGGGCAATGATGTCGTCCACGCTGGCGGTGAAAGGTGCCATGGCAATCAGTGTGTCGGCCACGGCCAGCATCACCGGCTCGCGCACGGTCAGCGTGCGGCCGCTGCGGTCGTTGTAGACGCCCATCGCGCCGTCCGTGGTTTCAGCGTGCGTCAGCTCGGCGGTGAAATTCAGGTGGCGCACACTCTTGTCGGACACGGCGCGGTTGATACGCGGCATCACCGAGTCTTTCACCAGCAGGGTCTGGCGGAACATGCGGTTGGTGAACATGTCCATGTACTGCTCGGTGGCCAGGATGTTTCCGTTGGACAGCATCGCCAGCGTCTGCGGAATGTCGCCGCCAAAGCGCTGGGGGGCCATGTCAACCAGGGCAGCCTCGCCCAGATAGACCACGCCGTACTTCGAGCCGCGTGCCACAAAGTCTTTGAAGAAGCAGGGCCGGTTGTTCTCTTCCATGTGGTCATGAAAGAGGTAGTAGTCGCTGGCCTTCATGACAATTTCGGCCTCCTGCGCCAGCAGCTTGCCGAAGGCGGAGTCGCCGCTGTTGATCTTGCGTGCATAGTCCAGAATGGCCCTGCCCTGCTGCAGCTTGAGCTTGGGGTCGGCCAGGTTGCCGGCGTGGAACAGCATCATCTCCCGGATGACTTCGCGCATCTTCCAGCCGGGGTAGACGTTGTAGCTGATGTAGGCCACGCCATCGTCAGACAGCTGGCTGCCGCAGATGTTCAGGATGGCTTCCTGCACTACCTCGGGCACCCAGCTGAACACGCCGTGGGCAATGATGTAGTCGTACTCGTTTTTTTCCTTGAGCACGTCCAGGATGTTGGCCTGGCGCAGCGTGATGTTCTTTAGGCCCAGGCCCTTGATCACTTCCAGGCCCTGGTCCACCTCAACCTTGGACAGCTCGATGCCGGTGACCTGCATGCCCGGATAGCGCGCCGCAAGCGGGATGATGTTGCCGCCGGCCGAGCAGCCCAGCTCCAGCACGCGCGCCTTCTCGGGCGGCACGGGCGAGAGGCCGAACAGGCGGGCCATGGCCGCAACCTGGTCCGGCTCGCTTTGCGAGAAAGGCTGGGACTCGTAGGGGACCAGATCGTATGAATACGGTATGGCCTGCACTGCGGGCTGCGCTGCAGCCTGGACGACGTCTGTCATGCATCTTCTCCTGGAAGGAATCAGGTCTTGGCTTTGGCTGGGGTCTTGGCGGGGGCTTCTGAGGCTGCAGCGGGTGCGACCGGGGCAGCAGGCTCTGCGCGCTTGTGGTCAGCGAGCTTGTCCACCAGGCGGTTCATGTTGGACAGCGACACCAGGTGCGCATAGACCCAGCTCAGTTCGCCTGAACGGAAGATCTCCAGCGCGTCCTTGTCACTCATCTGCAGCAGCTTGCGCTCGTCAACAATCATCAGGCCGTTGACCATGAAGCTGGTGCCGTCGAACAGATCGGCCTTGGCGTTCATTTCCATCAGCAGGCCCGCATCTTTCAGGCGCTGGCAGAAGCGGTCGGTGCGCATGTACTCGACCTGGTAGCGGTTCAGAAAGTCCAGCGCGTTTTGCAGGAAGGGGGTGTTGCCGCCCTTGTCGTCAAACAGCGCTTCGCCGTCTTTTTCGTTCAGCCCGGAATAGGCTTCATCGATGCAAACGCCCATTTGCTGGCCTTCAAGCTCTGCCAGCACGAAGGGGTAGCGGCGAACAAATGCGGGGATGTAGCCGGCGCTCCATTTGCCGTCAGCAGCCACGTACAGGTTCTCACCTTCGCGCAGGCCGAGCATCGCCACCGGCACGATCTTGTCGCCTCCGACTTGCGTGAACACGATGGGGTATTCCTTGCAGGCTTCAATGAATTCAACACCGGCCAGGTACAGCGAGTTGGCCTTGCCCGAGAACGCGAAGCTCGCGCTGGGGGCTATCTTCTTGGCCTTG
>JACMQX010000314.1 GCA_014376765.1 Ramlibacter sp. | reverse complement strand
CAAAACGCCAGCTCCCTATGAGCCGGCGTTTTGCAATGCGAGTCCCGCATGCTCACGCAGCGGGTGGAAATGGATTTTTGGAAAACGCTCCTGCGCAAGCCGCACGTCGTACGGCGAGGTGCACAGGTAAGCCAGTGTGTTCGCGGCGTCGCGTGCCATGCGGGCGGGATAGGCGTTGACGAACTCGCGCAGCTCGACTGGCGTTTCTGCGGTGATCCACCGCGCCCCCGTGTACTGGCAACCTTCCAGTCGAACATCTGCGTCGTATTCGGCCTTCAGCCGGTGCTGCACTACTTCAAACTGCAATTGCCCCACGGCGCCCAGCAGCATGGAGCCACCCATCTCTGGCCGGAACACCTGGATCGCCCCTTCTTCGCCCAACTGCGCGAGGCCCTGCTGCAACTGCTTGGTGCGAAGCGGGTTCCTGAGCAGCACGGTCATGAACAGTTCGGGCGCAAAGAACGGCAGCCCGGTGAACTGCAGGTTGGCGCCGTCGGTGATGGTGTCACCCAACTGCACGCCGCCGTGCGTCGTGAAGCCGATGATGTCGCCCGCATAGGCTTCATCCACCGCCTCGCGCCGCTGCGACAGGAAGGTGACGACGGAGGTGGGCCGCAGCTCCTTGGCTGTTCGCTGGACCTTGAGCTTCATGCCTGGGGTGTACTTGCCTGAGACCATGCGGACAAAGGCAATGCGGTCGCGGTGATTCGCATCCATGTTGGCCTGGACCTTGAACACCACGCCGGAAAAGCTGTTGTCCTCTGGCTGGATTTCCCTGACCACCGGTTGCCGGTTGACCAGCAGCGAGCTGGTGCGCGGTTGAGGTTGCGGCGCAAGATCCACCAGCGCGTCCAGCACTTCCATCACGCCAAAGTTGTTGACGCCGGAGCCAAAGAACACGGGGGTCTGCTTGCCGGCCAGGAACGCGGCCTGGTCCCAGGTGGGCGAGGCGCCCACGGCCAGTTCCATGCTTTCTTCCGCCTCGATGAACTCCTGGCCAAAGCGCTTGCGCAGCGCTTCGCGGTCAGACAGGGGCATGGTCTCGAACTCCTGGGGCAGCCGCTCACTGCCTGATTCAAACACCGTCATGCCCTGCGTGCGCAGGTTGATGATGCCGCCAAAGCCCTTGCCCTTGCCCACGGGCCAGGTCATGGGCACGCAGGGCATGCCCAACTCGCGCTCCACCTCGTCCAGGATGTCCAGCGGATCGCGAACCTCGCGGTCCATCTTGTTGACGAAGGTGATGATGGGCGTGTCCCGCTGGCGGCAAACCTCGATCAGCCGGCGGGTCTGCGCTTCAACACCGTTGGCCGCGTCGATCACCATCAAGGCGGAGTCCACCGCTGTCAGGACACGGTAGGTGTCTTCAGAGAAGTCCTTGTGGCCAGGGGTGTCCAGCAGGTTGATGACATGGTCGCGGTAGAGCATTTGCATCACCGAGGACGCGACGGAAATGCCGCGCTGCTTTTCAATCTCCATCCAGTCGCTGGTAGCGTGCCGCGTCGCCTTGCGTGCCTTGACCGAGCCCGCGATCTGGATCGCGCCGGAGAACAGCAGCAGCTTTTCAGTGAGCGTGGTCTTGCCCGCGTCGGGGTGGGAAATGATGGCGAAGGTGCGGCGGCGCCGTGTTTCGGCGAGGAAGTTCGAGCTGCTCATGAAGATGGTCCGGATAAAGACGTCAGAAGGTCTGAATTTTCAGCCTAGTGGGTAAGGTTGGCGAGGGTCGCTTCGACTGTCGAGAGCATGAGGCACATGGTCATGGCCTGGACAGGCGATTCAATAAAACCACGGGATCGATAGAAACGGCTGGCTGGCTCAGACAGTGCGTGCACCAGCATGGCAGCAACCCCGGTTATCTCGGCCGCCTGAATAGTTCGCAGGATGGCGTCACGCAGCAACGCGGTGCCCAGCCCCTGCTGATGTAAGTCCTTGTGGATCGCCAAACGGCCCATCACGAGGACTGGCAACGGGTCTGGTCGGTTCCGTGCAAGGCTGCCGGGTGCCTGTGCATGAGCAATGGCGCCGGCAGACAGGCAGTAATAACCCACAACGGCATCGCCTTTACAGATGACGTAGGTGCGAGAGGAGCCGTTCGCCGGATTTTTTGCGGCGCGCCGCTTGAGCCAGTCGTCGAGCGAGGGCTCGCCGCTTTCAAACGCGTCGAGCCCGTGAACGGCAGCCAGTGGCTGCGGCGCCTTGATCAACCCGGCGTCCAGGGCGCTTTGGCCAACAGGGTACGGCGCAGGCGGTCGGATGCGACAGGAGGCGCGTCCAGCATGGCCTGGAAAGCTGCGAATCTGTCTTCACTGAGCCCGAAGTAAGTCTGGTCAAGCAAAACGTCTTCGGCAGCTTTGCAGGAGGCGTCGAGCATGAAATCCGAGCGGCTGCGGCCGAGTCTTTCTGCAGCCTGGTCGATAAGATCCCGCTGCCGGGCCTTTGCGCGGATGTTAATGGTGGTGGCTTCATGAGTCTGGGCCATAAGGATGCTCCTTGTCGCTGAAGTATATCGTTTTTGTGTATACAAATGCAACACAAAATATGGATAAGTCCGGCTTAACGCGCCTTCGCTACGCCAAACACCTTCTCCAGCTCAAAGGCCTTCACCACTTCCAGCTGTTCAAAGCCGCACTCGCGCACCGGCTTGTCGTCACGCCACCGGGCAAACGTAACCGCATGGCGAAACCGGTTGCCCTGCAAGTGGTCGTACTTCACCTCGCAGGCGCGCTCGACGCGCAAAGGCTCCCAGGACATGTCCTTGCCGCCGCTCCAGCGGCTGCGGGCGCCGGGCATGCGGGGTTCTTCAGCGCCGACCTCTGTTGGCTCGCCGGTGGACGCATTCTCCCAAGCGCTCCAGGGGTGACCCTTGAGGGCGTCTTTGCGCAGCGGCGCGAGTTCTTCGGCGAGCTGGCGGCGCATCTCCTGGGTGAATGATGAAGTAGCGCCTGCATGCTGCAGCACGCCCGCATGGTCATACAGGCCGAGCAGCAGCGAGCCAACCATGTCAGTCGTGTCCTTGTACCAGCGAAAGCCCGCCACCACGCAGTCGGCGGTGCGGGCGTGCTTGATCTTGAACATGGTGCGCTTGCCTGGCAGGTAGGGGCCAGCTTCGGGCTTGGCCATGACGCCGTCCAGGCCCGCGCCTTCAAAGCGTTCGAGCCAGTCAACGGCAACGGCTCGGTCGCGTGTCATGGGGGTGAGGAACACCGGGCGCTTCACCGAGCCCAGCAGCTGCTCCAGCCGCTTGCGGCGTTCAGATTGCGGCTGTGCCATCACGCTGCGGCCGCCGGCGTAGAGCAGGTCAAAGGCCACAAAGGAGGCGGGTGTCTCTTTGGCCAGCCGGGTGATGCGCGACTCCGCAGGGTGAATGCGTTGCTGAAGTGCGTCGAAGTCCAGGCCCTTGGGCCCGGCAACGACGACTTCGCCATCGATCACGCAACCGCGCGGCAGCAATTCGCCAAGGGCTTTGGAGAGTTCGGGAAAGTAGCGGTCCAGCGGCTTGAGGTCGCGGCTCTGGATAACAACGGTGTTGCCCTGGCGGAAGACCAGTGCGCGAAAGCCATCCCATTTGGGTTCGAAAAGAAAGCCTTCGCCTTCGGGCAAGGCGTCGGCCACCTTGGCCAACATGGGCGCGATGGGGGAGGACAGGGAGGCGGGAGCAGGTGGAGTAGGTTTGACGGGCATACACCGTTTTACCAGCTTCCAGGTCGCCGGCCGGAACTGGCGCCAGGCCCGTCACGGGTATTGCGGCATTTCCGCCCGCCTGCAAAACGCCGACCCTTCGGTATAATTGCGGCTCATCCGAGGAGCGCTGCAACCCTTTGGTCCGTCATGGCCCCATCGGGCGAGGCTCGGAAACATTCGTTTCTAACCGCGCTCACCCACAGTTTCGCGTGCGGTGAGTTTCCCGGAAATTCCCTTTGCGCTGGCTGTGGCTCACTCATACCGGAGCCCTCCATGAACGCCGTTCTCAAGCCTGTCCTGACAGCCATCATCAACCGCGCTACCACCGATTGCGCCATTGCCGACATCAACCTTGCCGCCTGGGGCCGCAAGGAAATCAAGATTGCCGAAACCGAGATGCCTGGCCTGATGGCCATCCGCGAGGAATTCGCAGTCGCCCAGCCGCTCAAGGGCGCGCGCATCACGGGCAGCATCCACATGACCATCCAGACGGCCGTGCTGGTCGAGACGCTGCAAGCCCTGGGCGCCAGCGTGCGCTGGGCCTCGTGCAACATTTACTCAACGCAGGACCAGGCTTCTGCCGCACTGGTGGCTGTTGGCACACCGATCTTTGCGCACAAGGGCGAGACACTGACCGAGTACTGGGACTTCACCCACCGCATTTTTGAATTCGGTGCCAACGGTACTGAAGGCGAAGGCCCCAACATGATCCTGGACGACGGCGGCGACGCCACGCTGCTCATGATCCTCGGCCAGCGCGCCGAGAAAGACATCTCTGTCATCAGCAAGCCCACCAGCGAAGAAGAAACCTGCCTGTACGCCGCCATCAAGGCCAAGCTGGCTGTGGACCCGACCTGGTACACCCGCAAGGCCGCCGAGATCATCGGCGTGACGGAAGAAACCACGACCGGCGTGCACCGCCTGAAGGAAATGAGCGCAAAGGGCACACTGCCGTTCCGCGCCATCAACGTGAACGACAGCGTCACCAAGAGCAAGTTCGACAACCTGTACGGCTGCCGCGAGTCGCTGGTTGACGGTATCAAGCGCGCAACTGATGTGATGATCGCCGGCAAGGTGGCATGTGTGGCTGGCTACGGCGACGTGGGCAAGGGCTCGGCCCAGGCACTGCGCGCTCTGTCGGCCCAAGTCTGGGTGACCGAGATTGACCCCACCAACGCCCTGCAGGCCGCGATGGAAGGTTACAAGGTTGTGACCATGGAATACGCTGCTGACAAGTGCGATATTTTTGTGTCGGCCACCGGCAACAAAAACGTCATCACCT
>JACMQX010000313.1 GCA_014376765.1 Ramlibacter sp. | reverse complement strand
TCAGCCAGCGCCTGCGTACCGACAAACGACACGTTGTAGAAAGTGCCGCCATAACCCGCCTTGCGCGCCGCGCGGATGAAAGCCGCGCACGACTTGTAAGCGCTGATCTGCACGATGGCGTCCGGCGTGGCGGCCATCAGCGTCTTCACGGCCGCGGCGACGTCAACGGAATTGCGCTCGACGGTAGCAAGTGCCACCGGTTTGAGTTCCTGCGCGCCCAGAGCGAGGTTCACCCCGTCCAAACCGGCCTTGCCATAAGCATCGTTCTGGTGAAAGACAGCGATTTTCTTCAACCCCAGCGAGGTGAGGTTCTTCACGATCACCGCCGTCTCGTCGTTGTAGGAGGCGCGCAGGTGGAAAACGTTTTTGCGCAGCGGCTGGCGCAGCGCCATGGCGCCGGTGAAGGGCGCAATGAAAGGCATGTTGTCCTTGACGGCCAGCGGCAGCGCCGCGACGCTGGTGGGCGTGCCGATGTAGCCGAACAGGGCGAACACATCGTCGGCAATCAGCTTGCGGGTGTTCTCTGCACAGCGGTCTGGCTCGTAACCGTCGTCCAGATTGCGGATCTCGATCATCCGGCGGTTGATGCCGCCCTGCGCATTGAGCCGGTCAAAAAAGAGCTTGGCGCCCGCGTGGAACTGAATGCCCAACTGGGCGGCGGCGCCGGTGAACGCCGCGGACTGGCCGAGAATTATTTTGGTTTCTGACTGCGCCTGTGCGGTGTGAAAGCCGCCAACCAGGGCGGCGCCGGCGGCGAGGGTAAAAGTTCTACGTTTAATCATCCGCCGATTATCCCGTGGGGCGAAGGGTTTTTATTAGGCCATTTCCTTATGAACTAAAACACATATTCATGTGAGGGCCCGCCGCCCAGCAGCCAGGCGGGGTTCAATCTGGCGAACGTTGCCTGCGCCTTCACGAGGCCCGCTACCATGACGGCATGACACCCACCGGCACTCCATCCGCGGACCTCCGGCATGCGGGCCTCACGCAGGTCCTTGGCGCCTGCCCGCATGACTGCCCCGACACCTGTTCCTTCATCACCACGGTTGAAAACGGTGTCGCGCTCAAGGTGCACGGGAATCCCGAGCACCCACACACCGGCGGCGTCCTGTGCAACAAGGTGTCCAAATACACCGAACGCACCTACCACCCCGAGCGCCTGCTGCAGCCGCTCAAGCGTGTCGGCCCCAAGGGCGCAGGCCAGTTCGAGCCTGTGAGCTGGGACCAGGCGCTGGACGATATAGCGGCCCGTCTTGGCGCAATCGCTGCGCGCGACCCGCGGGCTGTACTGCCCTACAGCTACTGCGGCACCATGGGCATGGTGCAGGGCGAGAGCATGGCGGCGCGCTTTTTTCACCGCATGGGCGCTTCATTGCTGGAGCGCACCATCTGCGCCTCTGCCGGCGGCGAGGGCATGGTGCAGACGCTGGGCGCCAAGGTCGGAATGAAGGTGGAGTTTTTTGCCGAGTCCCAGCTGATCCTGATCTGGGGCAGCAACTCCATTGCCAGCAACCTGCATTTCTGGCGGCATGCGCAGGCCGCCAAACGCAACGGCGCCAAACTCATCTGCATCGACCCGCGCAAGAGCGAAACGGCCGAAAAATGCCATGAACACATTGCGCTCTTGCCCGGCACCGATGCAGCGCTGGCCCTGGCGGTCATGCATGAACTCATCACGCATGACTGGCTGGACCATGATTACATCGCCCGGCACACCGTGGGCTGGGAAGCCCTGCACCAACGCGCGCTGCAGTGGAGCCCAGAGCGCGCGGCCATGGTTTGCGGCGTGCCGGTGGAGCAGATCCGCTCGCTCGCGCGGGACTACGGCACGCGCAAGCCGGCAGCCATCCGCTTGAACTACGGCATGCAGCGTGTGCGCGGCGGCGGCAACGCCACCCGCGCCGTGGCCTGCCTGCCCGCGCTGATTGGCGCGTGGCGGCACCGCGCAGGCGGCGTGCTGATGTCCAGCTCGGGCTCGTTCCCCGTCAACAAGGCGGCGCTGCAGCGGCCCGACTTGATGGCCCAGGGGCTGCAGGGCCGCGATCCGCGCACCATCAACATGATCACGATTGGCGACGACTTGCTGCGCCCCGCGTCCGCTGCCTTTGGCCCGGCGCTGGAGGCGGTGGTGGTCTACAACAGCAACCCGGTAGCCGTCGCGCCCGAGTCGGGCAAGGTGGTGCAGGGTTTTGCTCGCGAGGACCTGTTCACCGTGGTGCTGGACCACTTCCAGACCGACACGGCCGACTACGCCGACTACCTGCTGCCCGCCACCACGCAGCTGGAGCACTGGGACGTGCACGGTGCCTATGGCCACACCGATGTGCTGCTGAACCGGCCGGCGATTGAACCCGTGGGGCAGGCACGCACCAACACCCAGGTGTTTCGCGATCTGGCCTTGCGCATGGGCTACACCGACGCCTGTTTTGTCGATGACGACGAGGCGCTGTGCCGCATGGCCTATGGCGACAAGGTGGACTTCAACGAGCTGCTGCACAAGGGCTATGCGACGCTTGCCATCGCTGATGCGCCGTTTGCACACGGGGGCTTTCCCACGCCGTCAGGCCAGTGCGAGTTCTTCAGCGAGCGGCTGGCGGCGCAGGGCCTGGACGGGTTGCCTGACCATGTCCCCAACTACGAGACGGTGGGTTCGTCTGCAGCCTACCCGCTGGCCATGATCTCGCCGCCGGCGCGCAACTTTCTCAACTCCACCTTCGTCAACGTCAAGAGCCTGCGCTCGATTGAAGGGGAACCGGTGCTGGAGATCCACGCCAGCGATGCCGCAGCGCGCGGCATCGCAAACGGCAGTGTGGTGCGCGTCTTCAACGACCGCGGCGTCTACCGTTGCAAGGCTGAAGTGTCGCCGCGCGCGCGGCCCGGCGTGGTCAACGGCCTGGGCATCTGGTGGCGCAAGCTGGGGCTGGACGGCACCAATGTGAACGAGTTGACCAGCCAGCATCTCACGGACCTTGGGCATGGGCCGGTGTTCTATGACTGCCTGGTGGAGGTGCAGGCGGATGGGCCTGCGGCTGTGCCAGGTGATGCACCAGCGGAGGCACACGCTGATTTGTCGGCCGCCACGCCGGTGCCGGTGTGAGGCGCTGGGCGATCTTGGCCAGCCTCGCCGCCCTCACCGCCGCCGGCGTCTCGGTGCTGTGCCTGTCGGGCTGCAGCACCATGGGCTATTACTGGCAATCGTTCAGCGGCCACGTGCGGGTGATGAACGATGCCAGGCCGGTCAACGACTGGCTGGCCGATGCGGCCACATCGCCCAAGCTCAAGGAACGGCTGGCGTTGAGCCAGCGCATCCGCAGCTACGCGGTGAGCGAACTCAAGCTGCCCGACAACGCCAGCTACCACCGCTATGCAGACCTCAAGCGCCCGGCGGTGGTGTGGAACGTGGTGGCTGCGCCTGAATACTCCCTCAAGCTCAAGACCTGGTGCTTTCCGGTGGTGGGTTGTGTGGGCTACCGCGGCTACTTTGATGAAGCGGCTGCGCGTGCCGAGGCGGAACGCGTCAGGCTTGAAGAGGGCCTGGAGGTCAACGTCTATCCGGTGCCTGCCTACTCCACGCTCGGCTGGATGAACTGGGCCGGCGGCGATCCGCTGCTCAGCACCTTCATCGGCTACCCGGAAGGCGAGCTCGCGCGCCTCATCTTTCATGAACTGGCGCACCAGGTGGCCTATGCCAGCGGCGACACCATGTTCAATGAATCCTTTGCCACCGCGGTGGAACGCCTGGGCGGCGCGCGATGGCTGCAGACCCAGGCCTCCCCGCAGGTGCGCAAGGAGTACGAGGATTTTGACGGCCGCCGCCGGCAATTCCGGGCGCTGGCCCTGGCCACGCGCAATCAGCTCACCCGGGTGTATGAAGACGAGCCACCCGAGCAGCGCCCGGCGCTGAAAAACAAGGCGATGCAGGAGTTTCGTGACCAGTACGCACAACTGAAAACCGGGTGGGGCGGCTTCGTGGGCTACGACCGGTTCGTCGCACGCGCCAACAATGCCGCCTTCGGAACACAGGCCGCTTACGACGACCTGGTGCCTGGCTTTGAAGCGCTCTATGAGCGTGAGGGCGCTGACTGGCAACGCTTTTATGATGCCGTGAAGCGCCTCGCAGCCTTGCCCAAAGAACAACGACACCAAGCCTTGAAGGAAACACCCCGTGCCTGACATCCAGATAACGCGAGACCATGCCCTTGGCCTGCCTGAAGCGCGCAAGATCGCTTTTAAATGGGCCGAGATGGCGGAAGAGAAATTCGACATGGAGTGCAACTACGAGGAGGGCAAAACCGAAGACCTCGTCACCTTCACCCGCTCGGGCGTCAGCGGTGAGCTCAAGGTTACGCGCGACAAATTTGAACTGGAAGCCAAGCTGGGGTTTTTGCTGGGCGCGTTCAAAGACAAGATTGAAGGCGAGATCGTGAAGAACCTGGACTCGCTGCTGGCAGCGAAGAAGAAACCCGCAGCGAAAAAGAAGGCGTAGCCTTTTCCTCCGAATAAAGGGGCTTGACTCCCTCCCCCACATCGGGAGGAAGCAAATACGTGGAAAGGATCCCTCCATGCACCTGAACCTTGCCCGCTTTGACCTGGTGTCGATCCGCCTGGCCGTGGCCTGCGCGCAAAGCGGCAGCCTGACCGCTGCAGCCCGCGAGTCCAATCTGGCGCTGGCGGCAGCCAGCCGGCGCATCCGCGAGCTGGAAAGCGCGTTGGGCGAGCCGTTGTTCGAGCGCCATGCCAAGGGGCTGCGCACCACGGCCGCAGGCCGGGTCCTTGCCCGCCATGGTCTCACCCTGCTGCAGACCCTGGACCAGATTGGCGCTGAGCTGGCCGACCTGCGCCAAGGCATTGCCCGCCACGTCCGCTTGTCTGCCAGTACGGCTGCCATCAACCAGTTCCTGCCGCCACTGCTCGCCCGTTATGCCAAATCGCACCCACATGTCCGCGTTGACCTGGAAGAGCAGGTGTCAGAGGCGGTGGTCACGGCGCTGTGCGAGGGCCGCGCGGATCTCGGCGTATTTGTTGAAGGGCCAGACACTTCCGGCCTGCAGACGCAGCTCTTCAGGCACGACGAACTGGTGCTGGTACTCCCCCCGCGTCACCGGCTGGCAGGCAAAGCGCCGCTGGCATTTATAGATGCGCTGGATGAAGACTGGATCAGCCTTAACGCCGGTGCCGCCATGCTGCAAAAGCAGCAGCAGGCCGCCTTGGCCGCCAACCGCCCGTTCCGGCTGCGCATGCAGGTACGCAGCTTCGACGCGGTCTGCCACATGGTCGCCTCGCGGCTGGGCATTGCCATCTTGCCCAAGGCCGCGGCGTTGCCCATCATGCAGGCGATGAAGCTGACCTGGCGGCCGCTGGCAGATACATGGGCGCAGCGCCGCCTGCTGGTGGGCACGGCAGCTGGCCAGGCGGATGCGGGCATCGCGGCGCTGGTGGCTTTCCTTGTAGAGCCTTCGCAAAATGCGAAGGCCAAGCGGACAAAGCAGTAATAGACGGGCGGCATGTGGCGGCGCACACTTTGCCACCATGTCTCAAACACAACACCACACACCCGCCGCAGCCACCCCCGCCATAACAGGCGGCCCTCTCAAAGGCCTGAAGGTGCTCGAACTGGGCCAGCTCATCGCCGGCCCGTTTGCAGCCAAAACCCTGGCTGACTTTGGCGCCGACGTCATCAAGGTCGAGCCGCCTGAAGACACCAGCCGCCCCGGCTCCGGTGGCGACCCGCTGCGCAAATGGCGGCTGCTCAAGGACGGCACCTCCGTCTGGTGGCAGGTGCAGTCGCGCAACAAGCGCTCCATCGCGCTTGACCTCAAAGAGCCGCAGGCGCAGGACATCGTGCGCCGCCTTGCGCAGGACGCCGACGTGCTGATCGAGAACTTCCGCCCCGGCGCGATGGAGGGTTTCAACCTGGACCCTGCAGCGCTGATGGCCCTTAACCCGCGCCTCATCGTGCTGCGCATCAGCGGCTACGGCCAGACCGGCCCCTACCGCGACCGCCCCGGATTCGGCGTGGTGGCTGAGGCCATGAGCGGGCTGCGCCACCTCACGGCCGAGCCAGGCCGCGTGCCGGTTCGGGTCGGCGTGAGCATCGGCGACACGCTGGCCGCGCTGCACGGCGTGATCGGCATTTTGCTGGCGCTGCAGCACCGCCAGGCCAGCATCAGCGCCGAAGCGCCGCTGGGCCGGGGGCAGGTGATTGACGTGGCCCTGTACGAGGCGGTGTTCAACTGCATGGAAAGCCTGCTGCCTGAGTACAGCGCATTCGGTGCCGTGCGCGGGCCAGCCGGCAGCGCGTTACCAGGCATTGCGCCGAGCAACGCCTACCGCTGCAGCGACGGCGGCTACGCGCTGATCGCGGGCAATGGCGACAGCATTTTCAAGCGGCTGATGAAGGTGGTGGGCCGCAGTGACTTTGCCGCTGACCCCACGATGGCCGACAACGCGGGCCGCGTGGCGCGCGTGGCCGAGATCGACGCCGCCATCGGCGAATGGGCCTTGCAGCGCACGGTGGGCGAGGCACTGGCCGCGCTTGATGAGGTGCATGTCCCCGCTGGCCGCATCTACAGCGTGGCCGATATTGCGGCTGACCCCCACTACCAGTCACGCGGGATGATCGACTCGGTGCAGATGGCGGACGGCTCGCAGCTGGCGGTGCCCGGCATCGTGCCCAAACTCTCGCTCACGCCAGGCGGCCACCGCCGCAACGCACCCGCGCTGGGGCAGGACACAGACGCCGTGCT
>JACMQX010000312.1 GCA_014376765.1 Ramlibacter sp. | reverse complement strand
TCTCCGAACCGGTGCAGGCCCTGGTCGCCATCAACGTCCTTCTGACGCTGAGTCTGCTGTTTCCGTTTGCCACCGGCGTGTGGTCGCTAGGCATGCCCGGATTCATGGCGGTCGGCGCCTACCTGTCGTCCTGGCTCACGATGTCCATGGGCTGGGGCATAGCCCCGGCGCTGGCGGCCGGTGCGCTGGCCGGGGCCGCGGTGACCCTGCCCTTTGCGCTGCTCACGCTGCGCATACGCGACATCTACCTGGCCATTGCGACGCTGGCAGCGGCTGAACTGATCGTGCTGTTCTTCTCGCACTTCAAACCCACTGGCGCAGTCATGGGGCTGACCGGCATGCCCTTCCTCGAAACACGCTGGCTGGTGCTTCTGGCCGTGGGGGCCGTGCTCCTGAGCGCCCTGCTCTACAACTCGCGCCTGGGCAAGGCGCTGGTTGCCGTGGGAACTGACCCCGTGGTCGCGTCCTGCCATGGGTTGAACGTGCCATTGCTGCAGTTCGCGTCACTGGCGGTGGGGGGCGCGCTGGCCGGGCTTGCCGGCGGTTGTTTCGCGCACTACTACTCGTTCATCAGCCCGGGCAACTTCGGCTTCCACCGGACCACCGACATCCTCATGTTTCTGGTGGTGGGCGGTCTCACGCCGCTTGGCGCCGTGGTCGGTGCGACTGTGCTCACGCTCGTGCCCCAGGTCATCACCTCGCTGGAGCGATGGGCGCCTGCGCTGTACGGCGCGATCGTGCTGCTGATGGCGATCTACATGCCTTCCGGACTGCTGCCGAAAAACCGCATTGTTCAATGGCTGCGGCCCCGGCGCGCTTCCCGCGCAGCGCCGCGCGCTGGCGATGTACCTGCGGCTGCTCAAGGCGACAGCGGGCTGGCCGGTGCAAACAAGGAGGCCGCCAATGCTTGAGGTGCGCGGCCTGTCCAAGGAATTCCACGGTGTCCGCGCCATCGACGATGTGAGCTTTGACGTGGCGCCGGGCTCGATTACTTCGCTGATCGGTCCCAACGGCGCAGGCAAGACAACGCTGATCAACATGGTGACTGGCGTGCTGGCGCCCACGCGCGGCAGCATCACGCTCTCTGGCAAGCCACTGACCGGGCGAAAGCCACACCAGATCGCCGGACTCGGCGTGCGACGCACCTTTCAGACGGTGCGGCTGTTCAGCGGCATGTCGGTGTGCGAGAACCTCCTCATCGGGCGGATGAACGAGCTCATGACGCGCAGCAAGCGCAGCCTGTTCCTGCCGATGAAACTGGGCGACGCCCCGGGGCGCCGGCGTGCTGATGAAGTGCTGGAGATACTCGGGCTGGCACACCTGGCCAACGAGATCGCGACCGATCTGCCCTACGGTACCCAGCGCCGGGTGGAGATCGCCCGCGTGCTCATGGGCCGCCCCTCTTTTGCGCTGCTTGATGAGCCGGCCGCCGGCATGAATGAGCAGGAAACGGAACAACTGGTTCATGACGTGCGGCGCATTCGCGACGAGGGAGTCACTGTCTTTCTGGTGGAGCATGACATGTCCATGGTGATGAGCGTCTCCGACAAGATCGTGGTGCTCAATTTCGGCCAGAAGATCAGCGAAGGCACCCCCGCGCAGGTGCGTAGCGACCCTGCGGTCATCAAGTCCTATCTCGGCGAATGACGACTCTCACCACCGGCACCCCCCCGATGCACACGCCCGACGTGGCGCGCCGCGGCTTGCACGTGCAGGGCCTGTGCGCGGGCTACGGCAAGGCCCTGGTCCTGGAGAACCTCGACCTCTTCGTTCCCGAGGGGCAGGTGGTCGCTGTCGTGGGTCCGAATGGCGCGGGCAAAAGTACGCTGGTGCGCTCGATCTCCGGTGCGCTCAAGCCGCGCAGCGGCAGCGTGCGCTTCCACGGAGAAACCATCTCTGGCCTGGCGTCGCACCAGATCGCGCGGCGCGGCATTCTGCATGTTCCGGAAACCCGCGACATCTTTGGCGGCATGACCGTTTGGGAAAACCTCATGGTCGCCTTTGACAACCTGAATGAACCCGGCAACCACAAGAGCGCTTTCGACGCGGTGTACGAGCTCTTTCCCATCCTGCACGAGTTCTCAAGCCGTGTGGCCGGTAATCTGTCGGGCGGCCAGCAGCAGATGCTGGCAATTGCCCGGGCGCTCATTGGACGCCCAAAGCTCCTGATGCTTGACGAGCCCTCGCTCGGTCTGGCGGCGCTCGTCATCAAGGACATCTACATTGCGCTGGAGCGCCTGCGCAAGACCGGCCTGACCGTGTTGCTGGTTGAGCAGAATGCCCGCATGGCTGTTGCCTTCGCCGACTACTCGGTGGTGCTGGCCAATGGCGCCATCGTGCTGCAAGGCAGCCGCGAGCTGCTCGCCGCTGACGACAACCTCATTCATCACTACCTGGGCGGCACAGCACGCCAGACAGCCTGAGGCCAGCATGACATCCAAGACCAAATCCGACTGGGCCCGTCTCACCTTCGGCCAGGCGCTGGCTGACAGTGCGGCGCTCTACCCAGATCGTCTGGCGGTGATCGATGGTGACCTGCGAATCACTTTTCGCGAGCTCGACCGGCAAGTTGACGCACTGGCACACGGCCTGCTGGGTCAGGGGCTGCTGCGCGGGGATTCGGTCGCCATCTGGCTGACGAACAGTGCGGCGTGGGTCGTGTGCTGGCTGGCTTGCACGCGTATGGGCGCAGTGGTCGTGCCCATCAACACCCGCTACAAGCAGGATGAAGTGGCCTACATCCTGCAGCAGTCGAATGCGCGCGCCCTGATCCTGATGGATTGCATGTGGGACATTGACTACCTTGCCATGGCGACCCGCATCGTGCCGGAGATCGCCAGCGCGCGCGAAGGCCACGTCACCTGCGCCGCGCTCCCACTTCTGCACAGTGTTGTGGTCTGGAAAGATGTGCAGGCGCCCGGCCTGATCAACCTGCGGACGCTTGGTGAACAGGGCGAGGCGCGCATCGTTGGCGGTGCAACCCTGGCAGCGGCCAACCCGGCTGACCCCATCATCATCGTCTACACCTCGGGGACCACCGGCCACCCCAAGGGGGCCATGCACAACCACATCGTGCTGCGCAACGTGGCCAACGTGGCACGCGCGATGCACGTGCTGCCCGGCGACGTGGTTCTGGGTCACATGCCGTTCTATCACGTGGCTGGCGCGTTCACCGAGCTTGGACTGTCGGTGTTGCTCGGCTGCACGCTGGTGCCGCTGCCGCACTGGATTGCAGACGAAGCGCTGGATGTGATTGAACGTGAGCGGGTCAATATTTTCGGCGGAATACCTACCCATTTTGTGGACTGCATCGACGCGATCCGGCGCCGCCCGCGCGATACCTCCAGCCTCAAGTCGGCCTGGATCGGAGGCGCCCCGGTGACGCCTGATGTCGCCCTTGCGGCCAAGGCAGAACTCAAGCTCGAAGCCCTGCAAGCCGTCTACGGCATGACCGAAACCACCGCCTCCACCACCTTCAGCGAGTTCGACGCGCCGCTGGACATCCTGTGCGACAACAAAGGCAAGCCGATAGGCGAGTTTGAGGTCAGCGTGTGCGACCCCGAAAACGGCCGTGCGTTGCCGCAGGGCGAGGTTGGCGAGGTCTGGGTACGCGGTCATCTGGTCATGATGGGTTACTACCAGAACCCGCAAGCCACCGCCGAGGCCATCACGCCCGACGGATGGTTCAAGACCGGCGACCTGGGCGTGTACGACGCGCAAGGCTATCTCAAGATCACCGGCCGGCTCAAGGACATGTTCATCGTCGGCGGCTCCAACGCCTATCCAGCCGAAATCGAGCGAATGCTGCAAAGTCACCCGCAGGTCAAGCAGGCGGTGGTGGTCGGGATGCCCGACCGGCGGCTTGGCGAGGTCGCAATGGCCTTCGTGCAGCGGCACGAAGGTGCGACGGTTGAAGCCGCAGAACTCTCGGCCTTCTGCCGCGAACGCATGGCCGACTACAAGGTGCCGCGAAAGTTCAGCTTTGTTGACGAGTTCCCACGCACCTCTACCGGCAAGATCCAGCGGTTCGTGCTGAGCCAGGAAGCGCAGGCGATGGTATCGCCTGCCGCGACCGCGCTATAGGCGGCACGGTAAAGTCTTGCCTGCACCGATCAGAGAAACACACCCAAATGGCAGCAACTGAAAGCACCGCGATCCGCGACCAACTGCGCAACGTCAAGAAGGACCGGATTGTTGACGAGGCGCGCAAGCTGTTCTATACGCACGGCTTTCGCGGGACCAGCCTGGACGCCATCGCCGAGTCGATGGGCGTGACCAAGCCCTTCGTCTACGGCGTCTACGACAAGAAAACCGACATCCTCTTCGACATCGCGTTGCGCAACGTCCATCGCTCGGTCGAAGCGGTAGAAGGTGGCGCCGCCCTGGCTGGTACGGCGGGCGAGCGGCTCGCAGAAGCCGCGCGCCGGCTGACCCGCGTGTGCATCGAATACCGGGAGGGCGTCGCCGTCTTCTTTCGCGATGAGACCTCACTGGATCCGGAACACCATGAGGTGATCAGCGCCCTGAAGCAGCGCATTGACGATTCGCTGGCCCACCTGCTGGAAGAAGGCGCCGCAAACGGCGAGTTCCAGCTCATTGACGCGCGTACCAGCGCGCTTGCCATTGGCGGCATGATCAGCTGGAGCTATGTCTGGTTCCGCCCGCACGGACGCCTGAGCATGGAGATGCTCATGGAGCAGATGGCGCAATACGCACTGCGCATTGCGGGTGCGAAACCCGTGGCCTGAGCAAATGCCGATCCTTCACACACAGCCCGAACCGGGCATCGCGCTCGTCACGGTCAGCAATCCGGCCCGGCGCAACGCGCTCGGCCCGCTTGAGTTCGAGGCGCTTGCGCAGGGATGGGACAGGCTTTCCAACGACGCGCAGGTACGCTGCGTGATCGTCACGGGCGACGGAGACCAGGCCTTCTGTTCCGGCGCCCAGCTCGATGCCGATTTCTCGGGTGTTCCCGACATCGACCAAATGGTGGAGCTCGCGTTGCTCAAGACGCGTGTATTTCCCAAGCCACTGATTGCTGCCGTCAATGGGCACTGCGTGGCGGGCGGTCTCGAGCTGATGCTGGCTTGTGACCTTCGCATTGGCAGCCGCGCAGCCAGACTGGGACTGCCCGAAGTGCACTGGGGTATCGTGCCCAGCGGCGGCGCGGCCATGAAATTGGTGGAGCAGATCGGTCATGCCCGCGCAATGCAGCTACTGCTGACCGGCCAACTGGTGTCGGCAGAAACAGCGCTTCTCTTTGGTTTACTCAACGAGACTGTGCCGGCTGATGAGGTTGTATCAACCGCGCTGCGCTACGCCCGCGCGATAGCGGGCAACAGCCCGCTCGCGGTGGCTCACACCAAACAGCTGGCGCTCTCGGGCCGCGAGGCCATGTGGCGCGAACGCGAAACAATGGAAAAGTGGAGCGCCGGGATCGTGCGGGCCAGCGCCGATTCGGCTGAAGGCCGAAGCGCGTTTTTGGGGAAACGTGATCCGGCGTACGACATTAAAAAAAATCTGGTGGGTGATGCAGGGTTTGAACCTGCAACCCCTGCCGCGTGAAGGCAGGATAAAAGCAGTTGCGGTCCGTGCGGATCAGATGGCCCCTTCCGCTGCCAGCCGGTCGATCTCTACGGCGTCCAGGCCCAACACTGTTCCGAGTACGGCACGCGTGTGCTGTCCCAGGAGTGGTGGCGGCACTTCGTAACGGATCGGGTGCTCGCGAAAGTGGATCGGACTGGCCGTCAAAGGCACTTTGCCACCGAGCGGATGCTCCATCTCAAACACCATCCCGCGCTCGACCACCTGCGGATGCCGATACACATCACGCAGCGTGTTGATAGGCCCGCAGGCGACGCCCACCATACCGAACACCTCCAGCCACTGCGCCGTGGGTTTGGCTGCGATGATTTCGCCAACCAGGGGGGAGAGGTCGCGCCGGTTCCTGACCCGGTCCGGATTCGTGAGGAAGCGCGCGTCCAGTGCGAGCTCCGGGCGGTCCACAGCCCCACAGAACTTCCGGAATTGGTAATCGGTGCCTACCGCCAGCACCATGTGGCCGTCTTGCGTCGGAAAAACTTCATACGGTGCGACGTTGGGGTGCGCGTTGCCCATGCGGGGCGTGAGGCCACCATCGCCAGAAAGGAAGTTTTGCCCCTGGTTGGCAAGCATGGCTACCTGGCAGTCCAGCAGCGCCATGTCAATCCACTCGCCGCCGCCGCCCATTCGCTCGCGCCGTGCGAGCGCAGCCTGTATCGCAATGGCGGTGTAAAGGCCGGTTACCAGGTCCGCCACGGGCACGCCGACCTTCATCGGCCCGGCACCGGGCTCTCCATCGCCGCGACCTGTCAGGCTCATCAAGCCGCCGATGGCCTGAATCATGAAGTCATAGCCTGTGAGGTGACTCGATGGACCAGTTTGCCCAAAACCGGTCACTGAACAGTAAATGAGGTTCGGGTTGACAGCCTTGATGTCTTCGTAGCCCAGGCCATAGCGCGCCAGGTCCCCGACCTTGTAGTTTTCGAGCAGCACATCGCACTTGGCAGCGAGTGCACGGATGAGCGTCTGGCCGCCAGGCTTGCTGATGTCCACTGTGATGGACTGCTTGCCGCGGTTGGCGCACATGTAGTAGGCGGCTTCGGCCGTCGTGCGGCCCGCCTCGTCCTTGAGGAAAGGGGGACCCCAATGGCGCGTATCGTCGCCGGCGCCCGGGCGCTCGACTTTGATGACCTCGGCGCCCAGGTCGGCCATCACTTGCCCGGCCCAGGGACCGGCGAGCACGCGTGACATATCCAGCACGCGGATGTGAGAGTAGGGCTTCGGTGAGGCAGAGCTTTCGTTCACTTCGCGGCCTCCGTTTATTCTTTAGGCAAGGTCTGCGCGATCGTCTCATAGGCCTTGCGATCGCGATCGATCTGCCGGGACCACTCGGCGCCAGCCAGGAATGAAAGGAACGGCGCGTCATTGCGCGCAACCTTGACGAACTCGGGGTCCTTCATGGCGGCTTCGATGGCCTTTTCAAGACGCGCCATGATGGCTGGCGGCACGCCGTTGGGCGCCGCGAGGCCGCGCTCGCCGGTCATTTCCGCAGCCAGGCCCAGATCGAAGGTGGTCGGCACGGAGGTCAACCGCTGCACCTTGGTCCGCGTGAATTGCGTGAGCAACCGCACCGGCGTGGCTTCGTTCTCGGGATCGGGCACTTCTGATGCGGCCAGGAAGGCGATGTCAAGATTGTTGCTTGCCAAGGCGACTTTTTGTTGGGCGCTGCCGTTGAAGGGAATGGCGTTGAACTTTACGCCCGCGGCTGTTTCAAGCCGAATCATGGCCAGGTGGCCATTGGTGCCCACACCGTTGTGGCCGGCTGAAATGGAACTGGGCGAGGCCTTCAATACGCCGAGCGCCTGGCGCAAGTCCGAAACCTTCCCGTCCTTGCGCGACACCATGACGGTCGGGTCGGCGACGACGCGGGCAAGCAAGGTGAGGTCGCTCATTGTGTAGGACGACTTGCGGTACATCGGCACGAAGAAGTAACCCGGCGTGTTGACGACGACAAGCGAGTAGCCGTCGGGCTTGGCGCGCATGACCTGACTGATTGCAATCTCTCCGGAAGCGCCAGGACGGTTCATCACGACCAGCGAGGCGTTATCGCCAAGGTGCTTGGCGATGAAGGGCGCCAAGGTACGCACCATTACGTCGGTAGTTCCGCCGGCAGCAAATCCGACACTTACCGAGATGGGTCCATCGGCGGGCCAGGCTGCATGCGCTACGGGGATAAAAGCAAGTGCCAGGATGGCCGCAGCGACTGCAGAATTGACAAATAATTTCATGGGTTTCCTCTGGAGGTTGGGATGGCGCGCTTGCGCCACAAGAGATGCGGTGGGCTCAGCGGTCCTCGAACTTCGGCTGGCGCTTTTCAAGGAAGGCCGAGACGGCTTCGTACTGGTCGTGTGTGTGTTGCACCAACGCCTGCGACGAAGATGCCAGCTCCAGCGCGATGGGCAGGCTCACCTGTTGTGAATCGCGCAGCAGCCGCTTGGTCAGGCGCAGCGAATGCGAGGGGTGGGCGGCGATGCGTTGCGCGAGCGCGAGCGCTTCCGTCATCAGGTCGGCGTCCTCGACCCAGCGCGATGCGAGCCCGATGCGCACAGCCTCTTCGGCCCGGATGAAGTCGCCTGTAAATGTCATCTCGTACGCTTTGGACAGGCCCACCACGCGCGGGAGGTGCCACGCGCCGCCATCGCCGGAAACAAGTCCGACGCGCATGAAGCTCTCCGCGAAGACAGCACTGCGTCCGGCGACACGGATGTCGCACATCAGGGCAAGGTCGCACCCCGCGCCAATGGCCGCGCCATTGACTGCTGCAATGCTTGGGACTTCCAGCTCGTACATGGCCAGCGGAATCTGCTGGATTCCGTGCCAATAACCGCGCCTGATTTCCGCGGGCGTACCGCCGAACAGGCCCGTCTTCTCCTTCATATCCTTGACGTTACCGCCAGAGGAAAAACCTTCGCCGGCGCCGGTGAGGATGACGCAGTGGATGGATAAGTCCTGGTTGATTTCGCGAATTCGTGCGACGAGGGCCTCTGTGATGGCCGGTGACACGGCATTGCGCGTCGCAGGTTCGTTCAGGGTGAGAGTGACCACCCCTTTGTCGCGGGTAAAAAGCAGGGAATCATTCATAAAACAGTATCGCTCGTTAGGTCAGTTTTTTTGGTGGTGAACGCGTTCAATCGGACAGGAAATTGGACATGGCCTTGCGCACCAGTTGCACGTATCTTTTCTCGTGCTCGAGAAGCCGCACGGTGAGGCCCGAAATGCCCAGTACCAGCTGCTGCTCGCCGGTAGCGACCGGAAGCAGCATCGCAATCAGCCCTGAGTGAATCGTGACCTGGTTGAGCGAGATGGAGTAGCCCTTGGCCCGATCTTTTGCGAGATCCGCCAGAACCTGTTCGACATCGACGCGCCTGGCTGGGGGGACGGTCGCGTTGAAGCGCCGTGCGAGCTTGCGGACCGCGGCGGCGTCCATGGCACTGAGCAGCATGCTGCCAGTGCCCGAGCCAAAAATCGGCCGCTCGGTACCGATGTGCAGATGCAGCCGCAGTGCGTTGGTGCCCTGCAGCACCCGCAGGTATTGCGACTGCAAGCCGTTTTGCGAAGCCAGCACGATCGTCTCGCCGGTGGCTTCGTTCAGGTGCTCCATCAGGCGGGCGAGCTGGCCTTCCTTCAGGAGATCGCGATGGATCCAGTCGCCAAGCAAGGCCACCCGAACCGATGGCCGGTAGACGCGCTTGCCCGGGTCGTATTCAAGGTAGCCCAGGGTGACGAGGCTGGACATCAGGGCCGAAGTGCTCGACGCGGGCCAGTCGTGGTGGGCAGCAATCTCGGCCACGGCCATGGGCCTGCGCTCGTCGTCAAAGTGCTCCAGCAACTGGAGCACGCGTGCAGCCGACTTGACGACTTTGCGCTCAGTCATGCTGCGCTGTCCAGGGGTTGCGGAAGCTGCGCGACCAGCACGCTGCCCGACATTGATTCGGTCATGACAACCGTGTCCCGGCCGGGCCAGCAGGCGACGTTGGTCACGGCACTGTCCGCAAGCGGGCTGCGCAGATGGTGGGTCACCTCACCCCGCGCGTTGAGCACGAAGACGCCGCCCAGGCTGGGGTGCGCGACCAGCAGCCGCCCGAAGCGGTCGATGGCCAGCCCATCGGGTCCTGTTGGGCCGAAGAAGGTTTGCAGGACGCCCATTTTGCTGATCGAGCCGTCGGACTGGATCGGCGCGCGCCACACCTGGTTCGCCCGCGTGAGGGCGACATACAGCACTTTCATGTCCGGGCTCACCGCCAGCCCGTTCGGGCTGGGGCCATTGGACAGCAACATGTCAAGACGGCCGTCAGGCTGCCATCGGTAAACGCGGCCCGTCGGGTCGTGCATGCCGGTCTGGCCCTGGTCGGTGAAATAGAGGCGGCCGCTGGCATCAAATACCAGGTCGTTGACGCCGCGGAAGGACTCGCTGTTCCGGTGGCCCAGCACTGTTTCAACACGTCTGCCTGCGGGCTCGAAGCGCCGGATGCCGTGCCGGTAATCGGCGATCCAGAGGCTGCCGTCGGGATGGGCCGCCAGGCCGTTGGGCCAGCCGTTGTCTTCGAGAACGCAGGTCCATTGGCACGCGCCATCAATATGGAAAATCCGCCCGTGCGGAATGTCCGTCACGAAGAGGTTGCCCTTGCTGTCGAAGCAAGGCCCTTCAAGGAAGCTGTCCACCACGTGGCCAGGGCGGTTAGCCTGGCCCCAGGCAGACACCTGAGGCTGGCGCATCGCGTCCGGCATCCGCGTGAGGACCTGCGCGTTGACTGGTACCGGGGGTGTCCCGTCAAGGCTCCACATGATCGATCCTTGGTCTGTACGTAGGACGCGCCTGGCCTATTTCTGGACGCTGGCGGACGAAGGAAGCCACATTGCGATGTCGGGGAATATGACCAGCAACAGCAAAAGCAAAAACAAGATGAGGTGAAACGGAACGGTGCCCATGACCACGTCGCTGAGCTTGCCCTTCCAGATGCCCTGGATCACGAACAGGTTGATGCCGATGGGTGGCGAGATCTGCCCCATCTCGATGAATATGACCAGTATCACGCCGAACCAGATCGGGTCGATTCCGTACTTCAGCAATACGGGATACAGCAGCGGTACGGTCACAACGATCATCCCCAGACTCTCGACGAGACAGCCCAGCACCGTATAGAGCACGAACAGGGCAAAGAAGAACTGGTACTTGGAGAGCTTGAGGTCGACCAGGAACTGGGTGATGTCTTCGCCCACGCCTGCATAACTGATGGCGTAGGAAAACAGGAACGCAGCGTAGACGATGAACAGGATGTTGCCGCATACGCGCGTGGTGGACTGCAGGGCTCGCTTGTAGACCCCGAAGTTGCTCTCACCCCAGATCGATGCGATGACTGCGGCCAGCATGCAGCCGACAGCTGCCGCCTCCGTGGGCGTGACGAGGCCGGCGTAAATACTGCCTATCGTGCCGCCGATCAGCAGGACAAACGGCATGACGTCCAGCAGCGCCGCGCTGAACTCACGCAGGTTCGCTGCGCCCCGCTCTTTTGGGGCGATTGCCGGCCGGGCCAGCGCGTGGATCGCGATGTAAGTCATGAACATCAGTGTGAGCAGCAGGCCGGGCACTACGCCGGCCATGAACAGCTTGGCAACCGAAGTTTCGGTGAAGGTCCCGTACACGATCATCGCGATGCTCGGAGGAAACAGGATGCCCAGCGTGCCGCCAGCAGCCAGCGAGCCTGCCGATATCCGCGGCGCGTACTTGCGCCGCTCCAGTTCGGGCAGCGCGACGCGGCCGATCGATGCAGCCGTCACGACGCTGGAGCCGCTGATGGACGCAAAGATTGCGCATCCGACGATGTTCGTCTGCAACAGGCCGCCCGGCATCCATGCCACCAGCTTGGAGAGGCCGCGATAGACCCGCAGGCTGAGCTTGCTCTCCTGCAGGATTTCCGCCATGAGAATAAACAGCGGAATTGCCGTGAGCGTGAAGCTGTTCATGCTCCCCCATGTCACAAGGCCGATGCCTTTCAACCCGGCCAGGCCCTGATGCATCAGCAGGTAGATGACGGACGGCACCGTGATTGCCAACGGGATGGTCATCCCCATGCAAAGCAACGCGAGGAAGAGCCCGAGAACAACGATGAGTTCGATGCCGGGCGTCATGTAGCCACCCTGGATGACAGGTACGTCCATTTCGCGTAAGCCGATCGCAGCAGCGCAAGGCATAAGAAAGACATGCCGATGCCCATGACGATCTGCGGTAGCCACAACGGCGTCTGAAGCGGCGTGGGCGCGACGTCGCCCGAGTTCCATGAATTGCGTGCCAGACGCCACAACTGCCAGGCTATCAGCAGGCAAGCCGCCAGCGAGAAGCCGTCAAACAGAATCTGCAGCTTGATCCGCGCACGCTGGGACATGCGAGCCTGAACCAGTTCAACGCGGTGAAATCCACCGTGCGCCTCCGCGACTGACATGCTGAGGAAAGTGACAGCGACGAGCAGGTAGCCGCCGATCTCGCTCGTGATCTGCAGCGAGCCGCTGAAGACGTTGCGCACGATGGCTTCAGCCCCGATCAGGATGATCATGGCGACCAGCGCGATCGATGAAACCGCTTCGGAGGCGTGCTCGATCAGGGTTGGGCCGGAAACGATGGTCTCTATGCGGTGGCCAGGTTCTTCAACCAGGTG
>JACMQX010000057.1 GCA_014376765.1 Ramlibacter sp. | reverse complement strand
GGCTTCGCGGGCATGCACGCCCACGCCGTCCTGGAAGAACACGCCCACGTCTTTCGGCAGCCACTTGACCAGGCCCTGCGCCATTTCTTCGGGCCCGACATTGGCGCTGTCGTACACGCTGATCCACAGCGGCCGGGGCAGCCGGTTCAGCAACGCGGCAAGGCGCGGTGCATCGGTCCAGGTCGGGTCAATCTCGACCGGAAAGTACCAGCCCACCACATTGAGCGGTGTCTTGAGCGCTGCCAGGCGGACCGATGCCTCCGCCAGCGCGTCAATGTCCGCACGGGCGGCGTCTTCTGAAAAGCGGCCGGCCAGGCCCAGGATCACATCGCGGGCCCAGGGCTCGCGCGCAATGCGCTCCCAGTCAGGCTGGCTGGCAGCCAGCTCCATGCCCGCGCCTTCCACAAAGGCCTGGTTGTCCACCGCCGTCCACTGCACAAGCAGGCGTGTGGTGCCCAGCTTGTCCCAGGTGCCCCGGGGCGAGAAGGTGGCGTTGTCGGGTTGCCAGACCACGCCTTCGATGGGCGGCACATGGATGGCGCAGCCGCCCAGCGACAGCATGAGGCACAGGGCCGCGACCCGGCAAGGCAAAGTACGTGTCATGAAGCGCGGCTCAATAGGAAATCAGCGAGCTCAGGAACAGGCCCTTGGCGCGGTTGTCGCCACTGACCAGCGCGCGGTACTGCAGCGTGAAGTCCACATACGAACGCGGCGCGTCGTATTTGTCCTCGCGGAACCAGTGCCGCAAGCTCACGCCCGGGCCGACGCCCACCGAGCTGCGCGTGGCATAGGTGGAGTTGTATTCAGCGGACACCACCGCGTGGGGGTACACCACCGTGCGGCCGTCCGGGTCGTTGATCCGGTAACTGCGGCCGGTCATCGCACTGGCCAGCGCATAGGTCTGCGGATGCTCGATATAGCGGCCCACTTCAGCGGCAAGCCGTGTCGTCCACCAGCTTGGCACGTCCACCCGCAAGTCGCTGCCCCAGTCATTCGAATAGGCCGCCTGCGCCAGCCAGTCGTCGTTGCCATTGCGGGCAAACACCCGGCTGAGCGACAGGACCGCGTTGTGGTCGGCCAGCGGCTTGTAGCGGATGCCAATGCCGGCTTGCAGGCTGCCCACGCCAGTGGTGCCGCCAGACTGGCTGTAGAGCGATTCAAAGGCCCGTGCAAAGAGCTCGACGTATTGGCCGCCCTGGTAGCCAAAAGGCCGCCAGTAGGCCTCCGCGCCTGCCTGGAGTGTCTTGGTGCCGGCGGGGCCGCCTGCACCCACGCCAAAGCCCGGCACGGCGCCGCCGCCATTGCGGTAGGAGAGCGAGGCCAGCACGCCCCAGCGCCGGGTCAGTTCGCTGACGGCGCGGCGGGTGTTGAACAGCAGCTGTGGGTCCAGCTTGAGGGCAATGCCGTCGGCATCGATGGTGCGCTTGAAATACGCAACCGCTTCGTCATCACGCCTGGCGCGCAAGGCAGCGTAGGCGGCGTCCTGGAACGCCGTGGCCGGCAGCTTGCCGGCGGCGTCTGCTTCGGCAAAAGCGGTCGCCGCGGCGGGGGCGTCGCCGGTGCGGGTGGCAAGGTAGGCCAGCTCCAGAGCGGGCGTGCTTTTGAGTTCGCCGTTGGCGCGGGCCAGGGCCAGCCGTTCGCGCGCTTCGCGTTTGCGGCCCAGATCTGCCAGGGCGCCGGTCTGCTCGGCAGGCGACAGCGTGCCCAGGCGCAAGGCGGTTTCCAGGTCGGTTTGGGCGCCAGGCTCGTCGCCCGCCTCGCGCCGCAGGGCGCTGCGGCGCAAGTAGACCGCGGCGTCAGGGTGGTCCAGCGCGAGGGCGGCCGTGGCTGCCTGCGCGGCCTCGCGCGGCTGACGGTTGGCGGCCAGGGCGTTCATCAGCAGCAACTGGTAGTCGCGGTTGGCAGGGGAGGCGTCGGCAGCTTCTGCAGCGCGGGTGGCGGCAGTGGCGTAGTCCCTGGCGTTCATTGCGGCATAGGCGGCAACCGCCGAGGCGTAGCCGGCGGGCTGCGCCGGTGCGCCGGGCAACAGCGCACAGGTCAGTGCTTTCTCGACGTTGCTGCAGTCAATGCCCGGCAGGGCGAACGCCGTGGTGGTGCCCGGATTGAGCTGGCCGGCCAGAGGCCGGGCCAACAGCAGCGCTGCGGCTTTCCTTCGCGGCGCGGCTTCTGCATCCGCATCAGGCAGGCCTTGCAGGCGCTCCATTGCGCGCTGCGGTTCAAGGGCGGCGAGGGCGGCGTCAGCCGCAATCAGGCGCACTGCGCGCTGCTGGGCCGGGTCTGCTGCAGTCAGTTGCAGCGCGCGGTCGTAGTCGGCTGCGGCCTCGGGCAGACGCCCCAGGCGTTGGCGGGCCTGGGCGCGCAACACCAGCGGCGCGGCGCTGGCGGGCAGCACCTTCATGGCGTCGCTTGCGGCGCGGTCGGCATCAGCCCACTGGCTGCCCTGGAGCAGAAGGTTCAAAAGGGCAATGCGGTAGCCGGGGTGGCGCGGTGCCAACCGCACCGCTTCGCGTGCGGCGGCAGTGGCGCCGCCGATGTTGCCCTGGCGCTGGGCGGCGTACATGGCGGTGCCCGCGGCCAGCGCCTGGGAGCGGCGCAGGTTGTCGCGGGGGGTGGTGAAGGCGCCTTCATCGCCGGTGGCGGCCATGCCGCGTGTGAGGGTGCGGTCTGCATCGTCCAGCAGACCGGCCGCTGTTTGTGACGAGGCCAGCAATTGCCAGTAAGCCGCGTTGCCCGGTGCCAGGCGTGTAGCAGCTTCGGCATTCTCAATGGCGGATTGATAGTCTTTGGCTTCATAGGCCTTGTAAGCGCTGTCTGCCGCCTGGTAGGCCGGTGTGCCCATCGGCAGCGCGGCTTGCGCTGTGCGGGCGCTTCGCGCCTTCCTGGCTTTGGGCGGCCTGGCCTGTTCCACGCTGGTTTGACTCACGGTTGAAGTGACAGCCAGCGCGTCTGGCACGCCGCCGAAGGTGGGCGCGCCAGGGGCCGCGCCTGCCGCCATGGCGCCTTGCGTACCCAGCATCACGCTGAGCACAGTGGCGGCCTGGCAGAGCCGGCCGGCAGGTGTTTTCTTGTTGTTCATGATGTGACCGCCCGTTCAGTAAAAAACTGCTTTTGTTCACGAACCACCTGCTCGACAACATCCCGCACGATGACCTTGCTTTCGACCAGATAGTCGCCAATCCGGCCGTGCTGGTCCGGCCGGTAGCTTTTCATCGCCGCCTCGAACACTGCCCGCTTGATCAGGCCCCGTTCGATCAGCATGTCGCCCAGCAGCGGCACCTTGCCGGTGCCTTCGGTGGCTGTCATCTCGGTGCCATGCGCCTCACTCAGCACCCGCAAGGCTGCGGCAATCTCGCCTTCACGAACAATCCGCTGCAAAGGTTCGGCGCCGGTCGCCTGCGTGATGTCGGCCAGCGCTTCAGCAGTCAGCGGGCTGGCAACGGCCAGCACGGGCCGGTGGGTCTTGTGCATGCCGGTCATCACCGCGCGGTGGCGAATCGCAATATCCAGCGGCATGGCGCCCGCATGGTCGCGCACCATTTCCACCGACAGCGCCATGCGCGGCAGGTCGGCCTGGTAGGCAATGGCTTCAGCCAGCGTTTCATCGTCCAGCCAGCCGTTGGATACGAGCACGCGGCCCAGCGGTGTTTGCGTCGCAGCCTGCTGCTCCAGCGCCTTGGCCAGGGTGGTGGGCGTCACGGCCTGCCAGGACTGAAGCAACTCGCCCAGGCGCTGGCGCTTGCGTGCCAGTTGCGCGCCACTGGGGAATTCATGCATGGTTTTGTCCCACACCAGCCGCTTGCCGCGGAACAGGTAGGCCAGGTACAGCCGCCAGGCGCGCGCCACCGCCATGGCGTTGACAAAGTTGCCCACCACCATGCGGGGCAGCGACATCAGCCCGTGGGCAAAGCCATACAGCACAGTGGTGAAGTAGACGCGGTGCGCCATGCGCACGGCCAGAAAAAACGCGTTGACGTAAATCAGCGTGCGCCAGAACGAGTTGGCGCCAAAAAGCGTGGGGTAGTAGGCGTCCCACCAACCGGTTTCAAGGCCCACATGGAAAACAATGAATTGCGCCACCAGCAAGTAGGCAAAGATGCTGACGAAGGAGGTGACCACGCCCTTGCGGTCATGCAGCAGCAGGTAGCGCGCGGCCAGCGACCGGCCACGCCAGCGGATCTGCTCCCAGCTTTGCAGGCCGATGCCCAGCACCCAGCGCGACTTCTGCCGGTAAGCCAGGCGGAAGTTGTCGGGGAAGTACTCGCGCACGCACAGCGGCATGTCCATCAACACTTCGGTCGCCTCGGTGTTGGTTTTCCAGGAGGTGCGACGCACCCGGTAGGTCACCGGGAACACGCCGAAGATCGTCTGCATGCCCAGTTGCGACAGGCGCATGCCCACGTCGTAGTCTTCCGTGAGGCTGTTGATGTTGAACGGGTGGTTGTGCGTCACGCCCACCAGGGCGATGAGCGCGCGGCGCGAGAAACAGGTGCCCACGCCAGCGGAGGGCACCATGCCCGAGACACTTTCGCGCACCACCATTTCCTTGGCGTGGCTCTCGGCAAACTCGTCCATGTAGGTGCCGGCAACTAGCTCATACCATTCGCGCTCCAGCGAGGCGACGGGTAGCTGGATCATGTCCTTGCGCGGCAGCAGGTAGTTGAAGAACTTCAGCTCGATCGGGTGCACCACGTCCTCACTGTCATGCAGCACCACGCCGGCAAATTCGACGTTCTTTTCTTTCTCGTAGTCGAAGATGGCTTCCACCACAAAGTTCAGGCAGTCGGCCTTGGAGGTCGGCCCCGGGTGCGGCACCTCCACGCGGTGAAGGTGGCGGTAGCGCCGGCACATGCGGTCGACTTCCTCGATGGTCTCGGGGTCGTTCACATAGGTGCCGATGAAGATGACGTAGTGCTGGTAGTCCAGCACCTCGATCATGTTTTGCACCATCGCGGCGATGACGTCGTACTCCTTCCACGCCGGCACCATGATGGCCATGGGCTGCTCGCCACGCTCCATCAGCTGATCGGCCGTGAGGTGGCGGTAGCCCTTCTTGCGCCCAAGCGTCAGGCTGCGATAAATACGCCGCGTCCAGTACCAGATGTCGATGAAGAAGTCGTCCAGCGACGAGATCAATATCACGATCCCGACGATGGCTGCTATGAACTCCAGCGACGAATAGTAGTTGGCGGCAATCAGGTCCCAGGTCATGGCGTCCTTCCTGCCCGGGAGTTACAGTTCGCCGTTCTTGCGGCGGCGAACCCGGCTTGCAAATACCAGCAGCGCAACAAAGAAGGCCACGACCACCAGCGGCAACAGCCACCAGTAGGTGCGCTCCCAGAAAGTGCCCCTGGACTGGCGCAGCAGGCCCTGGCCTGACGGGTCGCGGGTATTTACCTCGGTGCGCAGGCCGGTCGCGCCCAGGATGGCGATGTTGCCGTCTGACAGCTGGATCGGCCTGTCAAAGTCAGGGGCGTTGGCGCCCAGCGTGCGGTAGGTGGCACCCATGTCGCTGCCGGCATTGGTAACTTCCAGGATGCCGACGTTGTTCACGCCGGTCAGGTCCAGCAGGGGCTTGTCGCCAGTGCCCGCCACATACAGGCGCCCGCCGTCGATCTTCACTTCACTCTTCTTGACGTCTGAGGGCGGCAGGTCAATCGCCAGGAACGGGCCTGCCACCTTGGGCTGCGTGCCGTCAGCTACCGCGTTGAACTTGGCGAGCGACGGCGAGACGCCGGTGGTGGCGGCCAGGCGGATCACGCGCGGCAGGGTGTTTTGTGCATCGTTCAGGTAAGAGGCGGGCACATAGACATTGCCGCCCGAGGAGAAACGCGCCATCAGGCCGCTGAAGTCACCATTCGGCTCGATTTTGGTGAGCAGCATGTGGCTGCTGGCCAGGACCGACACCGGGTAAGGCTCGGGCGTTTCACGGCAGCGGTCGCTGGCCAGCTGGCGGACGAAGGAAACGCGAATCACGTTGCGGGCCGCCAGCGCATAGGCGGGGACGGGCGCGGTGATGCGCTCGCGTTTGCCGTTGGCCTTGAGCTCCATGGCGCCCAGCAGCACTTCATTGAGCAGCACCGACACGATGGGTGGTGTATGCGCAGCGCTGGGCGCAGCGGCCACGTCGATCACCAGCGTGCCGGGGCCTTTGCCGTCAGCAGCCACTGCGCCAATATCAAAGGTGGCATTCCAGTCGGCATGGGCCAGCACATCAAACGTCGCAGGCTTGGCGCCCAGGTATTTGAGCGAGACGGAATTTGCATCGGTCTTGGGCTCGTCAGCGGCCTGCACCACCATGGCGGTGGAGGCTGCCGCTTGCTGCCAGATGCGGCTGAACAGGCCGGCGGCCTTGGCGCCGGCGTCCGGCGCGATCACGATGGTGGGCCGGCCAAAGACACTGACCAGTCGAACTTCGCCGGGGTTGATGGCCTTGCCGGCAGGGTCCAGCGCGCGGGTGCGCCATTCAGCGTAAGGCGCCACCGCGTCAGGCGACGCGGTTTGCATTTGCGTACGCAGTGCTTCCAGCGGTCCGGCCATCGCAGCGGCGGAGCTTGCATCGGCAATGACGATGTCAGCCTGCAAGGGGCCGACCTGGCCCATCGCGATCAGCGCGCCAACTTCGGCTGCGTCCTTGATCTTGTGCTGCCCACCTTCTGCAAGGGATGCATAAGCCGGGATGCCGCGCATGCCTGCGGGCACGGTGTAGCCCGTCATGTCGACCGTGTCGCCCACGGCGGGAAGCGTGCGGATGCGGGCCTGCTTGCCGGCGCGCTCCAGCGCAACGCCGACACGCCAGGCCGAGTCATAGGCCTGTGACGACAGCTTGCTGCCGGCAATCAGGATGGTGGGCTTGGAGGGCAGGGCAGACCAGGCGGTGGACAGGTCGCGGATGCCGTAGCCGTCGTACCGGTAGGTGAAGCGGCTGGTCGGCTCGATGCGCAACAGGTTGCCAGGCGTGCGTGAGTCGGCACAGGTGTTGTCACGGGCAACAGCGGTGCGCCAGTCGATGTTGAAACGGACAAAGCCACTGGGGCGCGGCTGGCCGTCGATCGGCAGCATGATGCTGGCATCACCCTTCTCGGCGGTGATCGGCCGTGACGAGACGGGGTAGCCGTCGGTCGTGAGGATCATGGTTGTGCGCCCGCCGTCGGCCCGCACATAACTGGCGTCCAGCTGCAGCGTGGCATTGGCCAGCTGCACGCCGGGCGGCACCGGCAGGTAAATCTCACGCAGGGAATCGGGGTAGCCCAGCACCACGGGGCCGGTGAAGCCGAGGTCCGCGAAAGTAATGCTGCGCGGGATCCAGTTGTCGGCATTCATCCGTTTGAAAGCTTCGGCTGGCGTGGCCGCCGGCGCGGCCGGCGCTGCGGTCTGGGCGAGCGCCACCAGGGGCAGTGCGGCAGCTACAGCGGCCAGCAAAAACCTGCGCACGGCAGGCAGCAGGGCTTGAGGAGTGTGTTGCGATGAGTTCATGGCAGGGCTACCGTCTTATTGAGTGTTGTGTACAGCGAACGCTTCCGGGTGTTGGACGCTTCTTGTTGTCGGGTTCTTGCGCTTTTTTGTTTTTATTGCGCCTTGCTAGGCGCGACCCAGGTCACGCCCAGCCTGGAGATGCCTTCAATCACGGCCTTGAAGTCGGCAAAGCCGGGCAGGGCCAAAATCGGCTCGAGCCAGAACGGATGAAAGAAGAATGAGGCGTAGCCGTCGCGTACCGTCAGCGCAAATTCCGCGTTGGTGATGATGTCCTGCGCGGTGTAGTTGTAGTTGGAACTGGGGTCGATGGCGCGGATGTCGTACTCGATGTTGCCCAGGTTTTCTGGAATGACGCGCTGGCCGTAGTAGTCCTGCTTGATCAGGTAGGGGTAGACCTGGCCCACGGCAAAGTCCTTGCTGATGGATGCCGTCAGATTCGGGGTGTCGGCGGTGTAGTAGACGACGCGCTGGTAGGTGGTCTTGAATGCGTTGGCGGCCATTCTGGACGAAGCGGCGGAGCCTTGGTAATGCGGTGCTTCCCAGGCAACAGGCGTGTAGCCATTGCTTTGCAGTGCCATCAGCCCGCTGGCCATCCGGCCGGCTGCCCAGGCCTGTGAATCTTCTGCCACCGGGGTGTTGGTGACGATGTTCCAGAACTCATAGTCGTCGCCGCTCACGCCGGTATGCGGGTTCTTGATCTTGCCGTACTGGTGGGTGTAGCCGTGCATCACGATCTCGGCGCCACGCGGGATGGCGTAGTTCAGCGATCGCTTGAGGTTGGACGCCTGTGACAGCGGCACGGTCTGCGGGATGCCGCCGTTGTAGGCGCCCAGCGGGTCCACATACTGCGGAATCGCAGCGATGGAGAACGGGATTTTTTTGCCGTAGAGGTAGTCGGTCAGCGTCTTCATGGCCTGCACTGAAACCAGTGCGCCCACGTCTTCCAGACGCACCAGAGCCTGGTGACTTTCAGCATGCGGGATGCTCAGGATGTCATGCAGCACGTCGGTAAAAACAAGGTAGCGGTCACGTGGGCCGATGTAGCTGAAGGGCAGGTCGGCTACGTACCAGAAGTTACCCGAGCGGGTGATGTAGGGCGCCTTTTCGCCGGTGACGGAATTGGTCACGGTAACCACCGCCACGGACTTGACCGGGTCGGTGATGGACACCACGCCGACGTCCGGGTCGGCATTGATCTGGCCGCGTGCACTGTCAAAGCTGTAGTACTTCTTGAAGGACTTGCCCTTGTAGTCCACCGTGTCAAAAAAGCCGGGAGCCGGGTTGGCCGCGCTGGGCACGGCGTTCATGCCGCGCAGGCCGGACAGTGCCATGCCGCGGTTGGCGGTGAAGTTATAGGCCGGTGCCCATGCCATGTGCCACAGGTTGTACTTGAACCACACCATCGGCTTTTGCGTGGTGGCTGCGTCGGCCATAAAGGTGGCAGGCGGCAGGTTGTCGTAGTAGGCGCCGAGGTAGAAGGTGGCGTCAAAGCCGGCCATCTTGCCCGCGGTGTACTTCTGCACCGGCATCAGTTCGACCTGCGCGTCAAAGTGGCCCAGCAGGTTGCGCAGCATGATCGCGTAGGACATGCCGAGCTTTTCAAACTCGGTGCCCGGGGGCGCGTCATACAGAACCAGGGTTTTGGGTTGGGCGGTCGCTGCCTGCGCGGGCAGCATCACGGCCGCCAGCAAAAAGGTGAGCGCGAGGCTCAAGACACGCAGGAAGACTTTCATTTGGTACTCCATGAATTCGTTGTGGCGGCGGGCAGGCTGCTAAGGGTTGCTGCAGGACGGGATGCGGGTGTGGCAATACGGGGCGCCGTGGTCAGGCAGCCGGCTGTTGTTGCAGAGGCAGCAGATGCAGGGCGGGCCGCGGTGCCCGGCGCGGCCAGGTCACCGGGGCGTGGCTGCATGGCAGCCAGGTCGCCAGACGTGGGCGCGCGCGTGGGTGCGGCCACTTGAACAGGGCAGGGGAGTGCAGCTTGCGCCGGTGCAGACAGGGCGCGCGCAGGCGCCTGCGGGGCGTAGCTGGCGACCGTGGACTGGACGTTTGCAGGCGCGGCGGTGGGCGGCGTGTCCTGCGTGTCGTCATACATGTAGTCTTTGTTGTAGTGCAGCTTGTGGTGGTGCGCGCGGGTCTGGCGGGCGGTTTCACTCAGGTCCATGCCGCCCTGCACATTGACCATGGCCGAGCCCGCCGGCAGCGGCGGGGGCCTGACCTGTGCCAGTGCCGGGAGAGCCAGGCAAGCCAGGAAAAGTGCCGCCCACGCGCAGGCGCGTTGGGCATGTGCGGTGGGGGAGGTACTGCTCGACATTTTTTTTCAGGCGGCAAGGGCCTGGGGTACGAGCGCGGCGTTCGCATCGGGCGGATTGCCCAGGTGCCGGGCCAGCGCATCGGAAATACGTTGGCCGGCAAAGCCGTCACCGTAGGGGTTGCCGGTTTGCTGCATGCGGCGGTAGGCGATGTCGTCATGCAGCAGCCGTTCGGTTTCACGCACGATCACATCGCGGCGCGGGCCGACGATCAGGGCGCATCCGGCCTCCACCGCTTCAGGCCGCTCGGTTTCTTCACGCAGCACCAGTACGGGCACGCCAAAAGTGGGTGCCTCTTCCTGCAGGCCGCCGGAGTCGGTCAGCAGCAGCACGGCATCGGCCAGGGCCTGCTGCATCGCCAGGTAATCCAGCGGAGCCATCAGGCGCACATTGCCGACGTTGGCCAGGATGCGGCGGGCCGAGTTCTGCACAACAGGGTTCAGGTGCACGGGGAACAGGATCTCCATTGACGGGTGCAGGCCTGCAATGTCGGCGACGGCATGAAAAATGTCGTCCATGTCGCTGCCCCAATGCTCCCGGCGATGCACGGTCACCAGGATGTGGCCGCGGCCTTCAATGCGCCGCTTGATGTTGTGCTTGGAGGAGGCCCAGTGCTGCGCGTCCACCACCGTGTTGCCGGTGAGCAGAACCTTGGCAGCATCGATGCCCTCGGCTGCAAGCGCGTCGCTTGCCCTTTTTGTCGGCGGGAAATGGATCGTCGTGATGCGGCTGATCATCTGGCGCAGGCCTTCTTCAGGAAAGGGCCGCGACAGGTTGTGGGTGCGCAGGCCGGCCTCGACGTGGGCTACCGGGATGCGGCGGTAAAAACTGCTGAGGGCGCCAAGGAAGGCACTTTCGGTGTCGCCCTGAACCACGGCCATGTCCCAGTGCTGGGCGGCGGAGGCGGCGTCAAGTTGTGCGCGGCAGTCAGCGCTGAACTGTTCCAGCGTGGTGCCGCTGCGGGTGAAACGGTGGGTGGGGGTGACGTCAAAGCACTGGAGCATGTGCTCGGCCATGTCGGCGTGCTGGCCGGTGTGAATCCACTGCACGTCGGCCCAGCCGGCAGTCTGCAGGGCGTGGTAGACGGGTGCCAGTTTGATGATTTCCGGGCGTGTACCACAAATGATTGCGACGACTGGCTTTTGCACTTCAACTCCATCGGCGCTTTGCGCCAGTTACGTTACAGCTATGTCCGCTTGCACGGTGTGCAGGCGACGGAATTCGATGAAGGAAGTCTAATTTTGTAAGCTCGTGTGACCTGCCGGTCTGGTCCGCGATGGGGCGTAGGAGCATGACCACCCCGTCTGTAATGCTTGCTGGTCCGCGCTGTCGCGAGGTTTCTCACGTTTCTTTTGTAGCCTGCGGTGAGCGGTGTGTGCGCCGGGCCGGCCGACGGCCCGGCGCACACACCACTCACCGCGCGACCTGGAATCCAGGACGTGTTGCGTGGGTCCCGGTAACATCTCGCGCATGCGACAAATTGTTCTGGATACCGAGACAACAGGCCTGTCGGCCGCCAATGGCGACCGCATCATCGAAATAGGTTGCGTGGAGCTGGTCAACCGCAAGCTCACCGGCAACAACCGCCACTACTACCTCAACCCCGGCCGCGACAGCCATGAAGATGCGCTCAAGGTGCACGGCATCAGCAACGAGTTTCTGCGCGACAAGCCGAAGTTCGACGCCGTGGCTGACGAGCTGATGGACTATCTGCAGGGGGCGGAAGTCATCATCCACAACGCTGCCTTTGATGTGAGCTTCATCAACAAGGAACTGGAGCTGCTGGGCCGCGCGCCCGTGCACACCTGTGTGGGTAGCGTGACCGACACGCTGCTGATGGCCAAGGAGATGTACCCCGGCAAGCGCAACAGCCTTGACGCACTGTGCGACAGGCTGGGGGTGGATAACTCCAGCCGCACGCTGCACGGCGCGCTGCTTGACGCTGAGTTGCTGGCGGACGTGTACATCAATCTCACGCGCGGCCAGGACGCCCTGCTGATCGACATGGGCGGGGCTGATGCGTCTGGCGCCGCGATGATCCGCGTGGACCTCACCCTGTTCGAGCTGCCGGTGCTGACCGCCAACGACCAGGAGGCGGCCGCCCATGAAGAGATGCTGCTGCAGCTGGACAAGGCGTCCGGCGGCAGGACGATCTGGCGGGAAGCTGCTGGCGCTATGGCATAATTCGCGTCTTTCCAGAAATGGAAAAACACCCCGATTCTGGGTGATTAGCTCAGCGGTAGAGCACTGCCTTCACACGGCAGGGGTCGCAGGTTCAAACCCTGCATCACCCACCAGAT
>JACMQX010000056.1 GCA_014376765.1 Ramlibacter sp. | reverse complement strand
GCCGGCCAGATTGATGGCGGTACCCAGGCCAGCGGCCTGATTGCGCTTACGGGTGCAGCCAAATGCGACGTCAAGGTCGTGAAACTCAACTACAACACCATCGGTGTCAAGGGCGAGAAAACAAACGCGTCCGGCGTGATGCTGGTGCCCTCCGGCTCTGGCGCAGGCTGCAGTTCTGCAGCAGGCCTTGTCGCTTACGCCAAGGGCACGGACGTACAAAAACCCCGCACCCTCGCCAACCCCGGCGATGGTGAAACTTTCCTGCTGGCCGCGATGTACGCTGCGCAGGGTTACGTAGTGGTCGCGACGGACTACCTGGGCTTTGCAAAGTCAGCCTACAGCTACCACCCGTACCTGCATGCGGACTCGGAGGCCTCGTCGGTGATCGACTCCATCCGCGCGGCGCGCAACGCCGCGGCCACAGCAGGCGCATCGTTGTCGGGCAAGGTCATGCTGACCGGTTACTCGCAGGGCGGGCATTCCTCAATGGCGGCACACCGCGCCATTGAACGGGACAACGCCAGCGAGATCAACGTGGTCGCGGGTGCGCACCTGGCAGGGCCGTACAACCTGTCGGGCTCGTTCAAGACGACGAACGTCATTGCTGGCTACCAGTTCTTTGTGCCTTACCTGGTCACGGCGTGGCAAAAGATCTACGGCAACATTTACAGCGATGTGAATACCGTGTTCAAGGCGCCTTTTGTCACCGGCATCGAGAGCCTGCTGCCCAGCCCGACGTTGACCTACTCCACCCTGGTCACGACCGGCAAGGTGCCAGGCATGAACGGTGAAACACCGGCACAGGCGCGTGACCTGTTGTTCACCTCCGCGTTCATCACAGACACGCAGACCAACGACAACAGCCCCTTGTACCTGGCCGGCAAGAAGAACGACACGCTGGGATGGAGCCCGAAGTCCAAGCTGCTGCTGTGCGGCGGCGCCGGCGACCCCACCGTGCCGCCCGCCTTGCACCAGGCCGTCATGAAAGCCGACTTTGACAGCCGCAAGCTGACCAATGTGTCGACGGTCGATGTCGACGCCAGCGTGAAGGCGGTGTATGGCGCGGTCCTGACCAACAGCCCCGCCACCTACTACGGTAGTTACCACGGCACGTATGAGCCACCGTTTTGCCATGTTGAAGCCCGCAAGGTGTTTGACACGGTGAAGTGAAGCATCGGGGCCTGCCGGCCCTGCTCAAATAAAAATAGCCACCTCACGGTGGCTTTTTTCATGGGCGTGGCAGCGCGCTCCGCCGAAATTTTGCGCCGACGCCCTGAACCAACCTTGAGCGTTCAGACACGCTGCTGCTACAAACAGCCGCATTGAGTCAGTGACAAGCGCTGCCGCATACGCCATGTGTCGTATGTCCCTCCCGTGGGGTTCTCCCTAGGATGAAGACATCCGTACCAGAGGCGCCTGATTTTTCGGGTGGGATGGGGCGGTACACGGTTGGACCCTGGAATCACTTTCCCAGCAGGAGAAGCACACATGCAACGCAGATTCACCCTCAAGGCGCTTTCAGCCGCCGTCGCCCTGGCAGGCCTCTCGGTCCTGCCAGCCCACGCCCAAAGTGGCGGCACCATCAAGGTCGGCGTGCTGCACAGCCTGTCGGGCACGATGGCCATTTCAGAGACAGTGTTGAAAGACACGGTGCTGATGGCCATTGACGAGATCAACGCCAAAGGCGGCGTGCTCGGCAAGAAGCTCGAGGCCGTCATCGTCGACCCGGCCTCCAACTGGCCGCTCTTTGCCGAAAAAACCAAGCAGCTGCTCGGCCAGGACAAGGTCTCGGTGATCTTCGGCTGCTGGACCTCGGTGTCCCGCAAGTCGGTGCTGCCGGTGGTTGAGGAAATGAACGGCCTGCTGTTCTACCCCGTGCAGTACGAGGGTGAAGAGCTGTCCAAGAATGTGTTCTACACCGGCGCAGCGCCCAACCAGCAAGCCATCCCCGCGGTGGACTACCTGATGAGCAAGGCGGGAGGCGGCGCCAAGCGCTGGGTGCTGCTGGGTACCGACTATGTCTACCCCCGCACCACCAACAAGATCCTGCGCGCCTACCTCAAAAGCAAGGGTGTGAAAGACAGCGACATCGACGAGAAGTACACCCCTTTCGGCCACTCTGACTACCAAACCATTGTTGCCGACGTCAAGAAGTTCTCTGCCGGCGGCAAGACGGCCGTGGTCTCCACCATCAACGGCGACTCCAACGTTCCCTTCTACAAGGAACTGGGCAACGCAGGCCTCAAGGCCAAGGACGTGCCGGTGGTGGCTTTCTCTGTGGGTGAAGAAGAGCTGCGTGGTGTGGACACCAAGCCGCTGGTCGGCCACCTGGCCGCCTGGAACTACTTCATGACGCTCAAGAACCCGGAGAACACCGCCTTCATCAAGAAGTGGAGCGACTACGCCAAGGCCAAGGGCATCGCCGGCCACAAGGACAGGCCGCTGACCAACGACCCGATGGAAGCGACCTACATCGGCATCAACATGTGGAAGCAGGCGGGGGAGAAAGCCAAGACCACCCCCACCGACAAGGTCATCGCGGCCATGGCCGGCCAGACCTTCAAGGCGCCGTCGGGGATTGTGTCCAAGATGGACGAGAAGAACCACCACCTGCACAAGTCGGTGTTCATTGGTGAAATCAAGGCGGATGGCCAGTTCAATGTGGTGTGGAAGACGCCTGGTCCGGTGAAGGCCAAGCCGTGGTCTCCGTACATCGAAGGCAACGACAAGAAGCCCGATGAACCTGTGAAAAAGTAAGGAAGTTTTCTTCGCTCCCTCCCCCAGAGGGGGAGGGGGCTGGAATCCTCTCATGTACATGCGCTCCATTGCCCTACTTTTCATTTTCTTGCTTGCTGCCAACGCCTATGCGCTGACCACGGCCGAAGCCAAGGCGATGGCTATTGGCGAGACTGAGGCTCGCATCGAAGCGCTCAACAAGGCCGTGCTGGCAGCAGACGACAAAACGGCCGCCTTTATCCAGGCCATGACGGATGACGCCGTCAAGAGCACCGCCGACGCAGTCTTTGTCATGAAGGGCGACAAGGGCCAGGACCCAGTCACCGGCGCTGAAGTTACCGTGCCGGCTGACGCTGAAGACCTGGTCAACAACAACGCGATGCGCAGCGAACTGGACACAAGCGGCGCTGCGCTCAAGCTGTTCAGCAAGGACGACAAGGTTCGGGCTGCGGCCGTGCAGGCCTTGCTCAAGGAGCCTGCCGAGTCACGCCTGCCCATCATCGAAAAAGCACTGGCCGCTGAGGCCAATGAAAAAATCAAGGTCCAGCTGGAGCTGGCGCGCGCCGCCACGCTGCTGGCAAGCTCCGACAAGGCCAGGCGCCTCACTGCCGCCAATGACCTCGGCAAAAGCCGCAGCCCCGATACCAAGCTGCTGCTCAACGAACGATTGAAGGAAGAGACCGAGCCCGATGTGAAGGCGGCCATCGAGTCCTCCCTGCGCGCCATTCAGGGCACCCTCGTCTGGGGCGAGCGGCTGGGCGCCGTGTTCAGCGGCATCAGCCTCGGCTCCATCCTGCTGCTGGTGGCGTTGGGCCTGGCGATCACCTACGGCCTGATGGGCGTGATCAACATGGCCCACGGCGAGCTGATGATGATCGGCGCCTACGCCACCTACGTGATGCAGGGCATCTTCCAGAAATACCTGCCCGGCTACTTTGACTGGTACCTGATCGCAGCCGTGCCGGTGTCGTTCATGGCGTCGGCGCTGGTGGGCGCGGGGCTGGAGCGCAGCGTGATCCGCTTCCTCTATGGCCGGCCGCTGGAGACGCTTCTGGCAACATGGGGCATCAGCCTGATGCTGCAGCAACTGGTGCGCACCATTTTTGGCGCGCAAAACGTGGGTGTTGAAAACCCGGTGTGGATGAGTGGCGGCTTCAGCGTCTTGCCCAATTTGCAGCTGCCCTACAACCGCGTGGTGATCATCATTTTTGCGGCGCTGGTGCTGATCGGCATGGCGCTTTTGATCAGCAAGACGCGGCTGGGATTGTTTGTGCGCGGTGTCACGCAGAACCGGCCGATTGCCTCCTGCATGGGGGTGAACACCGCGCGTATCGATACCTATGCGTTTGCGCTCGGCTCGGGCATTGCAGGGCTGGCGGGTTGTGCTTTGTCGCAAGTCGGCAATGTGGGGCCGGACCTGGGCCAAGGCTACATCGTGGACTCATTCATGGTGGTGGTGCTGGGCGGCGTGGGCCAGCTGGCCGGCACCGTCTATGCAGCGCTGGGCCTGGGCATTCTGAACAAGTTCATTGAGGGCTGGGCCGGCGCCGTGCTGGCCAAGATTGCGGTGCTGGTGTTCATCATCATCTTCATCCAGAAAAGGCCGCAAGGCATTTTTGCGATGAAGGGCCGGAGTGCGGAAGCATGAACGCCATTCCTGCCAAAGGCCCGCTGCTTACGGGCAAGGCGTGGAGCGCATTCATCATCGCGCTCATCATCGTCTGCGCCGTCGCGCCGCTCTTGAACCTGTGGGTGCCGCAAGGCAGCGTCTTTCACATGAGTGACTACGCGGTCGCCCTGCTTGGCAAGAGCATGTGCTACGCCATTGCCGCGCTCGCGATGGATTTGATCTGGGGCTACACCGGCATCCTGTCCCTGGGCCACGGCGTGTTCTTTGCGCTGGGCGGTTATGTGATGGGCATGTACCTCATGCGCCAGATTGGCCGCGACGGCAATTACAAAAGCGACCTGCCGGACTTCATGGTGTTCCTCGACTGGAAAACGCTGCCCTGGCACTGGACGTTCAGCGACAGCTTCATCGCCACGCTCTTGTTGATCGTGCTGGTGCCCGGCGTGGTGGCTTTCGTCTTCGGCTTCTTCGCCTTCCGCTCGCGCATCAAGGGCGTGTACTTCTCGATCATCACGCAGGCCATGACTTTTGCCGCCATGCTGCTGTTCTTTCGCAATGAAACCGGTTTTGGCGGCAACAACGGTTTCACCGACTTCAAGCGCATCCTGGGCATGCCGGTGGCCACGCCGTCGATGCGCATGTTCATCTTTGTGCTGACCGGCCTCACGCTGCTGGGCTTCTTCCTGTTTGCAAGGTGGCTGGTGGGCAGCAAGTTTGGCCGGGTGCTGCAGGCCATTCGCGATGCAGAGACCCGGGTTATGTTCTCGGGCTACAACCCCATTGGTTACAAGCTCACCATCTGGACCATCTCGGCCATCATGTGCGGCATTGCGGGCGCTCTGTATGTGCCGCAGGTGGGCATCATCAACCCCGGCGAAATGAGCCCGGCCAACTCGATCGAGATTGCGATCTGGGCGGCAGTCGGCGGGCGCGCCACGCTGATTGGTCCGATCGTGGGCGCCTTCATCGTCAACGGCGCCAAGAGCTGGCTCACCGTGGCGTACCCGGAGTTCTGGCTGTATTTTCTCGGCTTGCTGTTCATTGGCGTGACGCTGTTCCTGCCCGACGGGGTGGTGGGCCTGGTCAACAAGCTGCGCAAGAGGGACAAGACATGACCCCCGATCTTCTGGAACAGGGCGCCAGGCGGGTGGAAGAGCGGCTGGCCGCACTGGAGACCGGAAAGAGCAACACCGAGTCGGGCGGCCGCGCAGCAGGCTTCTCGCGCGTGGCGCAGGGGGCCGGCGAGGTGGACGTGACGCATGGCCGCATCCTGTACCTGGAGGATGTAAGCGTGAGCTTTGACGGCTTCAAGGCCATCAACAAGCTCAGCCTGGACATTGCGCCCGGCGAGCTGCGCTGCATCATCGGCCCGAACGGCGCGGGCAAGACCACGATGATGGACATCATCACCGGCAAGACCCGGCCCGATGAGGGCACCGTCTTCTTCGGCAGCACCATTGACCTGCTTCGCTACAAGGAGGCGGAAATTGCGCAACTGGGCATTGGCCGCAAGTTCCAGAAGCCCACCGTGTTCGAGCAGCTCACCGTGTTTGAAAACCTGGAGCTTGCGCTCAAGATGGACAAGGGCGTGAAGGCGTCCATGCTGCACAGGCTTGACTCCGCGCAGGCAGACAGGCTGGCCGAGAACCTGCACACGATTCATCTGGCGGGCAGCGCCTCGCGCTTGGCCGGCAACTTGAGCCATGGGCAAAAGCAGTGGCTGGAGATCGGCATGCTGCTGATGCAGGAGCCCAAGCTGCTGCTGCTGGACGAGCCGGTGGCCGGCATGACGGATGAAGAAACCGCCCGCACGGCAGAGCTTTTTCTCACGCTCAAGGGCAAGCATTCGCTGATGGTGGTGGAACACGACATGAGTTTCATCCGCACGATCTCCGAGATCGTGACGGTGCTGTGCGATGGGTCGGTGCTGGCGCAAGGCACGCTGGACCAGGTGCAGGCGGACGAGCGTGTGATCGAGGTTTACCTGGGCCGCTAAATGCTGAACGTCAAACAAGTCAACCAGTACTACGGCGGCTCGCACATCCTGCGAAACGTCAGCCTGCAGACGCAGCTGGGCAAGGTCACGGTTTTGCTGGGCCGCAACGGCGCGGGCAAGACCACGCTGCTCAAATCCCTCATGGGCCTGGTGCCCATCAAGAACGGCAGCATTGAATTTGATGGCAAGGAAATCGCCAAGGCCACGCCGTATGAACGGGCGCGGGCGGGAATAGGTTTTGTCCCGCAGGGCCGGGAGATTTTTGCGCGGCTCACGGTGGAAGAGAACCTGCGCATGGGTCTGGCCTACAAGAGCGGCAGCACGCCCATCCCGGCGGAGCTGTATGAACTGTTTCCTGTCTTGAAGCAGATGCTGAACCGCCGCGGCGGCGACCTCTCAGGCGGGCAGCAGCAGCAGCTGGCGATTGCGCGGGCGCTGGCAGCCAAGCCCAAACTGCTGATCCTGGACGAACCGACCGAGGGCATCCAGCCCAGCATCATCAAGGACATCGGCCGCGTGATCCGCATGCTCGCCGACCGCGGCGACATGGCGATTTTGCTGGTCGAGCAGTACTACGACTTTGCCGAAGAACTGGCGGACGATTACCTGGTGATGGAGCGCGGCGAGTTCATTGCGCGCGGGCTGGGCAAGGACATGGAGCCCAACGGCGTGAGGCAACTGGTTGCGATTTGATCACTCACTCTCTGGCCCAGGCGGGCACACCAGCTTCACCCGCAGTGCGCTGTACTCCACCTCCACCGATTCCGACCGCGCCAGCGCCAGCACATCGTCCCATTCCATGGCGCGGTAGGCGTGGTTGGCTATGGCCATGGGCTCACCTTCGCGGGGTTTGAGGGTGAGGGTGAGGCTGAGGACAACAAGGTCACCTTCAGTGCCGGCGGACAACACAACTTCGTGCGGGCTCTGTACAGAGTCGGTCAGTGCCAGCAAAGCAGCGGTCAACACATTGCGAACGGCCGAGCGTGCCAGCGTGCATGTCTGACCCGCACTTTTATTCACCGTAGAAAACCCGCGCAGCGCCAGGTCGGTTTCCAGCACGCTCAGGCATTCCTTGATGCCGTCTTCAGCGCTGACGGAATCCGCAGTCTTGGGCGAAATCCAGCTGATCAGGTCCACGCAACTGGCGGTCGCCTCGCGTGAGAGCTGGCCCAGGTCAGCGCATTTTTTCTGGATGCCCGGCATATCCGGCTGGGCGGCCTGGGCGCGCCGCTCCAGCATGGCGGCCAGCATGCCAACGGGTTGGAGCGCGCCAATAAGATGGTGACGCAACGCAGGCGTGAGGCGCCGCAGCAGCGCATAGCGCGCCGCTTCCTCAATCCGTAAATCTTGTACGGCCTGGCCGGCGGGAGAGGTCGGGTTGGGCATCGATGGTCTCTTGAATCGGGTCGGGTGGTTCAGGTCGGTGAATCAGGTCGCAAATCGCAAGGTTCAAGGCGGGTTCAGGCCGCAGTGCCTGACAACGCCGGTTCAAGAATGGCGCGGATGCGGGTGGCCAGCTCGTCCAGGGCAAACGGCTTGGCAATCATGTGCATGCCGCTGGCCAGAAACTCCGAACGCACGGCCGCATTCTCGGCATAGCCGGTCATGAACAACACGGGCAGGCCCGGGCGGTGCTGGCGGCCAATCTCGGCCACCTGCCGCCCGTTCATGCCGGGCAGGCCCACGTCGGTCACGAGCAGGTCAATCTTCTGGGTGGATTCGAGAATGGGGATGGCTGCCAGCCCCGTTGCTGCTTCCACCACGGTATAGCCCAGCTCGCCCAGTTCTTCCACCACCAGCATGCGCACGGCGGGGTCGTCTTCCACCACCAGCACAATTTCGCCGGCGCCATGCGGCACGGCAGCCACAACGGTGAGGGGCGCAGCGGGTTCCTCCAGCGCCGTCAGGTCGCGCGGCAGGTAAAGCTTGACGCTCGTGCCCTTGCCCGGCTCGCTGTCAATGCGCACGTAGCCACCTGACTGTTTGGCAAAGCCGTAGATCATCGACAGGCCCAGCCCGGTGCCCTGGCCAATTGGCTTGGTGGTGAAGAACGGGTCAAAGGCCTTGGCCAGCACATCGGGCGGCATGCCGGTGCCGGTGTCGCTCACGCACACCAGCGCGTACTCGCCGGCCTTCAGGCTTTCATGGCGTGAAACGAATGCTTCGTCCAGCGTCGCATTGGCGGTTTCAATGGTCAGCGTGCCGCCCTTGGGCATCGCGTCGCGCGCATTGATGGCCAGGTTCAGGATGGCGCTTTCCAGCTGGTTCTCGTCGCTGCGCGCCGCCCATACGCCGCGGCCCATGATGACCTTCAGGCCCAGCTGTTCCCCCAGCGTGCGGCGCAGCAGCTCTTCCATCGAACCCACCAGCTTGTTGATGTCGACCGACTTGCTGTCCAGCGACTGGCGCCGGGCAAAGGCAAGCAGCCGGTGAATCAGCGCCGCCGCACGGCTCGCCGAGTTGGTGGCCGAGTTCATGAAGCGGTCCAGATCCGTGGTGTCGCCCTTGGCCAGGCGCCGCCTCACGGTCTCCAGCGAGCCGGTGATGCCCTGAAGAAGGTTGTTGAAGTCGTGCGCAATGCCGCCGGTGAGCTGGCCCAGCGCCTCCATCTTCTGGCTTTGGCGCAGCCGGGACTCGGCGTCTTTCAAAGCGTTGTCCGCCGCGCGCTGGGCGGTGATGTCGCGGCCCACGGCGTGGATGAATTCGTCATCCGGTACAGCCGTCCATGAAATGACGCGGTAGCTCCCGTCGCGGTGCCGAAACCGGTTTTCAAAACTGCTGGTGGACAGGCCGGCCGCCAGCCGGGCCGATTCGGCCAGACTCGCCTCACGGTCGTCTTCGTGGACCAGGTCAATGAACGAGGTCTGAATCAGGTCTTTTTCTTCCCACCCCAAAAGCGGCTTCCAGGCAGGATTCACGGCAGAGATGGAGCCATCAAAACGCGCCACGATCATCACGTCGGTGGACAGGCGCCACATGCGGTCCAGGTCGCGCGTGCGCTCTGCCACACGCTGGCCCAGTGATGCATTGAGCCGCGCCAGCTCGGCCTGCGCGGCCTTATGGTCGTCTATGTCGGTGTTGGTGCCCAGCCAGCGGGTGATCACGCCATTGGCCTCGATGGGAACTGCGCGCACGATGTGCCAGCGGAACACGCCGTCGGCCCGGCGGATGCGGAACTCGGTGTCGTACACGATGCCCGACACCAGCGAGGTGGCCCACTCCTGCACAGCGCGCGGCAGATCTTCGCGGTGCACGATGTTGCCCCAGCCATCACCTGCCAGCTGGTCGTGGCTCTTGCCGGTGTAGTCCAGTACGACCTGGTTGAACCAGTCGTGCGCGCCATCGGGTGTGGCCGTCCAGACCTGGTTGGGAATGGTCTGCGTCAGGGCGCGAAAGCGCGCCTCGCTGTCGCGCAACGTGGCCTCGGCGGCCTTGCGTTCAGTCACGTCCTGCACCACGCCGCGCATCCAGAGCGGCTTGCCGTCCGGGCCTTTGACAAATTCTGCCCGGCTCGAGATCCAGCGCGGCTCGCCAGTGTCGGCGCGGCGGATGCGGTACTCCACCGTCAGTGGCGCGTCTCTGCGGCGGCGCGCATCGGGGTCGGACATGCGCGAGGTCTCACTTTCGTGACGCAACTGCTCCACCATGGACGCTGCCAGTCGGTCGGACACCGGCAAGCCAAACACGCGGCAGAACTCGGGCGACACGGTCAGCATGTCGCTGGCCACATTTAACTGGAACACGCCCACGCCGCCGGCAATCTGTGCCATGCGCAGGTGGTCGTGCATCTCGCGGCTTTCTTCCAGGTGGCTGCGGGTGATGTACTGGCGCCGCCGCGCGCGCAGTGCGGCGTTGGCAGCACTGGTCAGTGTCTCGGCATTGACCGGCCGCTCCAGCAGGATCACATTGCCCAGCTTTTGCAGCGAAGTAAGGGCGCTGGCCGTGCGGCGTCGCGACTGCTTGGTGGCCAACACGATGAACGGAAAGTCCGACCACGACGGCTGGCCCAGAATCCAGGCGTCCAGCCGCTCGCGGGGCAGCTCCAGCATGGCCTCTTCGGTCATGATCGTCGCAGCCGCGCCTTCGGCCAGGTATGTCAACAACTCTTCGGCCGTCGCGCAGATGAGCGACGGCGTGGCCCCCGCCTGCAGCACGTTCTGGATGACCTGCGCGTCGCGCCCGTGAGGCGAGTGGATGAGTATGCGTTGTTCCACGTCAGGCATGGTGGGATGGCGCGCTGAAGGACGGGCTGGCGTTCACGAGCGGAACGCTGCCCTTGTAACTTGTACCACCGCTCAACACCCCGCGCTGGATGAGGTAGGTAAGCAGCTCATGCATCTGCAGGCCGTCCAGCGACCAGCCGTGGGATGCAGCAACCGTGCGCAGCTCTTCCAATGTCCCTGACAACGTGACGTAAAGCGCGCGTTCACCCACTCCCACAGCTTCAAGCGGGAATTGCAGGCCCAACGTGGTCTTGCCTGCGGCGTGCTGGTGTGAATGGCTGGCTGCAGTCGCGGCTGTGACGGTACGTTCCATTTGATCCTGGCTCGCTATTGTTCTTCCCTGTCGCGACAAGGGGCTTCGGGAAAACCTGTCAGCGAATGCTACATAGCGCTCTGTGTGTGCCGCGTGCGCGGATGGCCGGAGCCTGTGTAGGCCACCACCTACTGATTTCCTGCTGGCGGCTGTGACAGGGCGTTGCTGTATAAGAACCGATGCCTGTTGCATTCGACACCGACCCCCCTGCACACCACGACACCACTTCGGGGCTCAGGCCGCTTCCTTCCAAGGAAGAGATGTTGCTGCTGGAGCCGTTTGGCCGCATTGGCCTGGAGAACATCCTGGTGGTGTCCACCCGCCAGGCGGCCCTGCAGGCCATGGCTGAATTGCAGGGCTTGCGGGTGCTGGGCTTTGACACCGAGTCCAAACCCACTTTCCTTAAAGGTGAGGTGTCCGATGGGCCGCATGTGGTGCAGTTCGCCACTGCCGGGCGGGCCTGGGTGTTCCAGCTGCACGATGCTGCCTGCCGTGAGGCGGTGGCCGGCCTGCTGGCCTCCCCCCATGTGACCAAGGTGGGTTTTGGCCTGGACGGCGACCGCACGCAGATCATGGCCAAGTTCGGCGTGCCACCGGCAGCGGTGTTGGACCTGGACAACGCCTTGCGCAAAATGGGTTACCGCAAGTCGGTGGGTGTGAAGACGGCGATTGCGCTGATTTTCTACAAGCGGTTTTTAAAGTCCAAGAAAGTGGCGACGACCAACTGGGCGAATGCGCGGTTGACCGAATTGCAGGTGCTGTATGCAGCCAATGATGCGTGGGCGGCCATACGGGTTTATGAGGCGTTGGAGTTGGGTGAGGCTTGTCGTACCTAAATACGGTGGTGTCATTCTCGACGTTCCTGAAAAAATCTTACGCGTTTCTCACGGGCAAGAGCGACAGTAGGCCTGCTGAGCTTGACGCCCAAGCTCTGAAAACCCCCAGCAGCATTGTCGAGCCAATAGCAAAGGACAACGGCTCCCAATCGAATATCGGGACGGTGAACGGCAATGTTTACTTCATTACCTCTCAAGAGGCGAATCAGGCACAAAACGCAGTCGCGCGGTTGCTTCGCGACGAAACGACAACTTCGACACGCCTGCACCATCAGGTGCTTTTGTACTGGTATCAAGTCAAGAACGCCAAAAACAGCGCTACTGGCGACAGAGGCATCATTGAGTCCATTGCCGACTATCCGGTCAAGGTGATTTGCGCCCACGACTCATTGAAGATTGAAATGATTTTGGACAGAAAGAACCCCTTCAAATCGGCATACATCGTTGATGTTGGAGTCGAGACATTAAACGGCAAGCCAGCCGT
>JACMQX010000311.1 GCA_014376765.1 Ramlibacter sp. | reverse complement strand
CATCACCGGCAACCAGGGCTCGGGCGTGCTCAGCTCCATGGTACAGGCCAATGGCCTCATCGTTCTGCACCACGGTCAGGGCAATGTGGCGGCCGGTGAGGCGGTGGATGTGATGATGTTTGACGGGGTGATCTGACGCCAGGCATTGCGCCTTGCGGGACGCCTGATGTCCCCGGCCGTTCCCCGAGCCCTTCTACTGCGGCTTGACGAACTTCAGCACAAACTCATCCTTGGGCATCGCCGGTACCGGGGTATTGCGGTCGCGCGGGTCCGCCGGATTGCGCAAAAAGTCGCCCCGTGCCGCGAGCTTCATGCCACTGGCTTCCACCTCGCGGATCACAAAAGCCTCTTCCACCCGGTGCAGCGTGCCGGCCTCGCTGATGCCCGTGCCATCGCGCCCCGCATGGTCCGCAATGACGTAGACGCCGCCTGGTTTGAGCGCATCAAAAATCGCGCGGTTCATCTGTGTGCGGTCCACCCCCATGTGGCCGAAGTCGTGGTAGTTGAACATCAGCGTCACCAGGTCCAGGCCGTTGTTGGACACCTCGGGCGGCACCGGGCTGGCAAAGGCGCGCACAACGGGCACGATCTGCGGCAGGGCCGCGGCACGCTCGGCCAAGGTCGGAGCAGGCGGGGGTGCAGACGCTGTAGCGGTGCCCGGCGCAGCAACTGGCGCGGCCGGCGCAGGCGGCGCGGCTGCACCCTCAGGCTGTGCAGGTGGCGCGCGCGCCGCATCACGCGGCGCTGTCTGCGCATAGACCTTGCCCGAAGGGCCGATGGCGCGGGCCAGCAACTCGCTGGTGTAGCCGCGCGCCGCGCTCACATCCAGCGCCACCATGCCGGGGCGCGGGCCAACGAAGGCCAGCATCTCGGCCGGCTTGCGGCGCACGTCATTGATGCGGTCCGCCGCGCTGCGGTCGGGGCTGGCGACGATGGCGGTAAAGCGGTCTTGCGGTGTCGACACGCCCGATGCAGCGCAGGCTGCAAGCAGCACCACGCTGGCGGCCAGCACAGCGGCCCTCACAGGGTTGCCATTGAAAACGAAGTTTGGGGCCATGAACACCTCGGCAAGTGAAAAAAGTGAGTCTGAACAGAACTACCCGGCTTCGAGAATACACGCCATTCATCTGGCTCACGCGAGCAGGCCTGCAGATAAACTCCTGACCAAACAAAACAACCAGACGGAGGAACCCATGCTCGGCAAACTCAACGACCTTACCGAAAGCCACGGCCCGCTCAAGCGCGGCAGCGGGCTCATCAGCGGCGTCATCGCCCTCTCGCTGGCCATCCTGTGCTTTCTGGGTGTGCTGGCATTCCACTTCCCCCAGTACCTGACCACGCCGCAGCTGCGCAAGAGTTACGACGTGGACATCATCCGCAACCTCATGTTCACGGCGCTGGTGATTGCCGGCGGCATCTCGTTGGTCAACGTGATCTTCAACCGAGCCCGCTGGCTCGCCGCCTTTGCCTTTGTGCTGGTGGCGCTTACCGCGCTGATGGGCGGCAACAAGGTGGATGTGGATCCGAACTTCCCGGACAGCACGCTGTACATCGGTCTCGACTGGTTCATCCTCGACTTGCTGGGCTCATCGCTCATCTTCATCTTTATTGAAAAGCTGTTTGCCCTGCGCAAGGACCAGCCGGTGTTTCGCGCGGAATGGCAAACCGACTTTCACCACTTCATCGTCAACCACATGATTGTTGGCTTTGTGCTGCTGGCCACCAACTTGATGGTGCACCGGTTTTTTGGCTGGGCGTCCAGCGACGGCATTCGCGGGTGGGTGCAGCATCTGCCGTTCTGGGGCGGCGTGCTGCTGATCGTGCTGGTGGCCGACCTGGTGCAGTACTGGACGCACCGGGCCTATCACGAGGTTCCTGTACTGTGGCGCCTGCACGCGGTGCACCACAGCGCCAAAAGCATGGACTGGCTGGCGGGTTCGCGCCAGCACATTCTTGAACTGCTGATCACCCGCACGCTGATCCTGGCGCCGATTTACGTGCTGGGGTTCTCAAAGGAAGTGATTGATGCGTACATCGTCATCGTGGGCTTCCAGGCGGTGTTCAACCACTCCAACGTGAGCGTGCGGCTGGGGCCGCTGCGTTATGTCATCGTCACGCCCAACTTCCACCACTGGCACCACAGCCAGGACCAGGAGGCGCTGGACCGCAACTACGCGGCGCACTTTGCCTTCATTGACTACGCCTTCGGCACGGCGGTGAAGTCAACGCGGCTGTGGCCCGAGCACTACGGCGTGCTGGGCGACTATGTGCCCAATGGGTTTGTGAAGCAGCTGAAGTTTCCGTTTACCTGGAAGGGTTGATGAATTGCTGCTGAATGGCAAGCGACAGTTGCGCCGCCTGCAGGTCTTCAAAAAATTTCCATGAATTTGCGGGGTTCAGTCCCCTTCAGCTGCGCAGCAATCGACGCCAGAGTTGGATGCAAAGTGAAAAACAGCGCAGCCTGCTTCACGGACGGCTCGAAGTCTGGCAGCCTGCAGATGGCGTCGCGCAGCTTCATCCCCGTTTCGTAGGCAGGCATTTCATGCAGCGCCAGCACTGGAATATTGCGCCCTTCGTAGCAGCGCCTCAGAGAGAAATAGGAGGCGCCCGACAGCATCAACGTGGCCCGGCGAGCAAACTGCTCCATGTCCGCCGGCTCGGCCTCATGCAAGGAAAACTGGGCGGCATGGACCAGCTCGTGCGTAATGGCCTCAATGACGCTCACCAGCAGCGCGTCCGGCGTCAGGCCGGCTCCTGCCATATAGGCCTCAAGGCCGCTGCTGTCCCCCTGCAACGCAGCAGGCAACTCAAGCGCATGCCCTCCCTCGCGGGGAACAACGAAGGAGCCATAAACACCCTCGTTACCGGTCTCAAAGGTGATCCCCTGCTGTTGCAATGCAAGCAGGTCTTTCTCCTGCAGCCCCAGGTCAAGCTCATGCGCGTGCGCTGCCATGAGCTGCATGAACCGGTTCATCTGGAACACGCGCTCTTGTGACGGCAGCTCGACGAAGTCGCTTCCGTTTGAATACATCGTCGCACCGAAAGTCTCAGCAGCGCGGAATGCAAACAGGTCCAGCTTGCGTTTTTCCGGTGCACTCATGGTGATTTCAGCCAGCCCGTGGAGGTTGTATGCCAGTGCCGCGAATTGCAGAAAGAAATCAGGGTCATCCGACTGCAGGTTGATATCGCATTGCTTCCCTGCATCAAGCAGCGATAGCTGCAATGCAAGTGCCGTTTCGCCGCCCAGCTTGTCCATGCCGGATTTGGGCGTCTGCGCCAGCCTGTTGATATCTTGCACCACCCGCAGCCAGGTCTTGGGCTCCGGGATGGCGTCCAGGCGCTGCTTGAGAATTTCTTCGACCTGGCCGAGCGACTGGCGCTGCAGCCGCATGAATTCCTTGCGTTGCTCGGTTGGCTTGACCAGTTCGCTATCGTGCAAACGCACGGTTACGAAATTCCGCGCCGGTGGCGCGTTCAGTTTGCCCGAGGGGGGCAAGGCACCTGGCCGGAGTGTGATGCTGGCGCGACGCTCTGCCGCACCGATAAAGCTGGTGAGACTACTACGCATGATGAATATCCCCTGTGAAGTTGAACTGCCAGAATAGGAACTCCCGATTCGTTTGCCACCCGACTTTCGTATGCTTGACTTGCCGACCACGCCGCCTCCCCCACTACTTTTCGACACCATCGTCATTGGCGCCGGCGCTGCAGGGCTTTTTTGCGCCGGGGTGGCGGGCCAGCTGGGCCTCAAGGTCCTGCTGATTGACCACAGCGAGAAGGTGGCCGAGAAGGTACGCATCTCGGGTGGCGGGCGGGCCAACTTCACCAACCGGGACATTGACCCTTCGGCGCCGCACAAACACTTTCTGGGCGACAACCCGCACTTTTGCCGCTCGGCCCTGTCGCGCTACACGCCGCAGGACTTCATTGCGCTGGTTCAGCGTCACCAGATTCCCTTTCATGAAAAGCACAAGGGCCAGCTCTTTGGCGACCGCTCGGCCGAGGACTTCATCAACATGCTGCTGGCCGAATGTGTTGCCGGCGGCGTCACCCGCTGGCAGCCCTGTGGCGTCAAGGCGATCCGGCACAGTGAAGCGGGCTATGAGCTGGACACCGATCGCGGCACCGTGCGCTCGCGCAAGCTGGTGATTGCGACGGGCGGGCTCTCGATCCCCAAGATCGGCGCAACAGACTTTGGCTACCGGGTGGCCAAACAGTTCGGCGTGCCCGTGGTGGAGCCCCGCCCTGCCCTGGTGCCGCTGACCTTTGACGGCAACGGCTGGGCACCGTATGCGCAACTGTCAGGCCTGGCCTTGCCAGTTCTCATAGAAACCGGTGAGAAAAAGTCGCGGCAAACATTCATCGAAGACCTGCTCTTCACGCACCGGGGCCTGAGCGGCCCGGCGGTGTTGCAGATATCCAGCTACTGGCGCGAAGGCACGCCCATCCGCCTGAACCTGGCGCCGGAGGCCGACCTGCCTGCCGCCCTTACCCGCGCCAAGGCCACCTCGCGCAAACTCATTGCGAATGAACTGGCGATGCTGGTGCCCTCGCGTCTGGCCGACGCCTGGGTGCAGGGCGACACCCAATTGCAGCGGCCGGTCAACGAGGCCACCGACAGGGCGCTTGCCACACTTGCCACGCGCTTGAGCCAATGGGACATCACGCCCACCGGCACCGAGGGCTACAAAAAAGCCGAGGTCACGGCCGGTGGGGTGGACACGCGCGCGCTGTCGTCGCAGACCATGGAGTCCAGGCAGCCAGGCCTCTATTTCATCGGCGAGGTGGTGGACGTCACCGGTTGGCTGGGCGGCTATAACTTCCAGTGGGCATGGTCCAGCGGCCATGCCTGCGCGCAGGCCATGGCGCAGGCCATCGCCTAATTATTTGCACACTGCAAAACGCAGGAATTTTTCTGGCGGCTGGTTACCCAGTCCGCATGAACAACCTCCCTGCATTCAGACCCGCCTGCGGCCAATCGCCACAACACCGGTCCACCACCCAAACCGCAAGCCAGTCCCGGGGCTATCTGGATAGCTTGACACGACGCGGCAATGTTCATGCCGTGCTGACCCTGCTTGTTGCCAGGGCGAGCGGGCATGAGCTTCTCAGCATGAAAGATGCACTGGCTGCGGCGGGCAACAAAAGCCTGCTGTACCAGGTGATCTTCAGCCTGCGCGATGAATTTGGCCGTGACGCCGTCACTGCCCACATCAATCGTGGCTACGAACTGAAACTTGCAGCAGCAGAGCGGATCGCAGTCCTGCTGGATACGCCAGACCTGGCCGAGCGGATTGCGCTGGCGGGCGCGAAGCGTCGCAATGAAGGAAAGCTTGCAACCGCCGCAGTGGTGCAAGAGGGTCCGCTCGT
>JACMQX010000310.1 GCA_014376765.1 Ramlibacter sp. | reverse complement strand
TGCCCATTGGCGGCCACATCGAGGTACACCTTCGGATGGCTGTTCCACAAGGCCATGTCTGCCTTGGGGCTGGGGCAAAAAACGCCGCCCTGCGCGTTCAGGTCTTTGGCCAGGAGTTCGACGAATGCTTTGCCCATGGTGTCAGACCTTGGTCAACCAGCCGGCGTACTTGGGATTGCGACCATTCACGATGTCAAAAAACGCGTTCTGGATTTTTTCAGTGATCGGGCCGCGCGAGCCCACATAGTCGTCCTTGCCCAGCTCGATGCGGTCCAGCTCGCGAATCGGGGTGACTTCAGCTGCCGTGCCGGTGAAGAAGGCTTCGTCCGAGATATAGACCTCGTCGCGCGTGATGCGCTTTTGCACCAGCTCCAGCCCCAGGTCCTTGCAGATGTGGGTGACCGTGTTGCGGGTGATGCCGTTGAGCGCGCCGGCCGACAGGTCGGGCGTGTAGACCACCCCGTCCTTGATCACAAAGATGTTCTCGCCCGCGCCTTCACTGACAAAACCTGAAACGTCGAGCAGCAGAGCTTCGTCGTAACCGTCGTCCAGCGCCTCCATGTTGGCGAGGATGGAGTTGGTGTAGTTGCTCACCGCCTTGGCCTGTGTCATGGTGATGTTGACGTGGTGGCGGGTGTAGCTGGAGGTCTTGACGCGGATGCCGCGCTTCAACCCCTCTTCGCCCAGGTAAGCGCCCCAGGGCCAGGCCGCAACCATCAGGTGAATGGTGTTGCCCTTGGGGCTGACACCCAGCTTCTGCGAGCCGATCCAGGTGAGCGGGCGCAGGTAGCAGGACTCCAGCTTGTTCTCGCGCACCACCGCCTTTTGCGCCTCCATCACCTCTTCCTTGCTGAAGGGGATTTTCATGCGCAGGATCTTGGCGCTGTTGAACAACCTGTCGGTGTGTTCTTCCAGCCGGAAGATGGCGGTGCCGTTCACGGCGTTGTAGGCGCGAACGCCCTCAAAAGCGCCGCAGCCGTAATGCAGGGTGTGGGTCAGCACATGGATCTTGGCGTCGCGCCAGTCCACCATCTGGCCGTCCATCCAGATCTTGCCGTCGCGGTCGGCCATGGAGGTTTCGGGTGAGCTCATCGGTGCGGTCATGGGAGTTACTTCCTTCTAAATCGGGGGCGATCGCCCGGTTGGGTGGAAAGCGCGGATTTTAGGGCGCGCAGCTGATATCGGGCGCCGGGGGGCTTGCCGGCGGCACCTCGTCAGCTTGCACGGGGCGCTGCAGTTCCCATTGGGTGAGCTTGCCATTGGCAAACTCGGCTGTCACATGGGAGTCGGTGGTGTCGGTCCAGCGGTAGATTTCGGGCTGCGCATCCTTGGGGCTTCGCAAGGCACCCAGCGCACGGGTCATGGCAATGACATGCAGCAGGGTCATGCCGGATTTCAGCTTGGCGTTGAGCATGACGCTGCTGTCCACATAGCCGATGGGCCGGTTGCCTGCGCGTTGCAGCACCTTCATCATGCGGGTGAAATTCATCAACACCCACATCACAATGCCCGTCGCGGCAAAGGCGACGCCGGCCCAGCCGAATGCACGCCAAGCCGCAGCGACCAGCAGCACGCCGCCAATGGCAACAAGTATTTTCTGGAAATTCATGCCGGTATTGTCGCTTTTCGCTACAAGCCGCGAACAATCTCCATGGCCTCTTCAATCCGCTCAACGGCGTGGATCGTCAGGCCTTCAATATCACGGCTGCCGCGCTTGGGTGCATTGGCCTTGGGCACGATGGCGATTGAAAAGCCCAGCTTGGCGGCTTCACGCAAACGCTCCTGCCCACGCGGCGCGGGGCGAACCTCGCCCGCCAGGCCCACCTCGCCGAACGCAATAAACCCCTTGGGCAGCGGCTTGCCGCGCAGGCTGGAGGTAATGGCCAGCATCACCGCGAGGTCCGCCGCCGGCTCGCTGATGCGCACGCCGCCCACCGCGTTCACGAACACGTCCTGGTCCATGCAGGCCACGCCTGCATGCCGGTGCAGCACGGCCAGCAGCATGGCCAGCCTGTCGCGGTCCAGGCCAACAGACAGGCGGCGCGGGCTGGGCCCCCCGCTGTCCACCAGCGCCTGAATCTCCACCAGCATCGGCCGGGTGCCCTCGAGCGTCACCATCACGCAGCTGCCAGGCACAGGCTCGGCATGCTGGCTAAGGAAAATCGCGCTCGGATTGCTCACGCCCTTCAGGCCCTTCTCGGTCATGGCAAACACGCCAATCTCGTTCACGGCGCCAAAGCGGTTTTTGATCGCGCGCACCAGCCGGAAGCTGGAATGCGTGTCGCCCTCAAAGTACAGCACCGTGTCCACCATGTGCTCCAGCACACGCGGGCCGGCGAGGGCGCCTTCTTTCGTCACGTGGCCGACCAGCACGATGCACACGCCGCTGGCCTTGGCTGCGCGCGTGAGGTGGGCTGCACATTCGCGCACCTGCGCGACGGATCCCGGAGCCGAGGTGAGCTGCTCGGAATACACCGTCTGGATGGAGTCGATCACGGCGATGGCAGGCCGCGTCTTGTCCAGCGTGGCGATGATCTTGTCGAGCTGGATCTCGGCCAGCACTTTGACTTGCGAGTTGTCCAGCCCCAGCCTGCGTGACCGCAGTGCCACCTGCGCGCCCGACTCCTCGCCCGTCACGTACAGCGAAGGAATGCCGCGCCGCTGCAAGCCGTCGAGCGCCTGCAACAGCAAAGTCGATTTGCCGATGCCCGGGTCGCCGCCAATCAGCACCACCCCGCCTTCGACGATGCCGCCGCCCAGCACGCGGTCCAGCTCGTCGATGCCGGTAGGCGTGCGGTCCATGTCGGTTGCTTCAATGTCGCCCAAGGTCGCGATTTCCGCCGTTTTGGCGAGCGACGCGAAGCGGTTCTTGGCCGGTGCGGTGCTTTCCGCGATCGATTCAATCAGCGTATTCCACGCACGGCAGTGTGGGCACTGGCCCAGCCACTTCGGGCTCGTGCCGCCGCACTCTGTGCAGCTGTAGATGGTTTTTTCTTTGGCCATGGAGAGCCGACTATAGCCACACAAGGGTTAGCCCTAGTCCCTCCCGCATGGCAGGTTGCAGCGATTCATTTAATATATTAAATAAACCCAATGGCTACACCTTTCGTCCACCGCAACCTCCCGCGCCTGCTGCTTCAGGCGCGTGAATCCGTCATGGCCCACACGCGCCCTCACTTGCGCGGCAGCGGCTTGTCGGACCAGCAGTGGCGGGTGCTGCGGGTGCTGGGTGAACACGGTACGGTGGAGACCGGCCGTGTGGCGCGCGAGGCTTTCATCCTCGGCCCCAGCCTCACCGGTGTGCTCAGCCGCATGGAGCGCGACGGGCTGGTCCGCCGCGAGCGCGACCCGGCCGACCAACGCCGCACCGTGGTGGAGGCCACCGCGCAAGGTCTCAAGCTCGTGGCCACGCTGTCGCGCACGATCGAGACTCACTATGAGTGGATGGAAAGTGCCATGGGCAAGAAAAAACTCGGGCAGCTTTACGCGCTGCTGGACGAACTTATAGAACTGGAACAACCGTGACTTATGTGAACACAGGCACCGTCTACGGCACACTGCTGAACTTCCGCGCGGAAGTGGCCGCGCTGGCGCCGCAGATGAACGAGGCGCCTTACAAGGCGCCACCCAAGGCCCCCATCCTCTACATCAAGACCGCCAACACCTGGAGCCCCAACGGCGCGGGCATCCCGCTGCCCAAGTCGGTGGCCAAGGTCGAAGTTGGCGCGACGATCGGCATGGTGATGAAGGCGCCGGGCGAGGTGGCCGGCTATGTGCTGCTTAATGACCTGTCAATTCCGCACGGCAGCTTCTACCGGCCACCCGTGAAGTTCAAGAACCTGGACGGCTTCCTCGGCGTGGGCCCCAAGCTCGTGCCGCCCGAGCTGGCAGGCGACCCCGAAACATTCATGCTTGAAGTGCACATCAACGGCGAGCTCGTGCAGACAGTAGAGTTTGCGAACCTCGTGCGCAGCGCGCCACAACTACTGGCCGATGTGACCAGCTTCATGACGCTACAGGCCGGCGACGTGCTGATGCTGGGTTGCGACGCGGGCCGCCCGCTGGCGCAAAGCGGTGACCGCATCGACATCAGCGCAAAGAACCTGGGGCTGCTGAGCAACACCCTGGTGGCGGAGGCTGCAGCATGAAGCACGCCCGCATCTTGTTTGACGGCGCCACCCATGACGCGCATGAGAGCAATGGCCAGCTGCTGCTCGCCGACGGCCGCCTGCTCGCGCCCGAGGCCGTAACCTGGCTGCCACCCCTGGCGCCGACGCCTCGCCCGCGCACCATCCTCGCGCTCGGCTTGAACTATGCCGACCACGCCAAAGAGCTTGCCTTCAAGGCGCCCGAAGAGCCGCTGGTCTTCATCAAGGGCGAGAGCACACTGATTGGCCACCGCCAGTCCACCCGCAGGCCTGCTGATGCGACGCACATGCACTACGAATGCGAGCTTGCCGTGGTGATCGGCCGTACGGCCAGGCGTGTCAAACGTGAAGATGCCTACAGCTACATCGCCGGCTACACCGCGGCCAACGACTACGCCATTCGCGACTACCTGGAGAACTGGTACCGGCCCAACCTGCGCGTTAAAAACCGCGACACCTGCACGCCCATCGGCCCCTGGCTGGTGGACGTGGCCGACGTCCCCAACCCGATGGCGCTGGCGTTACAGACCACGGTCAACGGCACCATCACGCAGTCGGGCAACACGCGCGACATGATTTTTGATGTGCCGTTTCTCATCGAATATTTCTCCGGCTTCATGACGCTGCAGCCTGGCGACCTGATCCTCACCGGCACGCCCGACGGCGTGGTTGATTGCCAGCCGGGAGACGTCGTCGTCACGAGCATTGAAGGCATCGGCGATCTCATCAACACGATAGTTCAGGCTCCCTGAACGACCACCACCATGCAGATCAACCATCTCATCAACGGCAAGTCCGTCCCCAGTGCGAGCTATCTGGAAACCATCAACCCCGCCACGCAGGAGGTGCTGGCTGAGGTGGCATCGGGCGGCGAGGCAGAAGTCAATGCGGCAGTGGCCGCTGCCAAAGAAGCCTTTCCCAAGTGGGCTGGCATGCCCGCGCCGCAACGCGCCAAACTGATCCGCAAGCTGGGCGACCTGATCGCCGCGCATGTGCCCGAGATTGCGCAGACCGAAACCAATGATTGCGGCCAGGTGATTGCACAAACCGGCAAGCAGCTGATCCCGCGCGCGGCCGACAACTTTTATTACTTCGCCGAGATGTGCACCCGCGTGGACGGCCACACCTACCCGACAGAGACCCACCTGAACTACACGCTGTTCCACCCGACCGGCGTGTGCGCGCTGATCAGCCCCTGGAACGTGCCCTTCATGACGGCGACCTGGAAGGTCGCGCCGTGCCTGGCCTTTGGCAACACAGCCGTGCTCAAGATGAGCGAGCTGTCGCCGATGTCCGCTGCGCGGCTGGGCGAGCTGGCGATGGAGGCGGGCATTCCGCCCGGTGTGCTGAACCTCGTGCACGGCTATGGCAAGGACGCCGGGGAGCCGCTGGTCAAGCACCCGGATGTGCGCGGCATTTCATTTACCGGCTCGACCGCAACAGGCAACCGCATCGTGCAGCAGGCGGGCCTGAAAAAATTCAGCATGGAGTTGGGCGGCAAGAGTCCCTTCATCATTTTTGAAGACGCCGACCTGGACCGCGCGCTGGATGCCGCGGTGTTCATGATCTTCAGCAACAACGGCGAGCGCTGCACGGCAGGCTCCCGCATCCTGGTGCAGCAGTCCATCTATGCAGGTTTTGTGGAGAAATTTGTGGCGCGGGCCAAACGCATTACCGTGGGCGACCCGCTGGATGAAAAAACCATCGTCGGCCCGATGATCTCGCAGGCCCACCTGGCCAAGGTGCGCAGTTACATCGAGCTGGGCCCCAGGGAAGGTGCGACGCTGCTGTGCGGCGGCCTGGGCGTGCCCGAGCTGCCGGACCGCGTGAAGAAGGGCAACTATGTGCTGCCCACTGTCTTTGCCGATGTGGACAACCGCATGCGCATTGCGCAGGAAGAAATCTTTGGCCCCGTCGCCTGCCTGATCCCGTTCAAGGACGAGGCCGATGCGATCGCCAAGGCCAACGACATCCAGTATGGACTTTCAAGTTATCTGTGGACCGAGAACATTGGCCGCGCGCACCGCGTAGCGGCGGCCGTGGAAGCAGGCATGTGCTTTGTCAATAGCCAGAATGTGCGCGATTTGCGCCAGCCTTTTGGCGGGACCAAGGCATCCGGCACGGGCCGTGAAGGCGGGACCTGGAGCTACGAGGTGTTTTGCGAGCCGAAGAATGTGTCGGTGTCGCTGGGCTCGCATCACATCCCGCACTGGGGTGTCTGATCATGACAGGAGCGCCGCGATGAGCCTGTACAGCACACAGAAGTTTCTCTACAACCTCAATCGCGACGCCGAGGTGCAGCGGCGGTTCCGCGAGGACCGCACCCGCCTGCTGGGTGAGTACGACCTCACCGATGAAGAGCGCAGCGCGATCGGGCAGGGCGATATCGGCAAGCTTTATGTGCTGGGCTGCAACGGCCAGCTGCTGATGCACTTTGCACCGCTGCTCGGCGTGGCCTGGGCGGACTACCTGGAAGCCATGCGCGAAGGCGTGCGCAAGTACGGGCCGGTGCGCGCGGGCATTTATGCGATGACCACATCAACGAATGAGAAAGTGGCCGGCGTATGAGTCTTGTTTTTGCCGGCATCTGCAGCCATGCGCCGGGCATCACCGGCCGCGCCCACCTGGCAGACCCTGCAGTGAAAGACGCCTTCCACGCCGCGTTTCACAGCATGGGCCAGGCACTGGACAAGACCAGGCCTGACGCGGTGATCGTCGTCGCGGCCGAGCACTTCGCCAACTTCTTCATGAACAACATGCCGGCCTATGCAATAGGCATGGCCGACCAGTACGAAGGCCCGATTGAAGACCCGGCCTGGCTGGGCATTGCCAGGACCAAAATCCCCGGCAATGCGGACCTGTCGCTGCGCCTGATCAAGAACGTGATGCAGACGGTGGATGTGGCCTATGCCGAGGAATGGAAGTTTGACCACGGCATCATGGTGCCGCTCAACTTTCTCACGCCGCGCTATGACCAGGCCGTCATCCCGGTCAACATCAACTGCCAGGGGCCACCGCTCACGCCGCTTTCCCGCACCTGGGCTTTTGGCGAAGCCCTGCGGCGCGCCTGCGACAGCGTGCCTGAACGAATCGCGCTGGTGGGCACGGGCGGCATCTCGCACTGGCCGGCCACGCCGGACTCCGGCAAGGTCAATGAAGCCTGGGACCGCGACTTCCTGGACCGCTGGTGCCGCAATGACAAAGACGCGCTGCTGAACTACACCGACGAAGCCACCTATGCCGAAGCCGGCCAGGGCGGCTTTGAGATCCGCAACTTCATTGCCGTGGCTGCCGCCGCACGCGGGCAGGGTACGGTCCAGCATTTCAAACCCATCCCGATCTTTGCGGTGAGCTGCACCGTGGCCACCATGGAAGTGAGCTGAGCATGCCCCATCTGGTTATTCTTTACAGCGGCAACCTCGAAGCCCTGGCTGACATGGGCACCCTGTGCCGCGCGCTGGCGGACACCATGCTGGCCGTGAAGGACGAGGAAGGCAAACAGGTGTTTCCCATTGGCGGCACGCGCGTGCTGGCCTACCCGTCGGCGCACCATGCAGTGGCAGATGGGAGCCGTGACTTCGGCTTCGTGTACCTCAATTTGCGCATGGGGCGCGGGCGGACGCAGGCAACGCAGACCAAGGCGGGGGATGCAGTGCTGGCCTGCGCGCAAAAGCATTTTGAGCCGATCATGAAAAATCGTTACATCGGCATCACCGTGCAAGTCGACGAAAGCCCCGGCCAGGTCTACGACGGCAAGCACAGCAACATCCATCCTCTATTCAACAAAGGCTGAGAAGCATGTTCAGCAAAGAACTCATCGCCGCACTGGCCGCAGAACTTCACGAGAGCGAAAAATCGCGCGTACAGCTCGAGCATTTCTCCAAGCGCTTCCCCGAGATGACGGTGGAAGATGGCTATGCCGTGTCGCGCGAATGGGTGCGCATGAAAACCGCGGGTGGCAACAGGGCGCGGGGCCACAAGATCGGCCTTACCTCCCGCGCGATGCAGATCTCCAGCCAGATTGACGAGCCCGACTACGGCACGCTGCTGGACGACATGTTCTTTGAGCCGGGCAACATTCCCACCGCGCGCTTCATTGCGCCACGTGTGGAGGTGGAGTTGGCGTTTGTCCTGAAGAAGCGGCTGCAAGGCGCGCAGATCTCGGTGGACGATGTCCTGGACGCCACTGAGTACGTGATACCCGCCATTGAAATCATCGACTCGCGCATCGAGCAGTTTGACCGCCACACCAAAAAAATGCGCCGCGTGCAGGACACCATCAGCGACAACGCGGCCAATGCGGGCATTGTGCTGGGCGGCAACAAGGTGAACCCGCGCGAGGTGGACCTGCCCTGGTGCGGCGCGATCCTGCGGCAAAACGGCGCGGTGGAAGAGACCGGCCTGGCCGCAGGCGTGCAGGGCCACCCCGCGGTTGGTGTGGCCTGGCTGGCCATGAAGCTGGCGCCCTGGGGTGAGTTTCTGGAGGCCGGTGAGGTGGTGCTGGCCGGCTCGTTCCCGCGGCCTGTTGCCGCCAAGGCAGGCGATGCGTTTGACGCCGACTACGGCGCGCTCGGCCGCTTTGAATTCCGTTTTGTCTGACCAGGAACCGTCCCATGCAAACACCCATCAACACCTTCAAACAAGCCCTTGCCAACAAAGAGCCGCAGATCGGCCTGTGGCTGGGCCTGGCCGATGCTTACGCGACCGAGATCTGCGCCGGTGCCGGCTTTGACTGGCTGCTGGTGGACGGCGAGCATGCCCCCAACGACTTGCGCAGCCTGCTTGCGCAACTGCAGGCGATTGCGCCGTACCCGTCCCACCCGATCGCGCGCGTGCCCATGGG
>JACMQX010000055.1 GCA_014376765.1 Ramlibacter sp. | reverse complement strand
CACCTCCATGAAGATGGAAGCCATTGCCAGTTTCGTCACCGACCAAAAAGACATCAAGAACGTCTACATCCTGGGTCAGAACTACTCGCACGGCGTGCAAGTGGCCAAGTTCACCAAGGAAACCTTTGCCCGCAAGCGCCCTGACATCAAGATCGTCGGAGAAGACCTGCACCCGCTGGCCCAGGTGCGCGACTTTGCACCGTACATCGCCAAGATCAAGGCTTCCGGCGCTGACACCGTCATGACCGGCAACTGGGGCTCGGACCTGTCGCTGCTGATCAAGGCGGCCAATGAAGGCGGCTTCAACGGCAAGTTCCTGACCTACTACGCCGGCGTCACCGGCACGCCTACTGCAATGGGCCAGAACGGCGCAGGGCGCGTCTACCAGGTGGCCTACAACCACTACAACATGGGCGGCCAGATGGGCAAGTGGCAGGCCGAGTTCAAGCAGAAGTACAACGACGACTTCTACACCGGCTCGACCATCCGCATCTATGAAATGCTGGGCGCTGCCATGGCCAAGGCCAAATCCACCGACCCGGTGAAGGTCGCTGCCGCCATGGAAGGCCTCAAGGTCAAGAGCTTCAACGGCGAAGTGGAAATGCGCAAGTCCGACCACCAGCTGCAGCAGCCGCTTTATATCTCGGTCTGGCAGAAGGCTGACAGCAAGTTCCCGTACAGCCCCGAGAACACCGGCATGACGCTGGCCGCGCTCAAGGAATACCCCAACTACGTTTCCAGCACGCCCACCAGCTGCCAGATGAAGCGGCCTGGTTGAGGTTGGAGGGTTCCCGCGGTGACGCGGGGGCCCTTCTTGCGAGGCATGGATCCCGGATCAAGTCCGGGATGACATCAGCACCGTCGCGGTGCTTTTTTATTGTTGCTGCGAGGAAGGTCACGTCATGGAGTTTTTCATCATCTCGATGCTCAACGGGGTGAGCTATGGGCTGCTGCTGTTCATGCTCAGCTCGGGCCTCACGTTGATCTTCAGCATGATGGGTGTGCTCAACTTTGCGCATGCCAGTTTCTACATGCTGGGTGCGTACATCGGCTACAGCATTTCCCGCTTCATCGGTTTCTGGCCGGCGCTGGTCGTGGCGCCCATCGTCGTCGGGCTCCTGGGCGCCCTGTTTGAGCGGTTGTGCCTGCGCAAGGTGCACAAGTTCGGCCACGTGCCGGAACTGCTCATCACCTTTGGCCTGTCGTATGTGATTGTTGAGCTGGTGCAACTCATCTGGGGCCGCATCGCGGTGGACTTCAAGCCGCCGGAGGTCCTGCAGGGCCCGGCTTTCACCTTGGTCAACAACTCCTCCAGCGGCCTGGACTTTGTCTGGGGCAATGCGCCGGCCGCCATGTGCACGGCTGCAGATGCAGCGGTGCGGGTGGTGTGCTCGCCCTTTCCCGCCACCCGAGGCTTCATGATGCTGATTGCGCTCGTCATGCTGGCCGCCGTCTGGCTGCTGCTGACGCGCACCCGCATTGGTCTGGTGATCCAGGCAGCCCTGACGCACCCCGCTGCGGTGGAATCGCTGGGCCACAACGTGCCGGCCGTATTCATGCTGGTGTTTGGCGCGGGCACGGCGCTGGCGGCTCTGGCCGGCGTCATCGGAGGCAGCACCTTCCTGACCGAACCGTCGATGGCGGCCACGGTAGGCTCGGTGATTTTCGTCGTGGTGGTGGTGGGCGGCATGGGCTCGCTCTCGGGCGCGTTCCTGGCCTCGGTGCTGATCGGCGTGATCCAGACCTTTGCGGTGGCCTTTGACTATTCGCTCGGCTCCATGGCAGGCCAGATGGGCCTGAACTTCGGTGCGGGTTGGGAGGGCAGCACGCTGATGAAGATCACGCTGTCGCAGGTCGCGCCCATCCTGCCGTACCTGTTTTTGGTACTGATCCTTATCTTCAGGCCGCGCGGCCTGCTTGGCACGCGTGAGGGCTGATGCCATGTCAACAACGAACAACAACATGAAGTCATTCAACAGCGGCCGCTGGACGGTCTGGAGCCTGTTTGCCCTGGTCATGGCCCTGGCGCCACTGGTCTGGACCAGTGGCCTCTCGGTCACCATGCTCTCGCAGATGGGCATCGCCATCATTGCCTGCCTGTCCTACAACATGCTGCTGGGGCAGGGCGGCATGCTCAGCTTCGGGCATGCGGTGTATACCGGGCTGGGCTCGTTCCTGGCCATCCATGCGCTGAATGCGGCGTCCAAGGGCACCTTCCCGATTCCGGTGGCGCTGCTGCCGCTGGTGGGCGGCGTGGCCGGCATGGGCTTTGCGGCCTTGCTGGGCTATGTGACCACCCGCAAGTCGGGCACCACCTTTTCAATGATCACGCTGGGCATCAGCGAATTGGTATTTGCAATGTCGCTGATGGTGCCGGAGTTCTTTGGTGGCGAGGGCGGTGTCAATGGCAACCGTGTGTTCGGCCAGCCCTTCCTGGGCATGACCTACGGCCCGCCGATCCAGATTTACTACCTGATCGCGGTCTATACCTTTGTGGCGGTTGCGGCCATGTTTGCCTTCACCCGCACGCCGCTCGGCCGCATCTTGAACGCGGTGCGCGACAACCCGGAACGCGTGGAGTTCATTGGCTACAACACCCAGAAGGTACGCTACCTTGCCTTCATCATTGCAGGCTTTTTTGCAGGCATTTCGGGCGGCCTGGGCGCGTTGTTGTTCGAGATCGTCACGGCTGAAGTGGTGGGCCCGGCGCGCTCTGGTGCCTACCTGCTGTTCACCTTCCTGGGCGGTGCCACCTTTTTCTTCGGGCCCATCCTGGGCGCGGTGCTGATGGTGCTGGCCTTCGTCCTGTTCAGCGAATTTACCAATGCATGGCTGCTGTACCTGGGCCTGATCTTCCTGTTCATGGTGATGTATGCACCCGGCGGCATTGCCAGCCTGATCATGATGAATGTGCGCGTGGCGGCCTATGGCAGGCTCAAGGAGCTGCTCGTCAATTACGTGCCGCTGACCCTCACCGCGCTGGTGGCCCTGGCCGGCGCAGCCGCAATGATCGAGATGACCTACCACCTGCAGCTGAACTCGGTGCAGGGCGACCAGGTGAAGTACCTTGGCCTGGTCCTCAACACCCGCAGCGTGACCAGCTGGCTTGGCGCACTGGCGGTGATGCTGGTGGGTATCGGCCTGTTTGAATTGGCACGCCGTCAGTTCGCCAAAAAATGGGGCGCCATTCAGGAATTCATCGAACTGGAAATCAAGCGAAAGGAGGCCCTATGACCGCACCCTACGCTTTGGAACTGAAAGACCTGCGCAAGAGCTTCGGCAAGACCGAAATCATCCGCGGTGTCAACCTGGCTGTGAACGCGGGCGAACGCATCGGCATTATTGGCCCGAACGGCGCGGGCAAATCCACGCTGTTCAACCTCATCAGCGGCCGCTTCGCGCCAACGAGCGGGGAGGTGCTGCTCAACGGTGAGCGCATCGACGGCAAGAAGCCGTTCGAGATCAACCGTGCGGGCCTCTCGCGCAGCTTCCAGATCACCAACATCTTCCCCAAGCTCAGCGTGTTTGAAAACCTGCGCTGCGGCGTGTTGTGGAGCCTGGGCTACAAGTACACCTTCTTCAAGTTCCTGGCCGACCTGCGTGACGCCAACCAGCGCGCTGAAGAGTTGATGCAGATGATCAAGCTGGACCGCAAGCGCGATGTGCTGGCCATCAACCTCACCTATGCCGAGCAGCGCGCGCTGGAGATCGGCATCACGATTGCCGGCGGCGCGGGCGTGATTTTGCTGGACGAGCCCACCGCCGGCATGAGCCGCAGCGAGACCAGCCGCTTCATCGAGCTGATCAAGGAAGTCACCGTGGGCAAGACGCTGCTGACGGTGGAGCACGACATGGGCGTGGTGTTTGGCCTGGCCGACAAGATCGCGGTGGTGGTGTATGGAGAGGTGCTGGCCTTTGACGAGCCAGCCGCCGTACGGGCCAACCAGCGCGTGCAGGAGGCCTACCTGGGCTCGCATGTGGCGGATGCCCAGACTGGTGCCGCAAGTGGTGCCGCAAGTGGTGCCGCGAATGGTGCACCCCAGGCCGCTGCTCACTGACCGCCCCGCAGAAAGCACCCCCATGCTGAAGATCAACGACCTCCACGCCTTCTACGGCAAGAGCCACGTCCTGCACGGCGTACATTTCGATGTGCAGCCCGGCGAAATCGTCGCGCTGCTGGGCCGCAACGGCTCGGGCCGCTCCACCACCGCCAAGGCCATCATGGGCCTGGTGGAATGCACCGGCCACATCGAATGGAACGGCCAGAACATCACCGGCCGCAAGGCCTATGAAGTGGCCCACATGGGCCTGGGTTATGTGCCTGAGAGCCGCGACATTTTTCCCTCGCTCACCGTCCACCAGAACCTGATGCTGGGCGAGAAGGGCCGTACCGCAAAGAGCCGCGGCAAGGGCCGCTGGAACTTTGAAGACATGTACCTGATGTTCCCGCGCCTGCGGGAGCGCCAGCACACCGAAGCCGGCGTGCTCTCGGGCGGCGAGCAGCAAATGCTCACGCTGTGCCGCACGCTGATGGGCGACCCCGACCTCATCATCATCGACGAGCCCACCGAGGGCCTGGCGCCCAAGATCGTGGAGCTGGTGGGCGAGTTTCTGCAAAAGCTCAAGCAGCGCGGCATCTCGGTGCTGCTGATCGAGCAAAAGCTGACGATTGCGATGGCGATTTCAGACCGGGCCCTGGTCATGGGCCACGGCAGCATCGTGTTCCAGGGGACCCCGGACTCCCTGCGCGCAGACGCCTACATCCGCAAGGAGTGGCTGGAGGTGTGACGCCCGCCGGGCCGGCTTGCACGCTGGCCAGCGAGGGTGTCAGGAAACACGCCGGTTCTGGCCTGGCTCGAATTGCTCGGCCAGAACGCGCGCCAGCTCCCGGCGCAACAGTTCCGATTGCAGGGGTTTGGCCAGGTAGCCGTCCACCCCGGCTTCAACGGCGTTGTCCCGAAAGCGCTGCAGGTCATTGGCGCTGACCGCCAGCACCGGGATCGAGTTCAAGGGCGCTGGCCGCGCACGCAATGCCCGCGTCGTCTCCATACCGCTGATGCCTGGCATTTGCATGTCCATCAGGATCACCTCCGGGCGCGCGCCGTGGTCCAGCATCTGCAATGCCTCTTCCCCATGCCGCGCTTCCTGCACCACCATGCCCAGGTCGCGCAGGCGGGCCTTGAGCACCGAGCGGTTGAAGGCACTGTCGTCCACCACCATGGCAGCCCGGCCGATGAACTCGGCCTTGCCAAAACCTGATTCCGCAGGCGCGGCTGAATGGGCGGCGCTGCCGGCAACGCCAGTGATGGGCTCATCGGCAGGCTGCGGCGCAAGCGCGGGCGGGAAGGCCAGGACAAACTCGGTGAACTCGCCCACATCAGATCGGCAACTGATGTCGCCGCCAAAGGCAGACATAACGCGGGCGCAGAAGGCCAGGCCCAGCCCGGTGCCCTCAGCCTTGCCAAAGGAATAGAACTCCTCGAACAGCTCGGCCACCTGCACCGGCGGCACGCCCGGCCCGGTGTCATGAACCACGATGCGGCACTGCGGCGCGTTTTGCACGGTCAGCGTGACGCGGGTCTGCGGATGCACGGGGAGGTAATACAGCGCGTTTTTCAGCAGGTTGAACAGTACCAGCACGCAAGCCGTCTCATCGCCGTGGAACATGAAGTCGCCTTCTATGCGCGCCCCCACGCAGGCGCGCTGTTCGGCAGTTTCAAAGGCAAATTCAGCCAGCGCCTTTTCCACGCATTCAGCGGCCGAGAGGCGGGTGAAGCTGGCACTGTCCAGCGGCTTGCCGCTGACCTGCTGCAGTGTGAGGGTGACAGCCTGCAAACCGCGCGCCACGGCCAGCGCGCCGCCGGCCAGGGCTTGCGCCAGGGCGTCCACCTGCCGGCGGGCCAGCGCAGGCGGCTCGCTGGTGCGGGCGGCCGACAGGATGGAAAGGGCGCCTTCAAGCGCATATTGCACCTGGGCCATGGGGTTGCGCACCTCATGCGCAATGGAGCCGGCCAGGCCTGCATACAGGTGGCGCAGCCGCTCAAGTTCGGCGCGGCGCTCTACATACTTGGAGGCCGTGCCACCCGCCACCATCACCATGCACAGCGGCACCCACCAATAAAGGAATTCCATCGGAAAGGCCGACAGCGGGTGGTGCGCCAGGTACACCCCGGCCGCTGCCAGGTAGCCACCCACAATCATCAGCAGGGTGTTGCGCCAGTCGGTTACCAGCACCACCAGGCCGGCGCCCAGCATCATGTTGGCCACCGTGTTGGGCGCGCCGCCGTTTTCCAGCAGCGTCAGCGGCAGGAAAAAAGCCAGGCAGTAAAACGCCGTGAAGTAGGAGTAGGGGAGGTAGAAGCGCACCAGCGGCTCAGGCCACCAGCGCCGCAGGATCAGCAAAAAGCAAAACAGGATGCCGGGGATGCGAAAGGGCAGGTCGTCCCAGCGCGGGGGGAGCTTGCCGGTCAGGCGGGCCAGGAAGAAGGCCGACAGCGCCACAAAGCCGATCAGCCCGATCCAATGCAGCAGCGAAGGGTTGGACTCGTGATGCAGCCGGTAAGACCGAGTCAGGTTCCGCCCGAAGTTTTTCAGTCGCAAAAGGATCCGCAAAACCTGTACCTCCTTATTTTTGTTGCGCGGACTGTAGCAGACGACTCCTGACCTCAAGCGTTCAGGCCTCCCCTGGGGACTGCGGCCGCACTGCCTGCATAGGCCCGCATCTGCAGGGCTGACGGTGCTTCCACATTGAGCGCTGCGGCTACATCGTCCACCTGGCCGTGCACCAGGCAGTAACGCGCACCGCTGGCGCCCGTGGTGTTGACGATGGTGCGCATGCCAACCCGCCGCCACAAACGCGCCATGGCCGGCGTGGTGGTGGCGTGAAAGTGGCGCACATGCTCGGCCCGCATGACTTCTTCCAGCGTCAGGCGCAGGCATTGCAGCAGCAGGTCGGGGTGGCGATCTTCCGGCTCCATGATCACGCGGCCCAGCTCCCAGCTGCCGTCGCCCAGAATGTCGGCATCTACATCCACCTTTTCCGCCAGGCGTTCAGCGCCCGTCAGCCCGTAGCCCGTGGGCACCAGGCGCAGGGTGGCCAGTGGGCGTGCGCCGCGGTAAACGGCCGTGACGATGCCGATGTCGTCGCGCTTGTCTTCATAGGGCTGCAGGCCCAGGCCAAGGTCCCCCTCCACACCAAAGGCCGCATGCCGCCTCAGGTTGGCAATGGCCTGGCGCTGCTGCGGTGTACGCAGCACCCGCAGGTACAGAGGTTCACCGCTCAGGGCCGGGTTGTAGATCAGCGGCTGGTTGGCCGGCGCCATGCCAACCCACGGTGGGGTTGCAGTGGGTGATGGATGAGTGCTGGTTTGCACGGACATGGGATTTCCCTTCCTGAATGACAATAATTAAAGAGCAGCCGCACCAGGTGCCCGGGTCGCCGCTTGAGGAACAACGAGCGGATGAGCCAGCCAAGCCTTGATTGTGGGGGCGGCGAAGGTAAATTGTCACGGCCCGTTACGGCTGCCTGGGAGCCCGCTTCAAGTAACTTCAAGTAACCGTACCAATATCAGTGCATGTCCCTCAAGCGACTGGCACGCGGGCAGCACATCAAACCCGCCCCGTAAAATCAATAATCGAACGACCGTTCTTTTTCCACCTGGAGACTCCTGTATGACGGCTGACTACAAAGTTCTCGGCGATGTTGCCGTGATCACCATGAACAACCCACCCGTGAACGGTTTGGGTCACGCCACCCGCCTCGCGCTGGCAGACGGTTTGTCCAAAGCCAATGCCGATGGCGCCGTCAAGGCCATCGTCATCACCGGTGCAGGCAAGGCTTTCTCGGGCGGGGCGGACATCAAGGAATTCGGCACGCACAAGGCGCTGGCCGAGCCGAACCTGCTGAGCGTGATCATTGCGGTTGAAAATTCTGCCAAGCCAGTCGTTGCAGCGATGCACAGCGTGGCCATGGGCGGCGGCCTTGAGCCCGCCCTCGGATGCCACTACCGAATTGCGGCCCCGGGTACCAGCGTTGCGCTGCCAGAAGTCAAGCTCGGCCTCATTCCCGGCGCGGGCGGCACGCAGCGCCTGCCCCGCGTGCTGGGCGTGGAAACCGCGCTCAACATGATCGTGGGCGGTGACCCGGTCAAGAGCGAGTTGCTGGCTTCGCTACCGGGCCAGAAGCTGTTTGACAAGATGTCGGCCTCGGCCGAGTCGCTGGCTGAAGAGGCCGTTGCATTCGCCCAGTCAGTGGCCGACACGCGGCCCCTGCCGCTGGTGCGCAACCTGCCCTGCAAGCACCCCCAGGGCGATGCGTACTTCCAGTTCGCACGCAACATGGTCAAGGGCATGGCCAAGAACTTTCCGGCGCCGGTCAAGTGCGTGGACATCATCGAGATGGCCACCAGGAACAAGTTCGACGAAGGCATGCGCCTGGAACGCGAGATTTTCACCAACCTGATGCTCACGCCCGAGAGCCGGGCGCTGCGCCACATCTTCGTGGCCGAGCGTGCCGCCAGCAAGATTCCCGATGTGCCGGAAGACACCCCCAAGCGCGAGATCAAGTCCATCGCCGTGATTGGCGCGGGCACCATGGGCGGCGGCATCTCGATGAACTTTTTGAACGCAGGCATCCCCGTCAAGATGCTGGAGATGAAGCAGGAGGCGCTGGACCGCGGCCTTGCCACCATCCGCAAAAACTACGAGAGCCAGGTCAAGAAGGGCAAGCTCAAGCAGGACAAGTACGAGCAGCGCATGGCCCTGCTCACCACCACATTGAGCTATGACGATTTGAAAGACGCCGACATGGTGATCGAGGCCGTGTTTGAAGAAATGGGCGTCAAGGAAAAAGTCTTCAAGGAACTTGACCGCGTGATGAAGCCCGGCGCGATCCTCGCGTCCAACACCTCCACGCTGGACGTTGACCAGATTGCCGAGTTCACGAAACGCCCGCAAGACGTCATCGGCACCCACTTCTTCAGCCCCGCCAATGTGATGAAGCTGCTCGAAGTGGTGCGCGGCAAAAAGACCGGCAAGGACGTGCTGGCCACGGTCATGGCGCTTGGCAAGAAGATCAAGAAAACGTCTGTTGTTTCGGGCGTGTGCGATGGTTTCATCGGCAACCGCATGATCGAGCAGTACAGCCGCCAGGCCGGCTTCCTGCTGGACGAAGGCTGCACGCCGCAGCAGGTGGACAAGGCAGTCGAGAAATTCGGCTTTGCCATGGGCCCGTTCCGCATGGGCGACCTGGCCGGCAACGACATTGGCTGGGCGATCCGCAAGCGCCGCGCCCAGGAGCGGCCCAACATGCTCTACAGCCGCACCGCAGACAAGCTGTGCGAGCTGGGCCGCTTTGGCCAAAAGACCTCTGCAGGCTGGTACGACTACCAGGCCGGCAAGCGCGACGCTATTCCCTCAGACCTGGTCAACAAGATGATCGAAGACCACCGCAAGGAGCTGGGCATCACGCCGCGAAAGATCTCTGATGAAGAGATCGTGCAGCGCCTGGTGTATTCACTGGTGAACGAAGGCGCGCACATCCTGGAAGACGGCATTGCCACCAAGGCCAGCGACATCGACATGGTCTACCTCACCGGCTACGGCTTTCCGGTCTTCCGCGGCGGCCCGATGCTGTACGCAGACCAGGTGGGCCTGTTCAACGTGGTGCAAAGCATGAAGCGCTTCCAGAAAAATCCGCGCGATGACGCCAGCTTCTGGGAGCCGGCGCCGCTGCTGGCCAGGCTGACGGCTGAAGCCAAGAGCTTCAGCTGATTTCACATCAACATCGACACAACCCAAGGACACTCATCATGACCAACGCCGTCATCGTCTCCACCGCCCGCACACCGCTTGCCAAGAGCTGGAAGGGTTCGTTCAACATGACGCACGGAGCCACGCTGGGCGGCCATGCGGTCAAGCACGCGATCCTGCGCGCCGGCATTGACGCCGCCGAGGTGGACGACGTCATCATGGGCTGCGCCAACCCCGAAGGCGCCACCGGCGCCAACATCGCGCGCCAGGTGGCGCTGATGGCCGGCTGCCCCATCACCACTTCGGGCATGACGGTGAACCGCTTCTGCTCGTCGGGCCTGCAGACCATCGCCATGGCCGCGCAACGCGTGATCGCCGGCGAGGCCGACATTTTTGTGGCCGGCGGCGTTGAAAGCATCTCCTGCGTGCAGCAGGAAATGAACACCCACATGCTGCGCGACATGAACCTGGACAAGATCAAGCCCGAGATCTACTGGAACATGCTGCAGACCGCCGAGCAGGTGGCCAAGCGCTACAACATCAGCCGCGACGTGATGGACGAATACGGCGCCGCCAGCCAGCAAAAAGCCTCGGCCGCGCTGGAAGCGGGCAAGTACAAGGACGAGATCGCCCCCATCACCGTGCTGGCCGGCGTGGCCGACCCGGTCATGGGCCTGCGCACCAGGGAAGTCACCGTCAGCAACGACGAAGGCATTCGCTCCGGCACGACCAAGGAAGGCATCAGCGGCATCAAGCCGGCCATTCCTGGCGGCGTGATCACGGCGGGCAACGCCAGCCAGTTTTCTGACGGCGGCGGCGCGGTGGTGGTGATGAATGAAGACGTGGCCTCACGCAAGGGCCTGAAGCCTCTCGGCCGCTTCCTCGGCTTTGCCGTGGCCGGTTGCGAGCCTGATGAAATGGGCATCGGCCCGGTGTATGCCATCCCCAAGGTGCTCAAGAAGCTGGGCCTGACGGTGCAGGACATTGACCTGTGGGAACTGAACGAAGCCTTTGCCGTGCAGGTGATTTATTGCCGCGACAAGCTGGGCATTCCGGGCGACAGGCTGAACGTCAACGGCGGCGCGATTGCTGTGGGCCACCCTTATGGGGTGTCAGGCCAGCGCCTGACGGGCCACGCGCTGATTGAAGGCAAGCGGCGTGGGGCGAAGAGGGTGGTGGTGACGATGTGCATTGGTGGGGGCATGGGAGCCGCTGGGGTGTTTGAAGTGCTGTAAGAAGGCAGCCTTTCGGTACGGCACCTACGGGTCCGGTAGCCAGGCCATGGGAGTTCGAACGCGCCGTCCGCTAAAACGGCGCACGTTCACCAAGCGCCAATTTTTTCAT
>JACMQX010000309.1 GCA_014376765.1 Ramlibacter sp. | reverse complement strand
TCACCAATCAGCGGCATCCGCGTGCGCTTTGAAACACCCAGTACCTTGAGCTTGCCACTTTGAACAAACGGCAGCGTTGCCAGCATGCCGTTCATGACCACCTGAGTCTGCCCCGCGATGGTGTCCGCCACCGCCTGGGCCCCGCCCTTGTAAGGGATGTATTGCCACTTGGCGCCGGTTGCCCGCTCTACTGCCACACCGGCCAGATGGGGAGCGCTGCCCATTGCCGTCACCGCAAAGTTGACGTTGCTGCGCTGCGAGAGTGCGACCAGTTCTTTCAAGCTGCTCGCCTGCACTGACGGATGCACCGCCAGCAAATGCGGCGAATAGGCCAGCATCGTCACCCCGCGCAAATCCTTGCCTGGGTCAAAACTCAGCTTGGTGTAGACAGAGGGGCTGATGGCCAGCGCGCCGGTGTCGCACAACAAGAGGTTGTAGCCGTCAGGCGCTGACCGGGCGACGAACTCCGCGCCCAGGTTGCCGTTCGCGCCCACCTTGTTTTCAACAATGACTGACTGGCCCAGCGCTTCAGACAGCGGCTGGCTGATGGCGCGCGCAATGATGTCTGATGAACCGCCAGGTGCGTAAGGCACGATGAGGCGGATCGGCCGGCTGGGCCACGCGGCCTGCGCTTTGGCGTAGGGGAGCGCGGCTGCAAGCGAGGCTCCGAGGACGGTTCTGCGGGTGACTTGCATGGGGTTCTCCTTGAATGAGGAAGGTTTCAGGCCTTTGCGACCTCGTGCGATGCCATTAACTCCAGCGCGCGCACCAGCGCGGAATGGTCCAGGTCCTGCATGCCGTTGGCGGCGCAGACCTGCATGAGCTGGGCGGCGCCTGCTGTTTGCGGCAGCGCCATGCCCAGCGTGCGTGCACCGCTCAAGGCCAGGCTCAAATCCTTCTGGTGCAGCCCGATGCGAAAGCCCGGGTTGAAGGTGCGCTTGATCATGCGTTCGCCATGCACTTCCAGAATGCGCGAGGCCGCAAAGCCGCCCATCAGCGCCTGGCGCACCTTGGCCGGGTCGGCGCCGGCCTTGCTGGCAAAGACCAGCGCCTCGCTCACTGCGGCGATGTTCAGCGCCACGATGATCTGGTTGGCCACCTTGCAGGTCTGCCCGTCACCGTTGCCGCCTACGTGGGTGATGTTCTTGCCCATCAGTTCGAACAGCGGCCTGATGTTGGCAAACCCCGCCTCCGTTGCCCCCACCATGATGGTCAGGCTGGCTGCCTTGGCGCCGACTTCGCCGCCAGACACAGGTGCGTCCAGGTAGTCGCAACCCAGCGCGTTGATCTGCCTGGCAAAGTCCTTGGTATCCATCGGCGAGATCGAACTCATGTCGACCACGGTCTTGCCCTTGCTGAGGCCCGCTGCAACGCCGTCTTCACCAAAAAGCACCTTGGCCACATCGGGCGTGTCCGGCAGCATCAGGAAAATAATGTCGGCCTGCTGCGCCACTTCTTTTGCGGTGCTGCAAGCCTTGGCGCCCGCGTCCTGCAGGTCCTGCGGGACCTTGCTGCGCGTGTTGGCAAAAAGCTGGTGGCCCGCCTTGAGCAGGTGCCCCGCCATGGGCGCGCCCATGATGCCGAGGCCGATGAAACCGATTTTGAGGGAAGCCATGTTCTGTGTTCTTTCAGTCTGCGTATTTGTCTTTGAGAGCCTGCGTGGCGGCGCGGAAGACGCCGAGGTCGCTGCCTACTGCAACAAAGGTCGCGCCCATCGCCATGTAGCGGCGGGCGTCTTCTTCCTTGGGCGCGAGGATGCCAGTGGGCTTGCCGGAGGCCTTGGCGGCTGCATACACCGAGGCGATCGCCGCCTGCACTTCCGGGTGATCCGCCTTGCCAAGATGCCCCATGCTGGCCGCCAGGTCTGAGGGGCCGACAAAGATGCAGTCCACCCCCTCCACCGCTGCAATTGCAGCAGTGGCGGCCACAGCGGCCCGGCTTTCAATTTGCACGGCCACGCAGATCTGCTGATTGATGTCCTTGAAGTAATCGGCCACCGTGCCATAGCGGGTGCTACGCTGCGACACCGACACGCCACGCACACCCTGCGGCGGGTAGCGGGTGGCGGCAACAGCACTGGCTGCTTCTTCAGCGCTCTCCACAAACGGGATCAGGAAGTTGTAGAAGCCCGCATCCAGCAAGCGTTTGATCTCCACCGTGTTGTTGGAGGTGGGCCGCACCACCGGCGCGCTGGCGCTGTCTTTCAACGCCATCAACTGCGGAATGAAGGTGGTGACGTCATTAGGCGAATGCTCGCCGTCCAGCAGG
>JACMQX010000308.1 GCA_014376765.1 Ramlibacter sp. | reverse complement strand
TGGTGGAGAGCAGCTGGGTACGGGCCGGAACGCACATCAGCGCCATGGGCGCCGACACACGCGGCAAACAGGAGCTGGACCCTGCGCTGGTGGCACGCTGCACCTTGTTTTATGACGAGTTGGCGCAGGCGATTTCGATTGGCGAATGCCAGCACGCCTATGCAGCGGGATTGATCACGGAAATAAACTTTCGCGGGAGCCTGGGGAGCGTTGTGGCGAAGCTGGGGCAAGGCCGTGTAGACGCCGATGAGGTGACGCTGTTCGACGGCACCGGGGTCGCGCTGCAGGACCTCGTGGTGGCGCGTCTGGCGGTGGCACAGGCTGAGTTGCGGGGAGTGGGGACGGTAGTCGATTACTGACGTGCTGTTCGGGCGTCTGGATTCGTCGCTGTTTCAACAGCAGGACCTGCGCCTCAGTCAATGGCAGCGCCTGCGCCTGGTCAATGGCAGCGCCTGCGGCGCTGAGAGCTGGTAGCCGCGCTGTCGCGCGGTGTGCGGGGTCAGCTACATGGTGTCTGCCCCGCAGGACGGCGGCGACGGGTGCCTGCATTCGTTCGTTTCCCCCGCGCTGCGCGCTCCTCCTCTACCTCACTGCGGCAGGCAACCGCCACCACCGTCCCGCTACGCTGCTTCACGCGGACGTAGACCACCTCCGGCGCGCCGGGCAGAGCTTTGGCGTCGGATCGAAATTCAGGACAAAAATGTGCTCGAAGCGCGCGGCGCCGAACGAAATTTCGCTCCGACCCCAATGCGGGTAGATCAAAAGTTCTGCGTTGCTGACGTGACGGGCATTTGCACCCGACCGCATTGGGGTCGGAGCAAAATTTCGTCGGTGAGCTACCTGCTCCGACTGCATCAATGTCCTGAATTTTGATCCGACCCCAAAGCTCCGCCCGGCGCGCCGGTGATGGTCTTTTGTCTCCGTGAAACAGCGTAGCGGGATAGCGGTGGTGGCTGCCTGCCGCAGTGAGGTAAAGGAGGAGCGCGCAGCGCGGGGGATACGAACGAAGGCAGGCACCCGCCACCGCCATCCCGCGGGGCAGCAATCATGTGAAGTGAATTAGCACACCGCGCGACAGCGCGGCACCGTGACTCAGCGCCGCAGGCGCTGCTATTGCGCAAACGCGGCTATTGAAAAGCAGCCGTGATCAAGGCAGCATCCGCTGCATCTCCGACTCACGGTCAACCACATGATGCTTCACCACCGCGAGCACATGCAGCGCCACGAGTGCGTACAGACCGTAGCCAGAGATCGTATGCACAAGCCCGAAGACATCATGCAAGGACTCTTTCAGCCCCGGCTCCAGCGACATGATCCAGCCGATGCGCGGCCAGGGGAACAGACCGAAGATCTGCATCGGATGCGTGGCCGCATCCTTCCAGGCTGAGTCGTGCAGCCAGCCCGACAGCGGCATGAGAAAAATCAACACATACAAGAGACCGTGCGCCAGGCTGGAGGCACGTTGTTCCCGGCGGGAATAGCTGGAGGGCAGCGCTGGTGGCGTATGCGTCAAGCGCCAGGCGAGCCGGTAAATCGCCAGGCCTAAAACCGTGATGCCAATCGATTTATGGGTGTTGATCACCCAGCGAACCTGCTCATCCGGCACATAGTCCACGCACCAGATCAGCACAACGCCTGCAAAGATAAACGCGGCAACCAGCCAGTGCAGGGCCATCGCTGTCCGGGAATATTTATCTGGTGGATTCATGGAACAAAATGAGTGGAAAGTTATCAATGAACTGATGTCCACACTCGATTCTGCATTCAAATTTGCCTCACCGCGTTTCACGCCGATCGCAACACCCCTTGCCAGCTGGACTATTCATACCGGCGTGCTGCTGCTGTGGATTGTCTTGTTTGCCATGGCATTTCGCATCACCGGCTTTTGGGCGTGGGCGACGGGCATTGCTTACATTGCGTACGACACGGTGTTGCTGGTCTTCGTTTTCTGGAAGACCTGGAGGCTCACGCACTCAGCCAGTATCGAATTGGCCGCAACCCAGCCCGCGTTGACAGACGCACCTGCTGACGGCGGCGGCGCACCGCTAACGCTCGGCGTCATCGTGGCCGCGCACAACGAGGCCAAGGTGTTGCAAGTCACCATCGCGGCGCTGCTCAGACAGGAGCACCCGCCCGAACAGATCCTGATTACCGACGACGGCTCGTCAGACAACACTGCCCAAATTCTCCTGCAGCACTTTGCGTTGGCAGAGCCTGCTGTCGGGCAGATCAGCGCTGCCAGTACGCTGGCGCCGGCATTGCGTTGGCTGCGCTTGCCGCACCAGGGCAAGGCACACGCCCTGAACAAGGCGCTGGCCCACATGCAGTGTGACGTGGTGCTGACGGTAGACAGCGACACCCTGCTCGAACCCCTGGCTGTTGCCAGCATGCGCAACGCATTCATTCAGGACAAGACACTGGTGGCAGCCACGGGCGTGCTGTCACCCATGTGCAAACCGGGCCTGAGCGGCCGCCTGTTCCAGTGGTTTCAGACCTATGAGTACATCCGCAACTTTCTCTCCCGCTATGCCTGGATGCAGGTCAACAGCCTGTTGCTGATCTCGGGCGCGTTTGCAGCGTTCAGGCGCTCTGCGCTGGTGGAGGTGGGCGGCTTTGATACGGACTGTCTGGTGGAAGACTACGAACTCATCCACCGGATGAAACGATTCAGCACCTTCCAGAACCGGGGCTGGACGACCGCAGTAGTGGGCGCGGCTCGCGCGCGCACCGAAGCGCCGGGCGACATCCTCGCGTTTTTGCGCCAGCGCCGGCGCTGGTTTGGTGGCTTCCTGCAGACCCAGTTCTGGTACCGCGACATGGTGGGCGACAGGCGCCACGGCTGGTTAGGTGTGGCGATGCTGCCAGTCAAGGCCGTGGACACACTGCAGCCCCTGTATGGGCTTACTGCGTTCGTGTTGCTGGTGTACTACCTCGCCACAGGCAACGTTGCGTCACTGATCCCGGTGGCGGGCATCATCAGCGTAAAGATCGGTATCGATCTGGCTTTTCATCTCTGGTCGGTGTCTTTGTATAGACGGTGGGCGACCAGTGCGCCTGAATTGAACGGGCAGGGAAAGCTGGAAGGCGCCTACGCCACACAAGCGAGCTTCCCACTGGCTTTGCTGGCCGCCCTGGTGGAGCCCTTCACCTTCCAGTTGCTGCGGCATACAGGCGCCGCATGGGGCTGGTGGTATTTTTTGACCGGCAAGAAGCGCTGGGACAAGCAAAGCCGCGTGACTTTGTGAGCGGCGCGGGGGTACGGCTTGCCCCTGCCAGAATGGCAGGATGGACCCAACATTGATTCACGCCACCCTTCACAACGCCGCCGCATTGCTCGCGCGGCTTCGCCCCTGTTTTGATCACGGGGTGACCCAACTCGCGCAGGCCTGCAGTGACCAAGGCAAGCTCAGCAACACAAAGCTTGATGCCCACCAGGTGCTCTGCTTTGAGCTGGCCTGGGCCAGCGCCGACCTGCTGGCGGCCGAGACCGTCACCTCGGGCGTGACGATGCACACCAGCCAAGTCGATGCGCGCCTGGCCCTTGTCTTCACAGCAGACGCAATTGCCGCGGTGTTGGCGCGGCTGGACGGTCTGTACCTCGATCTGAAGCTTGATCTTGCGCCGCTGCAATCCATCGCGGCCGACCCGGCATGGGCTGACCTGCGCCGCGAAGGTGCAGGTGCTGCAGCGCTGGAAGCAGCAGGCCGTGCGGTCGCCGAAGCACAGGGCGAAGTCGGCTACGTGGCGCTGCCAGAGAACCTGGTCATGGCGCAGGACGCGTTCCGCCGGTTTGCTGCGGACGTGGTCGCGCCGCAGGCCGAGGCCATCCACCGCCACGACCTCACCGTGCCTGAAACACTGCTGGCGCCGCTGCGCGAGATGGGCGTGTTTGGCCTGTCCATTCCCGAGCGATTCGGCGGCAGTGCGCCGGACGACCGGGACGACACCTTGATGATGGTTACCGTGACCGAGGCGCTGTCTGAAGCATCGCTCGCCGCAGCAGGCAGCCTCATCACACGGCCAGAGATTTTGAGCCGCGCCTTGCTGAGCGGCGGCACCGAGGCGCAGAAGCAGCACTGGTTGCCGAAGATCGCCGCCGGCGACCCGCTCTGCGCGATTGCGATCACCGAGCCAGACTACGGCTCCGACGTGGCGGCGCTCTCGCTCAAGGGTACGCGCGTCGCAGGCGGCTGGCGCTTGAACGGCGCCAAGACCTGGTGCACCTTTGCGGGCAAGGCCGGGCTGTTGATGGTCGTCACCCGCACTGACCCGGACAAGTCTGCCGGATACAAGGGCCTGTCGATCCTGCTGGTGGAAAAACCTTCAACAGACGCGCATGAATTCAACTACGAACCCGAAGGCGGCGGCAGGCTGCGCGGCAAGGCGATCCCCACCATCGGCTACCGCGGCATGCATTCGTTCGATTTGTCGTTCGAGGATTTTTTTGTGCCCGACGCGAACGTCATCGGCGAGGCAGGCGGCCTCGGCAAAGGCTTTTACTTCACCATGGCCGGCATGATGGGCGGGCGCTTGCAAACAGCCGCGCGCGCCTGCGGCGTAATGCGCGCAGCCTTGCTTGCGTCCCTGCAGTATTCACGCGACCGCAAGGTGTTTGGCTCGCCCTTGCTGGCCTACCCGTTGACGCTGGCCAAACTCGCCCGCATGGCCGCGCGGTTTTCTGCCTGCCGGCAGTTGGCCTACGTCATTGCCACGCTGCTGGACAAAGGCGGCGGCCGCATGGAAGCCAGCCTGGTGAAGCTGCTGGCCTGCCGCTCGGCAGAACTCGTCACGCGTGAAGCCTTGCAATTGCACGGCGGCATGGGCTATGCCGAAGAAACGCCCGTGAGCCGCTACTTTGTGGACGCGCGGGTGCTGTCGATTTTTGAGGGGGCGGAGGAGACGCTGGCGCTGAAGGTGGTGGCGCGTAGCTTGCTGGAGGGGGCGTTGAATGGTGCGGCAAACAAGAGAGGTACCAGCTCATGAACGGCATCCTCTCCGGCATGCGCATCATCGAAGCCGCAGCCTTCGTCGCAGCGCCTTTGGGCGGTATGACGCTCGCGCAGATGGGCGCCGACGTGATCCGCATTGACACGCTCGGCGGCGGGCTTGACTACCGGCGTTGGCCGGTCACGCAAGACAACACCAGCCTCTTCTGGTGCGGCCTCAACAAGTCCAAACGCTCGGTCGCGCTGGATCTCGGCAGCGCAGAAGGTCGCGAGATCGCGATGGCGCTGATCACCGCGCCCGGCGATGACGCCGGCATGCTGATCACCAACTTTCCACCGCGCGGCTGGCTGGATCACGACAAGCTCAAAGCCCGGCGGGAAGACCTCATCCAGCTCACAGTTCAGGGCGATAGAAACGGCGGCTCGGCGGTGGACTACACCATCAATTCGCGGGTCGGCATTCCGTACATCACAGGCGACGAAAGTGGCGCAGCTGCGAATGTGGCGGTCAACCATGTACTGCCAGCGTGGGACCTGGTGACGGGCCAGATGGTGGCCGTTGGCCTGCTGGCCGCAGAACGCCATCGCCTCAAAACCGGGCAAGGCCAGCACGTGAAGCTCGCGCTGGAAGATGTGGCTTTGGCCGCCGTGAGCCACCTGGGCCTCATTGCCGAAGCGCAACTCGGCCATGCGCGCGAACGCCACGGCAACGAGCTCTTTGGCGCCTTCGGCAAAGACTTCAGCACAGCCGACGGCGAGCGGCTGATCATCGTGGGGCTCACGCTCAAGCAGTGGCAGGCGATCTGCAATGCGATGGGGCTGAACGAACAGGTCAAAGCGCTGGCCACACAGTCGGGCCTGGACCTGAACCTTGAAGGCAACCGCTTCAAGGCGCGCAAGGAACTGGGTGTGATGGTCCAGGCATGGATGGCCCGGCACACCTATGCCGAAGCTGCTGCGGCGCTGACCCAGCAGGGCGCATGCTGGGGCAAGTACCAGAGCCTCACGCAACTGGTCACGCAAGATGAAGCCTGCTCACCGGCCAACCCGATGTTCAGCACGGTGGACCAGCCGGGTGTGGGGCCCTGCCTCGCGGCCGGCCTGCCGCTGAATTTTTCAGGAATGAAGCGGATTCCTGCTGGCGCGGCGCCGATGTTGGGGGCGCACACGGAACAGGTGTTGAGCGAGATGCTGGGGGT